>CAYMJU010000196.1:0-28938 GCA_964390555.1 uncultured Acidimicrobiales bacterium | reverse complement strand
TTCGGCCGATCGCATCGATGCTCGGCCCCCACCATCTCAACGAGGTGTTCCTCGACGACCTGTGGGTCACCGAGGCGGATGTCCTCGGTCACGTCGATCAGGCGTGGACGGTGGTGCAGGAGGTGCTCGCCTTCGAGCGGGTGGGCATCGCCCGCTACGCCCGGTGCGAGCGCCTGCTCAAGAACGCGCCGGGCGCGCTCGGCGACGGCTGGGACACCCTGCCCGCCGAGCTGCACAGCCGGTGGGTGCGGATGCTCACCCACTGCCGCCGAGCCCGCCTGCTGGCCTACCGGGTTGTCGCCTCCCAGAGCGCCGGTCGAGTCACTCCCGCCGACACCGCGGTATACCGGATCGCGGTGACCAAGCTCGACCAGGACAGCGCCGAGGTGCTGCGCGAGATCGCCGGCCACGCACCGCTGGCCGGCGAGGTCGGGGCCCGGTTCCGGCGCGCCGTCGAGGACCACTGGCGCTACGCCCAGGCGTCGACGGTGGCCTCGGGCAGCATCGAGATGCAACGCATCTTGCTGGCGCGGGCCCTGCTGTCGGCGCCGGCGGCGTCGTGATCACCGACTTCAGCGAGGAGGCCGTCGAGTACGGCCGCCAGGCTCGGCGGGCGATCGAAGCTGCCGGTGGCGACGCGTTGTTGCAGCAGGCCGAGGCCGATCCGTCCCGTCGAGCCGAGCTGGCCTCGCCGGTGCTCGCCGAGTTGGGCGCGTGGGACATCGACCCGCGCGGCAGTGCCGACGAGCTCGAAGCCGCCGCCGTGCTCTGCCGAAGCGCCGGCTACTGGGGCCTGCCGTATCCGGTGGCGGAGCGGCTGGCCCGAACTGCAGGCGATCAGGGTCTGCTCGTCGTCGCCGAGCGCACGCCGGCCGCGCCGCTCGAAGGGCTCGACGGGCTCGACGGCTCGTGGGCCGCGGTGGGGCTCGACGGCCGGCGGTTCTCGGCTGAACCCCGGGCGTTTGTCGCCTCGTCTCGCAACGCGGCGTTCGTCGTCGACCTCGACCTCGCCACTGTCGATGGCATCGACGATGGTGGCGCCGCCGACCTGGCGCTAGGGCTGGTGTTGCCGTGTTTCACCTTGCTCGGCATGCTCGACCGGATCGTGCGCATCACCTGCGACTACGTGGGTCAGCGCGAGCAGTTCGGCCAGCCGCTGGCGTCGTTCCAGTCTGTGCAATTCCAGCTCACCGACGCCGAGCTCGAACGGGTCGGCGTGGAGGAGCTCGCCAAGTTCGCCCTGTGGAGCCTCGGCGCTCGGCCCGACGATGCCGTCGCGGACGCCCTCGCGCTGCGCATGGCGGTGATCGAGGCAGCCGAGGTCGTGTTCCGGGTCGGCCACCAGCTCCACGGTGCCATCGGCTTCTGCGACGAGGCCCCCGTGTCGTGGCTGTCGCGCCACAGCCAACCTCTGCGTCGTCTGCCGCTCGGCTTGTCCGCCACCCGCGCCGCCCTAGTGCGCCAGTCCGGTCCCATCGGCCTGACCGGCCTGTTCGGGTAGCGTTGCCTTCCACCCCTGGAGCCATGAATGACGATCAGCTGGTTCATCTCCGTTGACGACCACCTCATCGAGCCGGCCCGGCTGTGGCAGGAGCGCCTGCCCGAGCGGTGGCGCGACATCGGGCCTCGCATCGTGCGCGACGGCGAATCCGAGTACTGGGCCTACGAGGATCGCCAGATCGTGACCACCGGTCTCAACGCCGTCGCTGGCAAGCGCCGCGAGGAGTTCAGCCCCGAACCGATCACCTACGACGACATGCGACCCGGCTGTTACGACCCGGCCGAACGGGTCGCCGACATGAACCGCGGCAACGTGTTGTCGTCGATGATGTTCCCGTCATTCCCGCGCTACTGCGGCCAGGTCTTCCACGAGGCCAAGGATCGCGAGCTGGCCTTGTTGTGTGTCCGGGCGTGGAACGACTTCATCCTCGAGGAGTTCGGTGCCGCGTTCCCCGGCCGGTTCATCCCCATGATGATCATCCCGCTGTGGGACCCGGCCGCGGCGGCGGCTGAGATCGAGCGCACCGCGGCCCGGGGCGGCAAGTCGATCGCCTTCTCCGAGAACCCCACCAAGCTCGGCCTGCCCTCGATCCACACCGATTACTGGGATCCGGTGTTCCAGGCGTGCGAGGACACGGGGTACGTGCTGTCGATGCACGTCGGCTCGTCGTCGAACCTGATACGCACCTCCGACGACATGCCGACCCTGGCGTTCATGGCCTACTCCGCCGCCGCCAACCAGGCCGGCACCCTGCTCGACTGGTTGTTCAGCGGCAACTTCGAGCGCTACCCGATGCTCAAGATCGCCCTGTCCGAAGGGTCGATCGGGTGGATCCCCTACTTCCTCGAACGCGCCGAGCAGGTCATCGACAAGCAGCGGTTCTGGGCGTCACGGTTCGACATAAACATGAACGCCGCCCACGACCGCGGCGAGTCGAAGGGCGCGGCGAGCTTCTCGCTCGACACCGACATCCGCCAGCTGTTCCGCGACCACGTGTTCGGCACGTTCATCGAGGATCACGCAGGGCTACGCCTGCTCGACATCATCGGCGAGGACAACGTCATGCTCGAGTGCGATTACCCCCACTCCGATTCGACCTGGCCTGATACGCCCGCCCTGGCTGGGAAGTGGCTCGGGCACCTTCCCGAGGACGTGCAGCACAAGATCACGATCGGCAACGCGTCGCGGGTGTACAACTTCACGCCCGCCGACCCCACCGAGCTCGTCCTCTCCTAGGTTCTTGGGCACGGGAACACGTGATCTTGTGACGAGTTTTTCTGGGCCCGAGAACCGGCCGATCGAGCGACCGCTAGGGAGCCGAGCGGCGATGGGGGAGGCGCTCGCGCCGCCGGGGGCGCAGCCCCCGAGGCTGGCCTAGGTACCGGCGTTGCGAATCATGGATGGCCGGGTGGCCATCGTCACCGGGGCCAGCCGCGGCATCGGCCAGCACATCGCCGAGTTGTTCGCTGCTGAGGGCGCCGCGGTCGCGCTCGTGGCTCGAACGGTCGCGCCGGGGACGTCGCGGTTGCCGGGCTCGATCGACGAGGTCCTCGCGCGCATCGTTTCCGCCGGTGGGCGGGCGGTTGCGGTGCCGGCGGATCTCACGGTGCCGGCCGACGTCGAGACGATCGTGTCTCGAACCGAGGCGCTACTCGGCCCGGTCGACACGTTGGTCAACAACGCCGGCGTGAACTTCTACGGCCCGGCGCTCGACATCAGCGGCCGCAAGTACGACCTGACGTTCTCGATGATGGTGCACGCACCCTTTCGGCTGTGCCAGCTCGCCATCCCTGGCATGGTGTCGCGAGGTCGGGGTTGGGTGCTGAACATCACGTCCAAACAGGCCCGCCACCCGATGGGCCCGCCCTACCCCGACTGGGCGAGCGACGGCTGCACGCCCTACGGCATGGCCAAGGCCGCGGCCGACCGCATGACCACCGGCCTGGCCGCCGAGCTCGAAGGCTCCGGCGTGCGGGTGAACGCTCTCGGCACGATGGGCCTGGTGATGACCCCCGGCGTCGCGGCGGTGTCGCCCCACACGCCCGACAACGTCCCCGTCGAACCCGACGACGCCATGGCCCACGCCGCGCTGATCCTGTGCACCGGCCCACCCGAATCGACCGGCCGGATCGAGTACAGCATGAAGCTCCTGGCCCGCCCCTTCACCGAAGGCCCCTGGGCGCTCGACCAGACGTTCTGACCGTCGAACGCGCGCCACTAGGTGAACGTTCGACGTCTGATCGGTCTCGCTCGCCTGCTAGCGCAGTCGAGAAATGCCACTGTCACATTGGAGGGCTCGCCTATCGGCTCGCCCTCTTGGAACGCGCGCCACTAGTTCGCGTTCACCGATCAGACGCGGGGCGTGGGTTCGTCGTAACCGAACCACCGGGTCAGACGCGTCGTCCCGAACTCGTGCTTCTCGGCGACCAGTTGGTCATTTGGTGCATTGAACTTGGCGACGGGAACGTCGTAGGACATGAAGTTGACGTCGATTCGTGCGACGCTGTCGCCAGTTTCGATATAGCACGCCGCGGCGCCATCGAACGGCGGCGGCGGCGCACCACCGGTGAGCCGTGAGATCACGACCGCGGCGACCGTCTTCGCTTCGCCTTCAGCCATGCCGCCGGCCCGAGGCACCGGAGCACTGGTCACGTCGCCCACGGCGAAGACCCCGGGGAATTTCGTCTCGAACGTCTTGGGGTCGACCGGGATCCAGCCGTCTTCGATCAAGGGGGAGGTTCGCACGACTTCAGGAGCGCAATGGACCGGTATGCCGAGGAACAGATCGTACGGAACTTGTCGTCCGTCGGTCAGATGCGCGATTCCGCCGGCGGGATCGAGTCGCCCGACCATCGATCCGAACGAGCACTCGATCCCGGCCTTGTCGAGGATCGCCGCGAGGGCCGCGGAGGTCACTTTCGAGATCGGAATCGCCATTGGCAAGGGGCTCGTGAGGTGGATGGTCGAGCGTTCCCGTATCCCGCGTCGAGCGAGATGCTCGTGGACGAGCAGCACGGTCTCGATCGGAGCGCCCGGGCACTTGAAAAACGGGCCGAGCACGCTGACCAGGACCGCGCCACCCTCGAACTCTGCGAGGGCCTGTCCGGCGCGTTCTGCTCCCTCGACCGAGTAGAACTCGTACCCGCCTTCGACGAGACCCGGCGTGGCCGCAAAGTCGTAGTCGGCACCCAGCGCCACCACCAGAATGTCGGCGTCGTGAGTGCCGACGTCGGTGACGACGCGTCGGGTCCCCGGGTCGATCGACGCGATCTCCTCACGACAGAACCTGACACCAGGCTTGACGATGTCCGCGTAGGGCGAGCGGACTTCGTGTAGCTGGCGTCTCCCGAACATCACATCAAGCTTCGAGAACCCGAAGATGAAGGAATCGTTCTTGTCGATCAAGGTGATGTCGACGGTGTCCCCAAGGGCATCGGAGAGAGTCGTGACCAGCTCGAGCCCGCCGAAACCGGCCCCGAGGACAACTACTTTCTGCGACATGGCCCGACGATATCAGTCGGCCCACCCCGGACCCGCCGAACTGGGTGGGGCGTCAGGGGCCTGCGGCCCCGACGCCCCACCCAGTTCGCCGGGATGAGGTGTTGACGCTACGGGAGGGGCCGGACCAGGCGGGGGGCGACTTCCTCGGCGAAGAGGCGGACGATCTCGAGGGTGTCCTGGTGGGCGGCGGGGGAGATGATGATGTGGCGGACGCCGGCATCGACGTAGGGCTGCACGAGCGCGGCCACGTCGTCGGGGGTGCCGGCGGGAGCGAGGCGGGCGAGCATGTCGTCGGGCTTGTCGCCGTAGGCGCGGCCGAGGAACGACCGCACGTCGGCCCGGGCCCGGGCACCGTCGGCGCGCACCGAGCAGTACAGGTACAGCATCCACTCGAAGCCGGCCAGGTCCCGGCCGGTCGCGGTCGCCGTGGCCCGGATGGTGTCGACCGAGCGCTCGTAGGCGCTGGCCGACATGAGGTACGGCATCCAACCGTCGCCGAGTCGGGCAGCCCGCCGCATGGCCGGTTCCTTGCGGCCCGAGACCACGATCGGCGGACCTCCTGGCTGCATGGCCGACACCTCGTCGCCGGGCGAGCAGACCGGGCGCAGGTCGATGTCGTCGAACTGGAAGAACCGACCGCGGTGGCTGACCGGCCCGCCTCGCCACAACGTGCGGAGGATCTCGATCGACTCGTCGGTGCGGGCGCCCCGCTCGCCTATCGGCACCCCGACCGACTCGAACTCCTTGGGGAACTCGCCGCCCACGCCCACGCCGACGGTCAGCCGGCCGCCCGATCGGGCGTCGAGGTCGGCGAGCTGCTTGGCGACGATCACCGGCGGGTACAGCGGCAACAGCAAGATCGCCGAGCCCACTCGGACCCGCTCGGTCCACGCGGTCATGAGGGCCAGGCGGGTGATCGCCTCGCCGGTCGCCGACGGTGGGAGCAGATGCCCGCCCTGCCACACCGAGTCGACGGGCAGCACTTCGACGGCGGCCAGCCACTGCCGGTCGGGCTCGGGCAAGGCGGCGGCGCCGATCGTGATCCGGTCCGAAGCCACCACGTCCTCCGAGGGTGCGATCGGGTGAGCGAGTGAGCGTACACTCGCTTTCCCGTAGGCGAGGAGGGGTTGGATGACCGGCGTCGACGCCACGATCGGCATTGCTCCGGCGGTGACCGACGAGACGCGGGCGTTCTGGGATGGCGCCGCTGAGGGCCGGCTCGTGGTCGAGCGCTGCGTGGCATGTCTGGCTGAGACCTTCCCGCCACGCGGCATGTGTCACCGGTGCCGAGGCCGCGATCTGGAGTCGGCCGAGATCACCAGCCGGGGCCGCGTGTACAGCTTCACCGTGAACCATCAGCGCTGGTTGCCCGATCTCGCGGTGCCGTATGCGATCGCTCTGGTCGAGTTCCCCGACCACCCGGGCGTGCGCGTCGTCGGTCGCCTGCGCGGTTGCGCGCCCGAGGACGTTGCCGTCGACATGGAGGTCGAGGTCGGCTTCGAGCCCGGACCGGGCGGCTTCGCCATCCCGAGCTTTCTCGCCGTGGGCGGTGCGGGGTGAGCGCCGAGTGGTTCGAGCGGCGGGTGGTGATCTCGGGCGTAGGGCAGTCGGCGATCGGCCGGCAGGTGGACCGGTCGGGGTTCCAGCTCGCGCTCGACGCCATCGTGGCCGCGGTCGCCGACGCCGGCCTGACGATCGACGACATCGATGGCCTGGCCATGTTTCCCGGCGGGGGCAAGGCCAACGTCCCCGGGTACACCGGCGCCGACCTGTACGAGGTGCAAGACGCCTTGCGCATCACGACTCGTTGGCGTCAGGGGTTGGTCGAGGGCATGGGCCTGCCGTTCTACGGGCCGGCCATGGCGGTGGCGACCGGGCAGGCCCGCCACGCCGTGGTGTACCGCGTGGTGAAGGAGGGCAGCGCGGCCCGCGACGCCGGTGGGCGCCCGGCCTACGGGTCGACCAACCCGACCGCCGAGGGACCGCTGGCGTGGCTGCTTCCGATCGGCGCCCTGTCGCCGGTGGTGCAGATCGCGCCGTACGCCACCCGGTACATGCACGAGTACGGCGTCACCAGGGAGCAGCTCGGGTGGATCCCGGTCACCCAGCGCTCCCACGCGGCGCTGAACCCCGACGCCGTCTACCGCACCCCGCTCACGATCGACGACTATCTGTCGTCGCGCATGATCTCCACGCCGATGTGCCTCTACGACTGCGACGTGCCGGCCGACGGTGCCACGGCGATCGTCGTGTCGGCGGCTGACACCGTGCCCGATCTTCGCGCGCCGGTCGCGATCGAGGCCATGGCCGGGGTGGTCGATGGCCGCACGTCGTGGGAGCAGTGGGAGGACATGGGCCGGGTCGGTTACGCCGCCGCCGCAGCCATGTGGAACCGCACCGACCTGAGGCCGGGCGACGTCGATGTCGCCGAGCTCTACGACGGCTTCACCATCGAAGCGGTGTGGTGGCTCGAGGCCATGGGGTTCTGCGGCACCGGCGAGGCCGGCGCGTTCGTCGAAGGCGGCGGGCGCATCTCGATCGGCGGCGAGCTCCCCCTCAACACGTGGGGCGGGCAGCTCTCGGGCGGCCGGCTCCACGCGGCGTTCGGGCACACCGCCGAAGCCGTGCGCCAGCTCCGGGGCGAGGCGGGCGATCGCCAGGTCGCGGGTGCCGAGGTCGCCGCCGTCACCAACGTCGGCGGCTACGAGGCCGGGGCCGCGCTGTTGACCCGCTGGCGCGGGTGACAAACGACAAGGGGAGACGATGATCGAACGATCAGGACGGGTCGAGGGCAAGGTCGCGATCGTGACCGGGGCCGGGTCGACGCCCGGGCCGGGCGTCGGCACCGGTAAGGCGACCGCGATCGTGCTGGCGCGCGAGGGCGCGAGCGTGCTGCTCGTAGACCTGCATCCCGACCGAGCAGAACAGACGCGGCAGGTGATCGTCGACGAAGGCGGCCGGGCCGAGGTGTTCGGCGCCGACGTGACCGAGTCCGCCGACTGCGAGGCCATGGTGCAAGCCGCCGTCTCGGCCTTCGGCTCGGTCGACATCTTGGTCAACAACATCGGGCTAGCTGCGCTCGGCACCGTTGTCGACACCACCGAGGAGGCCTGGGACCGCGCCCTCGACGTCAACTTGCGCACCGCGTTCCTGGCGTCGAAGCACGCCGTGCCGGTGATGGCCGCCAAGGGTGCCGGTTCGATCGTGAACATCGCGTCGATCTCGGCGCTCCGCGGCGACGGCACCGTCGCCTACTCGGCGGCCAAGGGGGCGCTGATAGCGCTCACCGTCGACATGGCGTACTCCCACGGCCGCCAGGGCATCCGCGCCAACGCCATCGCCCCCGGCCACATCACCACCCCGATGGTGCACTCGGTGCAGGCTCCCGGCCCGCGTGCGCAGTTCATGGACGCCATGCGTTCTGAAGCGGGGCTGCTGGGCACGCCGGGAACCGGCTGGGATGTCGCCTACGCGGCGACATTCCTGGCCAGTGACGAGGCCCGCTGGATCACCGGCGTGGTCCTGCCCGTCGACTCCGGCGTGCTGAGCGTGACCCCGCTGATGATGGCCGAACGCTTGCGGGCCGTGCCCGCACCCGACTAGCGAGGACTCATGGACCAGAGGACCGATCACGAGCCCATAACCGACGAGTGGTGCGCCAACCGGTGGGACTACAAGTCCCACGAGCTGGGACAGAACCTGCACGAGACGCTGGCCTTCATGCGCGAGCACTGCCCGGTGGCCTGGAGCAAGCGTTACGACGGGTACCTGGTCGTGACCGGCTACGAGGACGTGCTGCGGATCGCCCAGGACTGGCGCACGTTCAGCTCCGAGCAGGGGATCACGCCCGGGCGCGATCAGGTGGCGCAAAAAGCCATCCCCGAGACCATCGACCCGCCGCTGCACCGCGAGTACAAGCGGTTGATCAACGCCTGGTTCACGCCGGCGGTCGTGGCTCAGTACGAAGGCGCCACCCGGATCCTGGTGAACCGGATGATCGACGAGTTCGTCGAGACCGGGTCGTGTGACTTCATGGCCGACTTCGCCCGACCCTTTCCGGGCCTGTCGTTCTTCGAGATGGTGCTCGACGCCCCGGCCGACGAGCTGGCGCAACTCAACCGGTTCACCACGGCTATGTCGGTCCCCGGGAACCCCGAGGCCCCGGCGGCGATCGGCGGGCTGGTCACGTGGATCGCTCAGCTCGTCGCCGCGCGCCGAGCCGACGAGCGGCGCCACGACGTGGTCGATGCGGTGATCCACGCCGAGATCGAGAACCGTCCGATAACCGACGCCGAGATCATCGGCATCATCTTGCTGCTGCTCCTCGGTGGGCTCGACACCACGGCCGGAGCGCTCGGGCAGTTCATGATCCGCTTCTGCAAGCAGCCCGAGATCCCCGACCTGTTGCGCCGCCGGCCCGACCTCATCCCCGACGCCATCGAGGAGCTGCTGCGGCTCGACCCGCCGTTCGTGGCGATCGGCCGCACTCTCACCTGCCCCGCCGAATTCGGCGGTCACGCTCTGCAAGCCGACGACAAGGTGATGATCTACTGGGCGTCGGCCAACCGCGACGAGGGCGAGTTCGAGCGGCCGCACGAGTTCGACCTCGACCGCCCGTCCAACCGGCACCTGACCTTCGGCGCCGGCCCGCACCGTTGCGCCGGGTCGAACTTGGCCCGCCAGAACCTGCACATCGCCCTCGAGGAGATGCTGCCTCGTCTGCACGACCTGCGCCTGGCCGACGGCGCCGAGCCGATCCAGTTCCACTCCGCCCTCAACCGAGCACCGCTGTCGGTGCCGATCACCTTCACCCCGGGTGCGCGCACCGGCGAAGCTCCCGCCGTAGGCAGCCTGTGGTGATCTGACCGCTCGACGGTTCAAATTCGCAACAGGTTCGCGAAAGGTTGGGCGCCTCAGCTGAGCTTGGTGTCCATCACACCGGCGCCCATCTGCTTCATGATCCGTGCCGCTTCGCTGCGGCCCATGGCGCCGAGGGCTTTCGCGCCCTCGCGCACCTCTTCGCCGACGAACCACACCGGACCGTTGTTGAGATTGGCCAATCCTTCGGCCACGACCTGCTCGGGTGTGGCGGCGCCCGGGATCGGGGTGCCGTCGGTGGCGCTCGCCAGGTTGCCGCGCTTGGCCAGCAGGGCACGCAGCGCCGGCGTGTCGGTGATGCTGAGGACGAGCGACAGCACATCTACGCCGTCGTCGACGAGTTCGGACCAGAGGCCTTCGGCGAGAACCATGTCGAACGCTTTGGTCGCCGAGTAGGTGACTCGGTTGACGCCACCGGCCAGAACCGCAGCCGACGACAACAACACGATCCCGCCCCGGCGTCGCTCTCGCATCGGGCCGGCGAAAGCGCGGCACAGGCGTAGCGGCGAAACGCAGTTGCGTTGCACCATGGCCAAGGCGTTGTCGAGAGGGACATCGAGGAAGGGCTGGTAGTCGGGGTCGGCGCCCGCGCAGTAGAGGAGGAAGCCGACATCGAGCCCATCGGTGGCGGCGGCGACGTGGTCGACCGCATCGGGAGCCGACAGGTCGACGGCCGCGGTGCGGGTCTCGACACGCCACCGATCTTGTACCGCGGTGGCCACGGCGTCGAGGCGCTCCGCCCGGCGGGCGAGCATCACGACGTTGAGACCCCGTTCAGCCAGGGCGTGGGTGAACGCCTCGCCCACACCGTCCGACGCCCCGGCCACCACGGCCCACGGCCCGTATCGCCCGGCGAAATCGCGATCGGTCATGTCGCTCCTATCCGACGGCGCCGCGGACTTTGAGGTCGACGACGGTGTCCCAGTCGAGGCCCAGCTCGGCGAGGATCTCGTCGCCGTGCTCGTTGTAGTCGGGGGCCCGGCCGGGCGCCGGCGGCTCCTCGTCGAACTGCACCGGGGCGGCGGCTAGGCGGAACGGTACACCGGCCGCGGTGCGGCAATCCTGGATGTAGCCGTTGGCCACGGTCTGGGGATCGGCGGCCACGTCGAGGGTGTGCTGCACGACTGTCCATTGGCCCGTGAAGTCGGCCAGGCGGTCCCGCCAATCGGCGAGCGGTCGTTTGGCGATCTCGTCGCGGAGGATGTCGATGGCCTCCTGCGAGTTCGCGGTGAGCGAGGCATGGTCGGCGAAACGAGGGTCCGTGGCGAGTTCGGGTCGGCCGAGCGCACGTGCCGCGTCGGGCCAGTAGCGCGCCGCCTGGAGGCAGCACAGCGACAGCCAGCGGCCATCCTGGGTGAGGTAGTTGGCGACGAGCGGGTTGGTGCGCGGCGTGTCGAGAGGGGGCGGAGCCCACGGCTCGTCGAGGTGGAGCGACAACGCCAGGCCCTGGCCGATGGCCCAGAGGCCGGTGCCGAGCAGCGACACGTCGACGACGGTGCCCTCGCCGGTGCGCAGCCGGTGGACGAGCGCGCCCATCATCCCCCCGGCAATGGTCATGGCCCCGAGCGAGTCGCCGAACCCCGGGGCGGGGGGTACGGGGACGTGGCCATACTCGGGGCGCATCATTCCGGCTGCCACACCGGACCGGGCCCAGAAGGCCAGAGCGTCGTAGGAGCCCTTGTCGGCGTCGGGGCCGCGATCGCCCTGCCCGGTGCCTCGCACGTAGATGATCGACGGGTTGTGGGCCCGGATGTCGTCGACCTCGATCCTCAGCTTCTTGCGGACGCTCGGGAGCTTGTTGGTGAGAAAGATGTCGGCGGTGGCGACGAGCTTGTACAGGACATCGAGGCCCTCGGTGGTGGTCAGATCGAGAGCCAGGCTGCGCTTGCCGCGGTTCGAGTGCTCGAGCAGCAGGTGCACGTCGGTCGGGACCATCGCTGTGCCGCTGCTCGCCAGCCCGCGCATGGCATCGCCCCGGCCGAGCGGCTCGATCTTGATGACCTCGGCGCCCCAGTCGGCGAGCAGCGCCGACGCCGCCGGCACGAACGTGTGCTCGGCGACCTCGAGGATGCGGATGCCTTGCATGGGCTTGGTCATGGTGTTCTCCCGGTAGCCGACGGTGGATCAAGTGTGCAGATCGCTCGCCCACGACAGGAGTTGCGGCGCGAGCTTTGGCCAACCGGTGAACAGACCCTCGCCGTTCGTACCACCCCGCGCCCCCCGCTCGGCCTGACGCTCGGACCACTCGCGGTCCCCCCACGGTGGCTCGACCAGGCGGGCTCCGGGAATCAAGGCGGCGACGCCCTCGGAGGTGGCGCGGGTGTGGTGCCCATCGCTCTCGCCGCTGCGGAACACGAGGGTGGGCACGGCGATGCGACGGCCGAGCTCGTCGGGCAGGCCTGGGACGTGCTGGCCGTCCTGGGGTACGTAGGCCATCGCCCACCGCTCCATGGTGGCGATGAACGTCGCCCGGTCCTGGTCGAGGATCGTCTGGCGGACCGCCGGGTTGGCGGCGATGTTGTCGGCCCACTCGGGCAGGGCGGCGACCGCCTCGATGCCGTCGACCCACGCCGCCCTGATGTTCGGGATGCAGTACACGCCGACGAGGGACAGCAGCCCCATCACGCCGCCGCTGATCCACCACACGGCGAGCCCCGACGCCACCTCGGGGTGATTGGCGACGGTTAGCAGCGACACTCGGGCGCCGGCCGATCCGCCGGCGACGACGCACGGCGCCATGTCGAGGTGCCCGAGCAGCGCGGCGAGGGCGTCGGCCTGCATCTCGGACTCCGACGGCCCCTCGAAGCACACGTCGGACTCGCCGCAGTTTGGGCGGTCCCAAATCAGAACCCGGCCGTTGTCGGCGGCGAGCTTGGCCGCCAGCTCGCGCAAGCCAGGCGTGTGCCGGGTGAACCGCCCGCCGGGCGTGAGCGCCCACGCCCGCTCGCCGTCGCCGATGACGTCGAACGCGATCTTGAGCCCATCAACCGTCGCGAAGGCCACGAAGGGACAGTAGCCGGTCGAAGGCAAACCTCGTTCTGGCCGCGAGTCTTGACGGCAGGGTTTGCGCCATGCGGCCAGAACGGCGGGGTTGGGGACCGCCTAGAGGCGGTAGAGCGTGCGGGCGTTCTCGCCGAGGATCTTGCGGCGCTGGTCCTCGGTGAGGACCGACATGCGCTTCTCGACCGCCTTCAGAGGATCGGGATACAGGCACGTCGGGTGCGGGAAGTCGGTCTCGAACAGGATCCTCTCCGCGCCGACGGTCTCGACGAGCTGGGGGAGCTTGTTGAAGTTGTTCTCGAACCAGAACGTGGCGTAGAGGTTTGTGCGGAAGTACTCCGACGGCATCTTCTTCAGCTGTCGCAGTTCATCGGGCGCGTTCTCGGACATCTCGTAGTCGAGCGTCTCGAGGATGAACGGGATCCAGCCGCAGCCGCTTTCGACCGACACCGCCTGGAGGTCGGGGTGGCGATCGAAGATGCCCGCCAGGATGAGGTTGGTGACCACCCGGGCGTTGCCGATGAACAGCAACGTGCCGCCGATGGCGAGCTGGGTGTTCATGGGGTGCGACGCCCACGAGTAGTTGCTGTAGAAGGTCATGCCGGTGACGCTCGCTCCGATGTGAAAGTGCACCGGGAGCCGGAGTTCGGCGCACGCTTCCCAGAACGGGTCCCACGCCCGGTTCGCCAGGTCGGGAGCTCCGAGGTCTTGGGGGTCCGACGTCATGTTCACGCCGCGCATGCCGAGGGCCGCGACGCGGCGGGCTTCGACGACGCACGCATCGACGTTCCACGCCGGCATGAGCGGCATGGGCAGCAGCCGGTTACCGGATTGTTCCTGGATCTCGGCCTGTCGGTCGTTGTAGAGCCGGACGGTCAGGTTGACCAGCTCTCGGTCCTCGACGAGGTTGAGGCCCTGGCCCCCCAATCCGATCGTGCTCGGGAAGATCACCTGGGCGTCGATTCCGCACTCGTCGAGCACGCCGAGGCGCACGTCGGGCTTGTACGCGCCCTCGTGGACCATGTGGTGAGGCCAATGGTTCAGAGCGATGTCGGCCGATTCCTTGCTGCCGTCGCGCCCGATGACCGCACCGGCGCTGTGCCGGCCGATCGGTACACCATCCATGACCCAAGTCGGCATGCCGTCGACCTGCTCGACGTGCGGGACACGGTCCCGGTACGCCGCGGGGGCGATGCTGGTGAAGAGGTCGGCCGGTTCGGACCAGTGCGAGTCGGCATCGACGATGAACGGCTTCGCCGGATCGGCGAGAAGAGCGCTGGTTGCCATCGTCAAAGGCTACTCCAGCGCCCGGCGGCGTTAGTGAGCGACCGTTTGCTAACTTCGAGGCACATGGACCTGTTGCTCCGCGGTGCGCGTGTGATCGACGGGACGGGCGACCCGAGTCGGGCTGCCGACGTCGCGGTGACCAGCGATCGCATCACGGCCGTGGCCGATCCCGGTGAGTTGCGGGCCGAGCCCGGGACCGAGGTCGTGGACCTCGATGGCCTGGTGCTGGCCCCCGGCTTCATCGACATCCACACCCACTACGACGCCCAGATCCTGTGGGACGGCGACCTCACGCCGTCGAGCTGGCACGGTGTCACGAGCGTCGTGATGGGCAATTGCGGCTTCGGTGTGGCGCCGACCCGGCCCGAGCACCGAGACACGATCGTTCGCACGCTCGAGAACGTCGAGGGCATGTCGGCCGAGGCCCTGGAGGCCGGCATCGACTGGTCCTTCGAGACCTTCCCCGAGTACCTGGACACCCTCGACCGGCGGCCCAAGCGGCTCAACGTGGCCGCGTTCGTGGGCCACACCCCGGTGCGGCTCTTCGTCCTTGGCGGCGAGGAGCGAGCGGCCACGCCCGACGAGATCGCCGCGATGCAGGGGCTGCTGCGAGAGGCCCTCGATGCCGGGGCCATCGGCTTCTCCACGTCACGCCAGCCGGCCCACCAAGGGGCGTACGGTCGGCCGGTACCCAGCCGCTTCTCCGAGGTCGCCGAGGTCGCCGCTTTGGCCTCGGTGCTCGGCGAGCGCGGCGGCGTTCTCCAGGTGTCGGTCGGGCCCGGACTGTTCGTGGAGCAGTTCTCCGAGCTGGCGGTCGTCAACGGGATTCCGGTCACGTGGACCGCGCTCGTCACGCGCACCGAGAAGCCGGGGGCCGCGCTGCGGCTCATCGAACGAGCGTCGACGCTGGCCGGCGAGGTCTATCCCCAGATCGCGTGTCGGCCCATCGTGATGCAGATCACGATGGCCGACCCGGTCCCTTTCGCCGAGATCGACGTATGGAAAGAAGTCCTGGCCGCTCCCCGTCGCGAGCGAGCTGCGCTGTACCTCGACCCGGCCTGGCGCGACCGCGCCCGGCCCGCGACGATGGACGCCTGGGGCCACCGCTGGGCCAAGATGTGCGTCGAGGAAACCACCAGCCAGCACGACACGGTGGGCATCCCGCTCGATCAACTCGCCCGCGATCGTGACGTCTCACCGTTCGATCTACTGCTCGACATCACTCTGGCCGACGACCTCGCGACTCGGTTCCGCATCGTGCTCGAGAACGACGCCGACGACGAGATCGGTGCGCTGCTCGCCGACGACCGGGTGCTGCTCGGGTTGTCCGACGCCGGGGCGCACGCCAGCCAGCTGTGCGACGCGTGCTACTCAACCCATCTGCTCGGCCACTGGGTGCGTGAGCGCGAGGCGTTGTCACTGGAGCGCGCGGTGTGGCGGCTGACCGGGCACCCGCACCAGGCGTTCCGGGTTGCCGATCGTGGGCTGATACGGGCCGGCTTCTTCGCCGACTTGGTTGCGTTCGATGCCGACACGATCGGCACCCAGCCCGTCGAGCGGGTCCACGACCTGCCCGCAGGCGCCGACCGGCTCTTGGTGGGCAGCACCGGTGTCGAGCACATGTGGGTCAACGGGGTAGCGACCCGCGCGCGAGGCATCGAGCTCGACGCCTCGCCCGGCCGTCTCCTGCGCAGCGCCTCCCGCTGCGCCCCCAGCGGCGTTGTTCTGTGACCGGTCACGTCCCAAGGGGAGGCGTAACCGTTCGCAGAAGCACGAGCGAGGGTGGTCCGCTGGCGGGTGTGACAGTCGTCGAGGTGGCGCTCGGCGTCAGCGAGCTGGGCCTCGGTATGGCCGGCGGCGTACCGGGCATGATCCTCGCCGATCTCGGTGCGCAGGTGACCCGGGTGATCGACCCGTCGCCGCTCGGGATCGACGCCCATGTCGCCTGGGGGCGGGCCTGGCACCGACGCAAGCAGAGCCGGGCGACGGCCGACCCGACCGAGGTCCGGGACTTGCTGCTCGGTGCCGACGTCGCGCTCGTCTACGGACCCGAGTCGATGGTCGAGGAACGGGGGCTCGGAGCGCTGGACGTGCGCGAGGCCAATGAGACGCTCGTGTACGTGCGGTGCCGGCCCAGCCGAACCGCCGCCGGCACCGTCGAAGACTTTGGCCTCCTCGTCGAGGCACGGTCCGGATTCTGCACTCAGTTGGCCGGCCATCGGCCGGGGCCGATCTTCGACGACGTGAAAGCCCCCGCGGTCGGCACCGCGCTGCTGATGGCAGCCGCCGCGCTGGCGCTGCTCGGCGAACGGGCACGCACCGGCCACGGAGGAGTGGCCGAGACGTCGTTGTACGACGGGATGCTGGCGGCGCTCGGGGTGATGATCGGGCGGTCCGAGCGAGCCGCCCCCGAGGTCGAGAGCTACTGGGCCGTCGGGTCGACGTTCCCGAACTTCTTGTACCGCTGCGCCGACGGCGAGTTGATCCAGGTCTGGTTCGGCGGCAAGGGCATGTTTGCTGCTCTGCTCGACGTGTTGGGAGACGAGCCGAGCACGGCCGGGTACTACGCCGAGCAGGTGAGCGGCCTGCTCAACGCTCGGGCGGTGAGGTGGGCCGCCGTCTTCGCCCGTCAGGATCGGGCGGTGTGGGTGGAGCGCCTACGCGCCGCCGGCATACCGTGCGAGCCGGTGCTCGCCCCCGGTGATGCCCTCTCGGACCCGCACGTCATCTTCGCCGGGTTGTCCGTGGCCGACGGCGACGATCTGGTGGCGGCCTCGCCGATATCGGTGACGCCGCTCGATCCCGGGGTCGCAGCGGCGTCCTCCGAATCGACGGCGGGCGACCGCCGCCGGGCACCGCGAGCGCCACTTGAGGGTGTACGGGTGCTCGATTTCTCGGCGTTTGTGGCCGGGCCGCTCGGCGCCCAGGTACTGGCCGACCTGGGGGCCGAGGTGATCAAGGTCGAACCGCTCGCCGGCGAGGCCATGCGCGCCGCGGGATACGCCGTGGCCGCGTGCCAACGCGGCAAGCGCAGCCTGGCCATCGACTTGCACGCACCCGGAGCTCGACCAGTCGTCGACCGCCTCGTGCGGTGGGCCGATGTGGTTCTGCACAACTGGCGAGTCGGTGTAGCGGAACGGCTCGGACTCGACGACGCCTCGATAGCGGCGCTCAACCCGACCGCCGTCTACTGCCACGCCAGCGCCTTCGGATCGCACGGACCGCGCGCCACCGCTCCGAGCAACGACGCCCTCATGCAGGCCCTGACCGGCCTCGAACGAGCGGTCGGCGGACCGGGCAACGACCCCATCGCACCGACCTGGATCCCGATCGACGTGACCGGCGGATGGGTGGCCGCGATCGGCATGCTGGCTGGTCTCTACGCACGTTCGGTCACGGGCCGGGGTCAGCGGGTTTCGACCAGCCTCCTCGGCGCCGGGTTGCTGATGCAGAGTGGGTCGTTCAAACGCGCCGGCGAGCGGGTCGAGCAGCCTGCGCTCGACGCGGCCCAGACCGGGTATGGCCCCGGCTACCGGATCTACCGGGGCGCCGACGAGACCTGGTTCGCGTTGGTGTTGCCCGACGAGGAGTCCTGGCACCGGCTCCGCGCCGTGCCCGAAGCAGGCGACCTCGCCCCGGAGTACGTTCCGCTCCGGCGTGGAACCGCGGACACGACCGCCGAGCAGGCCGAAGCGGTACTCGGGCGCGCCTTCGCGTCCGCCCCGGCCGCGGACTGGGTCGGCCGGTTGCGTCGGCTGGGCATCCTCGCCGAGCTGATCGAGACCGCCGACCGGGACCGGTTCCGGCGCGGGGTGCTCGACGATCCGGTCAACCGCCAACTCGGCCGGGTGGTCAGCTACGAGACCGCGGACTGGGGTCGCTTCGAGCAGGTCGGCCGGCTCCTCAGGATGGGCCCCGGGTCGGACCGGCCCGAGACGCTGGCGCTCCCGGGCATCGGCGAGCACACCGTCGAGGTCCTCGCCGAAATGAGTTTCGGCGCCGACGAGATCGACGCCCTCCTCGCCGCCGGTATCGCCCGCCAGCTCGGTTCTCAGACACGCCCAATCCCCTCGAACCTCTTGTGATCTTGAATGCCCGGCCGTTCACATCACAACAGGAACGCGATCGGGGTACCGTCGACCTGTGAGGGACTCTGTGGACAGGGAAGCGCTCGACCGCAGCCTGGCCCGCCGGCTGATCGACCACATCGAGCACGGCACGACGGATCTCGCCGAGGGTGTGCTCGAAGTGCCGGTGGCGGCCTACGTGTCCCGGGAGCACTACGAGGACGAGCTCGAAGTGCTGTTTCGCGGCCGCCCGCTCGTCCTCGCGCTGTCGGGTGCCCTGCCGCGCCCGGGCTCGTACCGCGCCATCGACATCTGCCGCACCCCGCTGCTGCTCACCCGCGACGCTGGGGGCCGAGCGAGGCTGTATCTCAACGCCTGCCGGCATCGCGGGGTCCGCGTGGTCGACGGTGCCGGCGAGGCTCGACGGTTCACGTGTCCGTTCCACGCCTGGACCTACGACCTGGGCGGCCAGCTCGTCGGGCTTCCCGTCGCCAGCGCGTTCGACGGCATGTGCCGTGACGATAAGGGGCTCATCGAGCTTCCCGTGACCGAGGGCTACGGGCTGATCGTCGGCGGCCTGCGCCCCGGTCCGGCCATCGATATCGACGAATACCTCGGGCAGGACCTGGCCCACGAGCTGGCCCTGCTCGACTTCGCCGGCTGGGAGCCGTTCACCGAGCCGCACGTGCACCGGGTGAACGCCAACTGGAAGGTCACCCTCGACACCTTCCGCGAGAATTATCACTTCGACTTCCTGCACCGCACCACGCTGAAGGACTACGCCTACGGCGGGGTTCTCACGTTCAACGCCTTCGGGCCGCACCTGCGCAACGCTTCGGCGGTGCGGTCGATCGACCAGGTGCGCCATCTCCCCGAGGACGAGTGGGGTGACGTGTTCGCCCACTTCACCTTTCAGTACGCGCTGTTCCCCAACACCAGTCTCACGGTCGCGATCCGGCACCTGGAGCTGTGGCAGATCCTTCCCGTGGATGAGGCGACGTCAGAAGTGATCCACACGGCGTACGTTCGCCCCGACTTGAACGCCGAAGAACGAGCCAAGGAGGGCGAGATGATCCCGTGGATCTGCGACGAAGTCGTCGACGCCGAGGACTTCTGGGTCGCCGCACGCACCGAGCCTGGCCTACGGACCGGCCTGCTCGACACGGTCGTGTTCGGCCGCAACGAGCCCGCACCCCAGCACCTTCACCGCGGCTTCGCCGCCGCGCTCGCCGAGACCGGGAGCGAGTCCGCGACCATCGCGGTTGAGCTGCGCTAGCGCGCCGTCCAGCCGCCGTCGACCACGATCGTCTGGCCGGTCGCGAAGCGGCCGGCGTCGCTCACCAGCCACAACACGGCACCGGTGAAGTCATCGACGCTGCCGTTGTAGGGCAGCGGTGTGTTGCGCCGTAGCCACGCGAGACTCTTCTCCTCGGTGTACAGCGAGTCGGTGATCTCACTGCGGAAGAACCCGGGCGCCAGTGTGTTGACCCTTATCCCGTGGCGGGCCCACTGAATCGCCAACTCGACGGTGAGCCCCGACAGCCCGGCCTTGCTCGCGGCGTAAGAGGCCTGCGGGATGCCAGGGATCCCGACTTGACCGCTGATCGACGACACGTTGAGGATCGCTCCCCGACCCCGCTCCTTCATGTATGGGAAGACGTGCTGGGCGAGACGGAGCGGGGCGATGAGGTTCAGCTGCAGCGTTTCGGCGATCGTCTCGGGCGACTCGTTCTCGGCCGGCTCGGCACCGGCGAAGCCACCGGCCACGTTGACGAGGATCTCCGGCGCACCGAGCGCCTCGACGACGGTGGGCACGGTCTCGTCGAGTTGGGCGGGATCGAGGAGGTCGCATGAGACGGCGACGCCGCCGATCTCGGCCACCAGATCGACGAGCCGGTCGTAACGGCGGGCCACTACCGCGACCAGAGCGCCGGCCCCTGCGAGCGTGCGCGCCACCGCCGCACCCAGACCGGACGAGGCACCGGTGACGATGGCGACTCGACCGTCGAGGTCGAAGCCGACCGGAAGGCGCGGTGTCACGTGATGGTGATCGCCCGCTCGGGGCAATTGGCGGCGGCGTCGCGCGCTTTGCCCTCGAATCTGGCGGGCACTTCGTCGACGAGCGTGTAGGCGTGGCCCTCGTCGTCGAGCGCGAACACCTCGGGGCAGATTCCCCAGCACCGGGCGTGGCCCTGACAAAGATCGGAGTCGACGGCGACTCTTGCCATGTGGCGAAACGGGAGAGCGTGGGCGTTCACGCCGCCATCCTCGCCGCCGCGGCCGAAGAGTGTCAACGCTCGCCGGGTGATTGCGGCGAGGTCTACGGTGCCCGGGGGCTGGCCCGGCCCGTGGTACCGTCGGGTCGTCCAGACGGGCTCGGCGACGGGTCGGGCTCCAAGAGGGGGAGAGATGCCCAGACGCTTCCGATACCTGTTCTGTCTGATGTTGACGCTCGGTCTGGTGACCGCGGCGTGCGGCAACTCCGACGACGATGACGACACCGCCTCGGACCCCACGGTGCCGGCCGAGACGACGACCGCGGCACCCGACGGCGGTGGCGGCACGACCGCTCCCCCGACTGGCGAGACGACGACAACCGGGGCCGGAGCCACCGACGGTGGCGGCGCTGATGGTGGCGGATTCCCGACCGAGTTCGTGGCGATCGAGGGCGTCCCCGGCGTGACCGACGACGAGATCGCCTATGCCATCATCGCCACCGACGCCAACAACCCGCTCGGCACGTGCATCCGACCGTGCTACACCGACGGCATCGAGGCGTACTTCCGCTACGTCAACGAACAGGGCGGTATCTACGGCCGCCAGCTCGTGATCGGCGACAACCTCGACGACGAGCTCGCCAACAACCAGGTCCGCTCCGAGGAAGTCATCGCCGGCGGCGAAGCCTTCGGCGTGTTCGGCTCCACGCTCGTGTTCAGCGGTGCGGCGGCGTTGAACGACAACGGCGTACCCACGTACATCTTCGGGATCCACGCGACCGAACAGGCCAACCGCGAGGCGATCTTCGGCCACTTCGGCCAGGCCTGCGCCGACTGCACCAACCGCACTGTTCCGTGGCTCGCCCGCGAGGCCGGGGCCAGCACCGTCGCGTCGCTCGGCTACGGCATCTCGGAGAACTCCAAGGTGTGCGCCGGCGCCTTCCGGGAGTCCGTCGAGCTGTACAGCGACGACGTCGGCGGCCTCACGGTCGGTTATTTCAACGACGACATAGCGTTCGGCTTGCCCAACGGGATCGCCCCCGAGGTCACCGCGATGCTCGACGCCGGGGTCGACTTCGTCGCCACGTGCATGGATCTGGTCGGCATGCAGACGCTGGCCCAGGAGTTCGACCGCCAGGGCGGTCAGGACGTGGTGCTTTTCCACCCGAACACCTACAACATCGAGTTTGCCCGTGCCGCGGGCGACATCTTTGCTGGCGACTACATCTTGGCGCCGTTCCGGCCGTTCGAGGCCGGTGCGGGCAACGCACTGCTCGATGCGTACTTCGAGAACATGGAGGCGCTCGGCAGTGACCTCACCGAGGGCTCGATGATCGGCTGGATCAACGCCGACCTGGCGGTCCGGGGTCTGATCGAGGCCGGCCCCGAGTTCGACCGGCAATCGGTGCTCGACGCGACCAATGCCATCACCTCCTACAGCGCCGGTGGCTTGATCATCCCGATCGACTGGACCCGCCAGCACACGCCGCCCACCGAGGGCGACCCGACGTACGACTATGTGCAGGAGTGCTTCGCGGCGGTGCAGTTCGACGGCCAGGACTTCATCCCGGTCGGCGGCGTCGACACCCCGTGGCTGTGCTGGCCGAATGACACCCTCGAGTGGAGTGAGCCGGTCCCGACCAACTTCGAGTGACCGGCCGGGCAAGATCGACGAAGCCAAGCGGAATACGCTCATCTGCTCGAATTGGAGGTAGGAAACCTGTGATCGACGTCGAACGTCTTGCGACCTGGTTGGACGACAACGGCATCTCCGGCCGAGGCGAAGCTCTCGAGGTTGGTTACGTGTCGGGTGGGTCGCAGAACGAGATCTACGAGCTGAAGCGCGGTGAACTGCACGCCGCGCTGCGCATGCCTCCGCTCGCCGCACCGGCGGCCCGCGACGATGGCATCTTGCGCGAGTGGCGCATCATCGAGGCGCTCGATGGCACCGACGTGCCGTGCACGCCAGCCATTGGGATGTGCTCGGATGCCTCGGTGCTCGGACGGCCGTTCTATCTCATGGGTTTCGTCGATGGCTGGTCCCCGATGAACACCGACGGTTGGCCGGCCCCGTTCGACGCCGACCTCGACGCCCGCCAGGGCCTCGCCTATGAGCTGGTCGAAGGTATCGCCCTGCTAGGGCGCGTCGACTGGCAGGCCCGCGGCCTGTCGGACCTCGGCCGGCCCGACGGCTTCCACGAGCGCCAGGTCGATCGCTGGACGGCGTTCCTCGACCGCATCAAGGGCCGCGAGCTCCCCGGTTTCGACGTGGCGTCAGCGTGGCTGCGGGCCCATCGGCCGATCGACTTCGTGCCCGGACTGATGCACGGCGACTACCAGTTCGCCAACGTCATGTTCCGCCACGGTGCGCCGGCCAAGCTGGCGGCCCTGATCGACTGGGAGATGGGGACCGTCGGCGACCCGAAGCTCGACCTGGCCTGGGTCGTGCAGAGCTGGCCCGCCGACACCATGGACGCGTCGCTCGCCGGTCAGAGCTATGCCGATCTCTACGGTATGCCGACGAGGGACCAGCTCGTTGGGCACTACTCGTCGGTGTCGGGCCGCCAGGTCGACGACCTCGACTACTACCTGGTCCTCGCCAAGTGGAAGCTCGGCGTGGTCCTCGAGCAGGGCTTCCAACGAGCCGGTGACGACGAGAAGCTGACGGCGTTCGGCCCCATCGTCCTCGAGCTCATACAAGGTGCCGCCGACCTGGCCGAGACCAGCACCTACGCCGGCTGAGCGGAGGTTCCGGCGAGAGGGGAGACCACCGTGGTACAGCCGAGCACGAGCGATGGACGCGAGCAGGGTGCGGTGATCGAGGCCAGCGGCGGTGTATTGCGGATCGAGTTGAACCGGCCTCATCGAAAGAACTCGCTCGACTCGGACACGATCCTCGGTGTCATTGCTGCTCTCGAAGCGGCGGCGACCGACGACTCGCTGCGGGCGATCGTGCTTTCGGGCGCCGGGCCCGATTTTTGCTCCGGCGCCGACTGGGTCGCGAGGAACCGCGATGCCGAGGCCCGTCCCCGCACCGGCAGCATCCAGCGTCGCACACCGATCCAGGCGCACCGCCTCATCGCCTTGCTGATGGAGATCCAGCTGCCGGTCGTGTGCCAGGTCCGCGGGTGGGCGGCCGGGATCGGCTGCCAGATCGCTCTGGCGGCGGACTTCACGGTCGCCACCCACGAGAGCCAGTTCTGGTTTCCGTTCACCAAGCGCGGCTTCACACCCGACAGCGGGGCCACCTGGCTGGTGCCCCGATTGGTGGGGGTGGCCCGGGCTCGCGAGCTGTTGATCCTCGGCCGGTCCCTCACTGGGGCCGAAGCGGCCGACTGGGGGATGATCCATCGCTCGGTGCCCGACGACAATCTCGACGCCACGGTCGCCACGCTGGTCGACCAGCTCGCCACCAGCGCGACGGTCGCCGTCGGCCTCACCAAGCGCTGTATCAACCGGGCGCTCGAAAGCGGTTTGGTCGACGCCATGGAGAACGAGGCCTCGGCGTTGGAGTTGTCGTCGCGCACGGCCGATTTCCGCGAGGGACTCGACGCGTTCACCAGCCGGCGCGATCCCACGTTCGAGGGCCGATAGGCGCACGTCCTCTAGAAGGGTGGCCAGCCGGCGGCGGCGCTGTTGTGCAGGGCTTCGCCTTTGGCGAACCCGTAGTACGCCGAGAAGTGCAGCACGATCTCGTCCATCTCGGCGCGGCTGATGTCGCCGGACTCGACCGCCGAAGCCACGTGGACGCGCAGCGGCGTGGGCGAATCATTCACGGCGACGCAGGCGATGGTGATGAGCCGCCGGTCTCGTCGGCTGATCCCGGGCCGTTGCCACACGTGCCCGAACACGTAGTTCAAGATGCCGGCGTGGGTGTAGGGCGAATCGGGTGGAGGGGCGCGCATCAGGTTCACGTCGACGAACTCCTGGACGCCGCGCTCGAGACGCTCCTCCCAATCGTTGGGGCCCAGGGCGGCGTTCGGGAGCGTCGGCCACGGCGCGACCTCCTCGCCGCGCTCCTCGGCGACGCGGGCCCACTGGCGGCGGATCACGCCTTCGACGTGGGAGGCCTTGGGCCAGCCGCAGTAGACGGCGAACTGGAGCACGAACTCGAGCAACTCCTCGAGCGTGAGGTCGCCGCTGTTGAGCGCGGCGTAGGCGTGATGCTCGATCGGTGTGGGCGAGTCGGCTGCCGCCACGCACGCGAGGGTCACCAGGCGACGGTCGCGCCGGCTCAAGCCGGGCCGGCTCCACACCTGGCCGAAGACGAAGTCGAGCGTGGCCTGCTCGAACGGCGTGACGACGTCGGGCGGGTCGACGGTCATCACGTCTCGGTACACCTGTGCCGCTGCACTCGCTTCGCTCATGTTCGTCGCTGGGGGCTGCGCGCCCCCAGACCCCGTCGGCATCCGGGGAGCTGCGCTCCCTCGGCTGCACTCGCTTCGCTCATGGTCCACCTCACGGCTGGGTCGGCGGCGAGTGGGAGGTGCGGCCTCGACCCCGGCGGCGCAACTCTAGGCCCGCCCGTTCGGCGGGCTCTGTCGAATGGCCCACGATCCTCCAGCGTGGTTTGATCCCGTACCTGTTCCCGTAGCCCCACGAGAGGGGAGGACCGATGTCGGTGGACCTGACCCGGGCGGTTGCGGTGATAACCGGCGGTGGGAGCGGCATCGGGCGGGCCAGCGCCCACGCCCTGGCCCGACGGGGTGCCCGCGTCGTGGTCGCCGACATCGACGGCGAGCGGGCGGTGACCGTCGCGGCGGAGATCGGGCCGTCGGCTGCCGCGGTCCGGTGCGACGTGACCGAGGCGGCCGACATCGAAGCGGCCCGTGACCTGGCTCTGGAACGTTTCGGCCGGGTCGACGTGGTGATGAACAACGTCGGGGTACTCGCCGTCGGCGCGGTCGAGGACATCCCGCTCGAGGCGTGGCAGCGGATCATCGACGTGAACCTGCTGAGCGTGGTGCGCAGCAACCTGGTCTTCCTGCCCGGGCTGCTCGCCCAGGGCTCGGGCCACATCGTCAACACCGCGTCGACCGCCGGGCTCTTGCCCTACGGCTTCGATCGACTTCCCTATACCGCGACCAAGCACGCCATCGTCGGGATGTCCGAGTCTCTAGCCCTGTACCTCCGGCCGCGGGGCATCGGCGTCTCGTGCCTGTGCCCGGCCGGAGTGTCCACCAACATCGTCGAGCAGATCACGTTCTACGGTGAGCCCCGCATTCCCCGCGGCCCCAGCCTTCCCGTCGTCGATGCCGATACGGTCGGCGAGTTGGTGGCCGAGGCGATCGTCGCCGATCGCTTTCTCGTGCTCACCGCCCCCGAGGTCGCCGACGAGCTGCGCGAGCGAGCCGCCGACATCGAGGCGTACCTCACCAGGAAAGCGGAGGAGCTCGCATGAGCGGGTTGCGCGTCGGGTTCATCGGGCTCGGGAGCCAGGGCGGGGGGATGGCTCGCCGCATCGTCGAGGACGGGTACCCCCTGACCATCTGGGCCCGGCGCCCCGAGACACTGGAACCCTTCGCCGACACTGCGGCAACCCCGGTCGCAACCCCCGCCGACGTCGGTCGAGCGAGCGACATCGTGGGTGTTTGTGTTGTCACCGACGTCGACGTCGATGATGTTGTTCGCGGCCCCGACGGTCTCCTCGCCGGGATGGCCGCCGGGGGCGTGATCGCCATCCATTCGACCATCCATCCCGATACCTGCCGCCGGTTGGCCACCGCCGCGGCCGAGCACGGCGTCACGCTCATCGACGCCCCGGTGAGCGGCGGCGGTCAGGCGGCCACGGAGCGCCGGCTGCTCGTCATGGTGGGCGGGCCCGCCGATGTCGTGGCCCGGTGCCGTCCGGTGTTCGAGACCTACGGGAACCCGGTCATCCGCATGGGCGATGTCGGCGCGGGCGAGGTCGCCAAGGTGCTCAACAACCTGGTCTTCACCGCCCAAGTCGGGCTGGCGCTCGACACCTACGCGCTGGCCGCCGACCTCGGCGTCGAGCGCGAGGCGGCGGCCGCGGTGCTGGCCCACGGGTCAGCCGGCAGCCGGGCCGCGGCGATCATGGCCGCATCGAGCTTCGACATCGCTGGCGTTCGGGGCGCGGCACCGTTGCTCCGCAAGGACGTCGCCATCGCGCTCGACTTGGCCCGTCGCGCCGGTGCGGCGCCCACCACCGTGCTCGCCGACGTGGCCCACGCCACGCTCGAACTACTCGAAGGCACCGCATGAAGCCGATGCGCGTCGACATCGGCTTGCAGGACCGGTCCAAGCCCCGAGAGCTGTCCGAGGTCGTGATTGTGGTCGCGGCGATCCGTGCTGCTCGGTCGGCCTGAGCCTCTCTAATCCGCCGGCCAAGTAGGCCGAAGGGTTGCGCATGAACGCAGCGCAGGCGGTGTCGGTCCCGATCCGTCAGCCCGACCGCTTCTTCATCGGCGGTCGGTGGGTGGCGCCGTCGAGCGACGCCACGTTCACGGTGATCCAGCCCGGCAACGAGGAGGTGTTCTACCGGGCCGCGGCCGCGCAGCCCGGGGACATGGACCGCGCCATAACCGCCGCCCGGGTCGCGTTCGATGAGGGGCCGTGGCCGCACCTCGAGCCCGCCGAGCGAGCCGAGTACCTACGGGCGATGGCCGCAGGTATCCGGGCCCGAAGCGAGGACCTCGGGTACCTGTGGACCGGACAGATGGGCGTGATCCACTCCTTGGCCCCGCGAGTCATGAAAGGTCAGGGCTTCCTCTACGACTACTACGCCGACGCGGCGGCAACGTTTCGGTTCGTCGAGCGCCACCGACCCGCCGGCGGCGAAGCGGTCGGCCTGCTGGTGCGCGAGCCCGTCGGCGTGGTCGGCGCCATCATCGCCTGGAATCACCCGATGTCGCTGATCGGCAAGAAGCTCGCACCGGCCCTGCTCGCGGGTTGCACCGTGATCCTCAAGGCGTCGCCCGAAGCACCGGGGGAGACCCTCGTGATGGCCGAGATCGCCGAGGAGATCGGTCTTCCACCGGGCGTGGTCAACTGCATCACCGCCGACCGCGAGATCTCCGAGCAGATGGTGCGCGACGACCGGGTCGACAAGATCAGCTTCACAGGGTCGACGGCGGCGGGTCGGCGGATCGCGTCGTTGTGCGGGGAACGCATCGCGCGCTACACCCTCGAGCTCGGCGGCAAGTCCGCGGCGGTGGTCCTCGACGACTATGACCTCGGCGCCGTGGCGAAGAACCTGGCCCAAAACGTCCGCATCATGACCGGGCAGGTGTGCGCGTCGCTCACGCGTGTGATCGTGAGCGAGCATCGCCACGACGAACTCGTCGATGCCCTCAGCGAGGCGCTTTCCAGAATCCGGATCGGGGATCCTTGGGAGATGTCGACGGAGATGGGTCCGCTGGCCACGCGACGCCAGCGTGACCGTGTGGAGGAGATGATCGCCAAGGGACGCCAACAGGGCGCTCGGCTGGCTACCGGCGGCGGCCGGCCCGCCGGGCTCGATCGTGGCTTCTTCATCGAGCCGACCGTGTTCGCCAACGTCGACAACCACTCGTCGATCGCCCGGGAGGAGGTCTTCGGGCCGGTCCTCAGCGTCATCCCAGCACAAGACGAGCGGGCGGCGGTCGAGATCGCCAACGACAGTATCTACGGGCTCAACGCGTCGGTGTTCACCAACGACGCCGACCGCGCTCTGGCGGTGGCGCGGCGGCTGCGGTCGGGCACCGTCGGCCACAACGGCTTCCGCAACGACATCACGATCGGTTTCGGAGGGTTCAAGCAGTCAGGAATCGGGCGCGAGGGTGGGACCGAGGGTCTGCTGGCGTACTTGGAGCCGAAGACGATCATCCTCGACAGCGAGCCCGCCGCTCTCGGCGGTGACTCGACCGAGACGGCTTCAGGTTGACGGCACCATCAGCGCCGAGTCAGCTGCGGGCACCGACGAGGTGCTCGAGGGCTAGCTGCTGCAGGCGCACGAACCCGAGGTCGCGCTCGGCTGCTTTGTCGGGATCAAAGGCGTCGTCGGCGGCCACCAGGTCGGCGGCGGTCTCGCCCGAGTCGAGGGTGGGCACGGCCAACTCGAGCACGCCGGAATACGCCATGGCGTCTTGGACTCGCTGATCGGCTCGGAACGCCGCGGCCCGCTCGGCGAGCAGGAGGTACGAAGTCATGCACGCCGCGGCCGAGGCCCACACACCGTCCATGTGCTCGGTTCGAGACGGCTTGTAATCGAAATGCCGGGCGCCGCTGTAGCGGGCCACGTCGGGGTACCCGGGAAACCCGTTCTCCAGCAGGTCGACGGTGAAGAACGCCGACAACAAGTCGCCATGGCCGAACACCAGATCCTGGTCGTACTTGGTGCCCCGCTGACCGTTGAGATCGATGTGGAAGAGCTTGCCGCTCCACATGGCCTGACCGAGCTGATGGGTGAAGTTCAGGTTCACCATCTGCTCGTGGCCGACCTCGGGATTGAGGCCGACCACATCGCGATGGTCGAGCTCGGCGATCA
>CAYMJU010000195.1:0-8124 GCA_964390555.1 uncultured Acidimicrobiales bacterium | reverse complement strand
CCGCGGTCTCGACGGTCGTGGTCTTCACGCAGTCCTCGTCACACCGGCGAGCGTAGCCGTGTCCGGATGAGTGAGGCGGCTCGTGGTGCGACGCCGCTGACACCCCCAACCAACCTAGTGGGTGCAACATGCACCCACTAGGTTGTATCGTGGCGACCATGCCCAGAGTGATCCAGATCCGAGACGTGCCCGACGACGTGCACGATGCCCTGACTGGAGCGGCCGAGGCCCAGGGCCTCTCGCTGACCCGATACATGCTCCGCGAGCTCGAGCACCTGGCCAAGCGCGCCCAAGCAGTCCACGCCAACGCCACCGTGATCCGGGAAACCCAGGCGAAGGTTCGGGCTCGCGTCGATCGGGACACGATCCTCGCCGCCTTGCACGAGGGGCGCGGCGATTGAAAGTCGTCGATGCCGGCGTGATCATCGAACTCGTCGCGAACGATCTTGACCCCGACCGTCTCGGCGAAGAGGAGCTCGCCGTTCCCCACCTCATCGACAGCGAAGTGACCAACGTGCTTCGCCGACTCGTCGCCCAGAAAATCCTGACCGACAAGCAAGGCACGACCGCACTGAACGGTTTCGCTCGCCTGGCCCTGACCCGATTCCCCGCCGATTGGCTCCGACCAAGAATGTGGGCACTTCGGCACAACCTCAGCGCGTACGACGCCACCTACGTCGCCCTTGCCGAGATGACCGGCGCGACCGCGCTGCTCACGACCGACAACCGGCTCGCCAACGCACCCGGCATCAACTGCCCGATCGACCTGCTCTGAGGAGAGTCACCCTCACTCGCGTCGTCGGGTCAACGCCTTGCCCAGCTTGGCGAGACCTGCGGTCGGCCGGAAGACGTTCACCTAGTGGCGCGCGTTCTTAGTAGGGTCGCCGACTCATGCGCGTCCTGGTCCTGTGCCCGCATTTCGCGCCCGACACCGCTCCGACGGGCACCGTGATGACCGCGATCGTCGATGGTTGGGCTGCGGCCGGTCACGAAGTCCACGTGGTGACGTCGCTGCCGTGGTACCGGGAGCATCGGGTCGAGCGGGAGTGGCGCCGCCGACCGGTCCGCACCGAGCGCACGCCGTGGGGTTCGGTCCGGCGCGTTCACCCGTTTCCGACCGACAAGACCAACATTCCGGCCCGCGCCGCCGGGTTCGCGGGCCTCACCAGCCTCATGACGCTGGGGGCGGTGTTCCGCCGGGTCCGAGCCGACGTGGTGTTCGCCATGTCCCCGCCGCTCACCCTCGGCCTGGCCGGATGGGTCGTGGCCCGGATCCGCCGGGTGCCGTACGTGTTCAACGTCCAGGATGTGTTCCCCGACGTGGCCAGCGAGCTCGGCGTCATGACCAACCGGCGCCTCGTCGGGCTGTGCCGATGGTTGGAGCGGTTCAGCTACCGCCGCTCCGACGCCGTCACCGTGTTGTCCGACGACCTCCGCGACAACCTCGTGGTCAAGCTCGGGCCGGCCGACGGCAACCGCCTGGTGCGGGTGATACCCAACTTCGTCGACGTCGCACGGATCCAACCCGCGCCCCGGTCCGAGGAACCGGGGTCCTACCGTCACGAGCACGGGCTGGTCGCCAAGACGGTCGTGATGTATGCCGGCAACGTGGGGTTCAGCCAGTCGCTGGGGCTGGTCGTCGATGCCGCCCACCACTTCGCCGCGGCGGGTCGGCGCGACGTGGTTTTCGTGATCAACGGCGGCGGCTCGGCTCGCGCTGATCTCGAGCGCGACGCCGCGGGGCTCGACAACCTGGTGTTCGTCGACTTCCAGCCCGCCGAGCGGCTGGCCGAGGTGTTGGCCGCGGCCGACATCCACCTGGTCACGTTGCGGACGGGCCTGGCGAAGTCGAGCGTGCCATCGAAGTTCTACTCGATCCTCGCTTCGGGTCGGCCCGTCATCGCGTCGGTCGACGCCCAGTCGGAGCTGGCCCGCATCGTCGAGCGGTCCGGGTGCGGTCTCGCCGTCCCGCCCGACGACCCGGGGGCGCTCATCGACGCCGTTGGTGCTCTGGCGGACGACGCCGCGGCCCGCCGCCGGGCCGGCGCGGCCGGCCGGGCGGTCGTCGAGGAGTGGATGTCGGCACCCGCGGTGGCCCAGGCCTACGTCGAGCTGTTCGAGTCCGTCGGAGCCCGCTCTCGGCCCGGTAGGTTGCGTCGGCGCCGCTGACCGCGATCGCGGTCGGGTCCGAGGCGTCGGAGGTTCGGCATCGTGAAAGCACTCGTCACCGGCGGAGCCGGCTTCATCGGATCGACGCTCGTCGATCAGCTCCTTGCCGGGGGCCACGAGGTGGTCGTGCTCGACAACTTGTCGTCGGGCAACCTCGACAATCTGGCCGGAGCTCGGGCCGACCACGGGGAGCGGCTGTCGGTGGTCGAGGCCGATATCCGTGACCAGTCGGCCGCCGGAGAGATCGAGGCCGCGCAGCCGGAGGTGATGTTCCACCTCGCCGCCCAGGCCGACGTTCGGGTGTCGGTGGCCGATCCGGTGCTCGACGCCAGCATCAACCTGATCGGGGCCCTCAACGTGCTCGACGCCTTCCGGCGGGCCGGCGGCCGCAAGGTCGTGTTCGCCTCGTCGGGCGGCACGATCTACGGCGCACCCGACGCGTCGGCGCTGCCGGTCGACGAATCGCACCCGCAGGCCCCGTTGTCGCCGTACGGCGTGTCGAAGAAGGCGTTCACGGACTATCTCCGTGCCTACCAGCAGCTCTATGGCCTGGCCTACACCTCGCTCGCGCTCGCCAACGTCTATGGGCCCCGCCAGGATCCCCACGGCGAGGCCGGTGTGGTCGCCATCTTCGCCGGGCTGTTGCTCGAGGGGCGGGCGTGCACCGTGTTCGGGAGCGGCGAGCAGACGCGGGACTTCGTGTTCGTCGGCGACGTCGCCGCGGCCTTCGCCCTGGCCGCTGACCGGGCCGACAACGAGTTGATGAACATCGGCACCGGCGTCGAGACGTCGGTCAACGAGCTCTACGACGCGATGGCCCGCGCCGCCGGTTCCGATCGACCTGCGGTACGGGTCGAGGCCCGCATCGGCGAGCTCGACCGGTCGGCCCTCGACCCGGGCCGGGCCGGGCGCCTGCTCGGCTGGTCACCCGCGGTCGGCCTCGATGCCGGCGTGGCCGCCACGCTGGACTGGTTCCGGTCGAAGTCGTGATGGCGGCGGCCCCGCTCAGGAGCGGCAAGGCGCGCCGGGAGGCGGACGCGAGGCGTTAGCGTATGGCCCCATGGCAAGCAAGGATTCGGCCAAGAAGGTCGCCAAGGCGGCCCGTGCGGGGCGCAGCGCAGGTGCAGGGCAGAAGCGGGAGGTCGCGTTTCCGCTGGCCATCGTGGTGGTGATCGCACTCGGTGTCGGACTGGTCGTCTATGCCCGTGACAGCCGTGACGCCACGGCGGCGCCGCGACTCAACTCGGTCGATGCCGACGGCAACCAGATCGGTGACCACTGGCACGACGCCTACGGGATCTTCAACTGCTCGACCGACACCTTCGAGCCGCCCATCACCAGCACCAACGATCCACTCGGCATTCACAGCCACCAGGACGGGCTACTGCACATCCACCCGTTCTCGTCGCAGGCCACCGGCGACAATGCTCGTCTCGGAGTGTTCCTCGACGCGGTCGCCATGTCGGTCACCGAGGACGCCATAACGTTGCCGGGCGGCCAGGTGCTCGCCGCGGGCACGCCGTGCGGGGACGATCAGGAGCCGGCGATCGTCCAGGTCTGGCGCTGGGACCTCGACGCCGAGATCGAGGCCCAGGTCTTCACCGACGACTTCGCGGACATCCGCTTCCGCAAGAACCGCGAGGCGTTCACCATCGCCTTGGCGCCCGCGGGATTCGAGCCCCGGCAACCACCCACGACGACCGGCGTGGACTCGGCCACCGACGTGCTCCAGGCCCCGGGCGAGTTGTCGACAACGACTGTCGTCACCCCGTCCGAGCTCGACGCGACGACGACCACCACGGTCGCACCGGTCGACGAGACCACGTCCACGGCCGCCGTCACCGACGAGTGACCGTCCGCACCGCCGTCGTCCTCGTCGGAGGGTTCGGCACGCGACTGCGGCCGCTCACCTACTCGACGCCCAAGCAAATGCTGCCGGTCGTCGACCGGCCGATGATCGAGCACGTCCTCGGCGCGTTGGCCCGGCATGGCATCGAGCGGGCCGTGCTGGCCGTCGGGTACAAGCCCGATGCCTTCTGGACGGCGTACCCCGATTCGGTGATCGCCGGCGTGCAGGTCACCTACAGCATCGAGGACGAGCCGCTCGATACCGCGGGAGCCATCGGCTTCGCGGCGCGTGCCGCCGGCATCGACGAGACGTTCCTGGTGGTCAACGGTGACGTGCTGACCGACCTCGACGTGTCCGCTCTCGTGGCGTTCCACGAGTCGCGGTCGGCGCGAGCCACCATCCACTTGGTGCCGGTCGACGATCCGTCACGCTACGGGGTGGTGCCCACCGAGGATGACGGTCGGGTTCTCGGCTTCGTCGAGAAGCCGCCGAGTGACCAGGCGCCGACCAACTGGATCAACGCCGGCACCTACGTGCTCGAGCCCGACGTGATCGACCTGATCCCCGTGGGCCGCCGGGCGTCGATCGAGCGCGAGACGTTCCCCACCCTCGCGGCCGCCGGCTCGCTCTACGCCTACCAGTCCGACGTCTACTGGATCGACACCGGGACGCCGGCCACCTATCTCCAAGCTCAACTCGACCTGATCGCCGGCCGGCGCGGATCCCCGATGGGTGGCGTCGCCCGCGACTCGGTGATCGACCCTTCGGCCACGGTCACCGAGTCGGTCGTCATGTCCGGCGCCCGGCTCGGCGCCGGCGCCCGCGTCGAGCGCTCGGTCCTGCTTCCGGGGGCGGTGGTCGCCGCCGGTGGCATGGTGGTCGGCTCGATCGTCGGCCCACGAGCCCGTGTCGGCGAGGGCGCGATCGTCGACCAGATGAGCGTGATCGGCGATGGGGTCAAGGTCGCACCGGGCGACGTGGTGATCGCGGCGAGGATCCCGCTCCACGCTGACTGATCACCACCGGGCATCAGAACTCGCGCGTGCTCAGAGCGTCGGCCCATCGACCTGATGCGAGCGCACTTCGGGCTAGCGGAACAGGTCGTCCTGGGGGGAACGGACGATGTCGTCGTGGACCGAGCCGTCGCCGAACCAGGCCGGGTCGACGCCGCGCACGATCGCCACCGGCACGCCGCTGGCCTTGCCCATCACCAGTTCGGCCGCGGCGGCCAGTTCGTCGACGATCGCCACTTCGGTGACCGCCAGCTCGCGACCGAGGGCGTCGGTGGTGCCCCGAAGATCGAGGACCGGGCGCAAGCCGGCGGAGCCGATGGCGACGTCGGTGACGCCGCGACGCCATGGCCGGCCGAAGGTGTCCGACACGATGACGGCCACCGCGACCCCGGACCGGGCCCGCAACCCGTCGCGGATGCGGCGGGCCGAGCGATCGGAGTCGTCAGGCAAGAGGGCGGCGTAGCCGCGCTCGACGTTGGACAGGTCGATACCCGAGTTGGCGCACACGAAGCCATGACGGGTCTCGGTGATGAGAAGCTCACCGCGGCGGCGGAGCACCCGCACCGCCTCGCTCAGCACCAGTGGCTTGTGGCTGAGCGGATCGTCGGGGTCGACCGCCACCAGCTTGCCTTCGGCCTTGGACACGACCTTCTGAGTGACGACGACCACGTCGCCGTCACGCAGATCCGCGGCGCCCGCGATGAGCCCGGCGAGGTCAGCGCCCCGCTCGATCTCGGGCAGGCCGCGAACGGGTATCAGCTCGATGGCGCTCACCGCGCGCTCGCCGACCGGTCGACGCCGGCCGCGGCGATCGTGGCCCGGGCCAGCTCGTCGGCGATCTCCGGGGTGCGCATCACCGACGGGCACACGACGCACCGCAGGCCGGCGGCCTCGATGGCGGCCGACGATCCGGCGTCGGCGTCGTCGATCACGAGCGCTGACGCCACGTCGGCGTAGAGCCGGGCCACGCCCACGACCGAGGATTCGTGACCCAGCTCGGCCAGCATCCGGTCCGCGGGTCCCTTCAGCGCCCGCCCGGCGACGATCGGCGATACGGCGATCACCCGGTCACGGCGCGCGGCGAGGGCCGAGCGCACGCCGGGCACCGCCAGCACCGGGCCGATCGAGACGATCGGGTTCGAGGGTGCAACGACGATGACGTCGGCCGCTGCCAGAACGTCGAACACCCCCGGGGCGGCGCGGGCGACATCGGCGCCGGCGAAGCGGACCGCGGTGACGGCGACGTCGTGGTGGCGCCGCACGAAGTAGTCCTGAAACCCGACCTCGCCGTCGCCGGCGAGGGTGACCCGAGTCTCGACGCGGTCGTCGCTGACCGGCAGAAGGTTCAGTTCGAGACCCCAAGCCCGAGCTATCTCGGCGCTGACCTGGCTGAGCGAAGCTCCTTCGGCCAGCCGGTGGGTGCGGTACAGGTGGGTGCCGAGATCGCGGTCACCCAGGTTGAACCAGCGCTCGCCGCCATAGCGCTCGACCATGTCCATGGCCTTCCACGTCTCGCCGCGCAGACCCCAACCGCGGTCGGTGTCGACCTCGCCCGCCAGGGTGTACGTGACGGTGTCGAGGTCGGGGCTGATGTGGAGCCCGTGCAGCACGATGTCGTCGGCGACATTGACGATCGCCGTCACCCCCGACGGCTCGACGACACGCGTCAGGCCCGAGAGGTAGCGCGCCGCCCCGACGCCGCCGGCCAGCACCGCCACCCGGACGCAGGGGAGCGGGGTCACGAGATCGACTTCAGCCGGCCGGTCAACAAGTCGAGATCGGCGTCGACCATCATGGTCACCAGCCGCTCGAAGCTGGTGCGGGGCCGCCAACCCAGCTCGGCGGAGGCCTTGGCGTAGTCGCCGACGAGCAGGTCGACCTCGGCGGGCCGAAAGAACCGCTCGTCGATGACGACGTGGTCCTCCCAGTCGAGCCCGACGTGGTCGAACGCCAACTGGCAGAACTCTCGGACCGAGTGGGTCTCGCCGGTGCAGATCACGTAGTCGTCGGGCCGGTCGCGCTGGAGCATGAGGTGCATGGCCTCGACGTAATCCCCGGCGAAGCCCCAGTCCCTCTGGGCGTCGAGGTTGCCGAGCCTCAGCTCACGGGCCCGGCCGAGCTTGATCTGCGCCACGCCGTGGCTGATCTTGCGGGTTACGAATTCCATGCCTCGGCGCGGCGATTCGTGGTTGAACAACATGCCCGACGAGGCGTGTAGGTCGTAGGACTCGCGGTAGTTGATGGTGATCCAATGCCCGTACACCTTGGCCACGCCGTAGGGGCTGCGGGGGTGAAACGGCGTGGTCTCGCGTTGGGGGACCTCGCGCACCTTGCCGAACATCTCCGAGCTCGAGGCCTGGTAGAAGCGGATCTCGGGGTCGACGATCCGGATGGCGTCGAGCAGCCGGGTGACGCCGAGGGCGGTCGTCTCGCCGGTCAGGACCGGTTGACCGAAGCTCGTCTGCACGAACGACTGGGCAGCCAGGTTGAAGACGTACTGAGGGCGATGCTCACGCAGAGCACCGATCATCGACACCTCGTCGAGGAGGTCTCCGGGCACGAAGGTGATGCGGTCCTGGAGGTGGGCGATGCGTTCGAAGTTCACGGTGCTGCTGCGTCGCACCATGCCCACCACGTCCCAGCCCTCGGCGAGCAGCAGTTCGGCCAGGTACGAGCCGTCCTGCCCGGTTATCCCCGTGATGAAGGCGCGCGGTGTCACGTAGTGATTCTTTCAGTTGTTCCAGTGCCGGTCGCCGCCTCGTGGTGGCCTACCCGTGAGCGGGCGTCGTCGAGCAGATCGCTCAGCGTACGTTCGATCTCGATCTGCGGTCGCCAGCCGGTCGCGGCGACCAGCTTGGTGTTGTCGCCCACGAGCACGGGAAGGTCGACGGGTCGGGCCAAGGTCGGGTCGGGGTCGAGGCTCATGGGGTAGGCGGCGAGAGCGACGAGGCGGTCGGCGAGCTCGCGGATCGAGATGTCGTTGCCGCGGCACACGTTGTACGCCTCGCCCCCGACGCCGCGCTCGACGAGCAGGCGGTAGGCCCGAACGATGTCGCGGACGTCGGTCACGTCGCGGCGCGGTTCGAGGTTGCC
>CAYMJU010000194.1:0-28426 GCA_964390555.1 uncultured Acidimicrobiales bacterium | reverse complement strand
CCCGACCCAGTGCTGGATCGCGCCCGAGATGCCACAGGCGATGTACACGTCGGGGGCGATGCGCGTGCCGGTCTGGCCCACCTGGTCGGTGTGGTTGCGCCACCCGTTGTTGGTGACGGCCCGGGAACACCCGACCGCTCCACCGAGGGCGGCGGCGAGCTCCTCGAGGGGCGCGAACCCCTCAGCCGAGCCCACACCCCTGCCCCCGCTGACCACGACCCTGGCGGTAGCGAGGGTCAGCCCGGCTTCGCGCTCGACCCGGTCGCACACGACGCTGCGGGCCAGCACCGGATCGAGCCGCGGGGCGAAGCGGGCGGTGCTCACCGGCACGGGAGCGGGCACCGCCTCGACGCCGTGTTGGGTGACCGACAGCGCGATGCATGGCCCACTGACCGTCGCCCGTTCGAGCAGCGACCCGCCCCAGCGGGTCCGCACGACCTGCCATTCGGAGCCGGGCACCATCTCGATGCAGTTGGCGACGAACGGCGCGTCGAGGCGGGCCGCGAGCTGGGCCAGCACCTCGTTGCCGCGATCGGTGGCGGTCGCCATGACGACGCTGGCCCCGAGGTGCGATGCCAACGATGCGACGGCTGCACCCCAGGTCTCGGGCCCGTAGTCGCCGAGCAGCGGATCGTCGATCACATGGGTCGTCACGGCGCCGTGCTCGGCTGCGGTCTCGGCGATGCCCGCGGCCGCGGCTCCACACACGACAGCGTGGACCGCAACGCCCAAGGCGCGCGCTACGGGCCGAGCGGCCGTGAGTGCTTCAAGCGACGGCTCGGCCAGGTTCCCCCGATCGTGGTCGATCAACACGAGGAGCATCAGAGGAGCCCCAGCTCGACGAGAGCGTCCACGACGGCAGCGGCGGCATCGGGTCCGTGGCCGAGCACGACGGTCGAGCTGGCCTGCTCGGTCGGCCGTTCGAGGCCGCCGAGGCGCAGCGCCCCGGGCTCGCCCTCGGCGACCAGGGACTCGACCACCAGCTTCTTCGAGTCGAGGCGCCCCTTCATGGTCGGGTAGCGGGGCAGGTTGATGCCCTCCTTCACGCCGACGACGGCGGGCCGGGGGAGCCGGTATACCTCTACACCGGCGTCGACTGGTCGTTGCACCTCTACGGTGTCGCCGTCGATGGTGATGCCCTTGGCGCCGTTGACCATGGGCCGGCCGAGCGCGTGGGCGACCCGGACGCCGACCTGAAATCCTCCGGAGTCGGCGCTCTCGTTGCCGAACAGCACGAGATCGAACAGGCCGTCGCGGCCCTCTAGGTGCCGGATCGTGTCGGCGATGGCGCGAGCTGTTCGCTGCGGGTCCCAATCCGATCCGTCGGTGGTCAACAGCACGGCGTGCTTCATCCCGACGCTGGCGGCGTACCGGAGCTGCTCCTCGGCAACGGGTGGGCCGAGGGTGAGCACCGTCGGTTCCCCGCCGTGCTGCTCGGCGAGCCGGACGGCGGCTTCGACGGCGCACTCCTCGTGGGGGCTGGTCGTGAAACCGAGGAAAGCGGCGTCGACCGCGAGACCGTCATCTGTAACGTTGATCCGCGCGCCGGGTGCGGGGACCCGCTTCACGCACACGAGCGTGCGCATCAGCACTTCATCCGGGAGTCGTCGGGATCGAACACCGGGCGGCTGCCGACGCGTACGACGGTGACCGGGAACAGCTCGTTCATGTAGCTCACCCGTAGCTCGGTGCCCTCGACCGCGTGCTCGGGAGGCAGGTAGGAGAGCAACAGATAGGTGCCGAGCGACGGCGCGGCGCCAGCGGTGGTGACGCGCGAGACCCGGCCCTTGGCGTCGAGGATCCGCTGACCGTCGAGGGTGCAGATCGGCTCGTTGCCGCCCGTGGGGAAGCGTGGAGTGCCGTCGGCCGACGTGTGGTCTCCCACGGCGAGCGTGCAGAGCGTCGCGACCGGCGCCTCGTCGCGCGCCAACAGGTAGGCGGCCTTACCGATGAACTCGGCCGCCTTGACTCGGGGCCGGGCCAGGCCGGCCTCGACCGGGTTGTACTCGCTCTCGAGCTCGGCGCCCATGAGCCGGTAGCCCTTCTCGATGCGACCGGTGACGGCGTAGACACCGATGCCGACCGGCACCATGCCGTGGGGTTGGCCGGCGTTCCATATCGTGTCCCACAGACGCAGTCCGTGCTCCATCTTCGTGGTGATCTCCCACCCGAGTTCGCCGACGTAGGAGATGCGGAACATGACGCACGGGATTCCGTCGATGAGCACCTCGCGAACGCCGCCGTACGGGAACCCCTCATGGCTCACGTCGTCGCGCGAGACCGCTTCGACCACCTCGCGGGCACGCGGCCCCCACACCCCGAGCGTGCACAGCCCCGGCGAGGCATCGACGAAGCTGACCGAGCCGTCCCGAGGCAGGTGCTTGCGGAACCAGTACTGGTCGCGGGCGCCGTCGAACGCGCCGGTCACGACGCGGAACCGGTCGACGCCGAGTCGCTGGATGGTGAGGTCGCCGCGGAAGCCGCCGTGCGGCGTGAGAAGCGGCGTGTACACCGAGCCGCCAATGGCGACATCGCAGCTGTTCACCGTCAGGTACTGGAGATAGTCGAGGGCACCGGGGCCGGAGATGTCGAACTGGTTGAACGCCGTGAGGTCGACGACGCCGACGCCGTCGCGCATGGCCAGGTGCTCGGCGTTGATGATCGGGGACCACCAGCGGGCATCCCACTCGTGCGCTCGGGGCTGACACGCCTCGGGATAGCGATCCGTGAGCGCGACATTGGACTCGTACCACTGCGGGCGCTCCCAGCCGCGAGCGTCGAAGAACACGGCGCCGAGCGCTTCCTCGCGGGGGAAGAACGGGCTGCGGCGCATGGCGCGCTCGGAGGCCCATTGCTCGCGCGGGTGAACGATCCCGTAGGTCTTGTTGTAGTGCTCGGCGCAGCGGGCATAGATGTGGTGCTCGGTGCGCTCGTGGGCGTAGAGGCGGCTGATGTCGGAGCTGTGGGGGTCGCAGAGATGCGGGTAGCCGTAGTGCATCCACTCGGCGACCAGTTGGGCGATGCCGGGCCCCTCCTTGATCCACACTGCGGCGGCCGACCAGAGGTTGCGCACCTCGACGGTCTCGCCGAGCACCGGCATGGCGTCGGGGGTCAACGACAAGAGCCCGTTGATGGCGTAGCGGATCTCGGCGGTCTCGAGGATCTCGCCCATGAGGTCGAGGGCCTGCTCGAGCTGGGGATCGAAATCGTCGGCCGTGAAAGGCAACTCGGTGGGCGACAGCGCCGACTCCTCGATCGACAAGATGTCGTCGGGGTGGTGGAAGATCGGCCGGTGGGCGTAGGAGCCGACCTCCATCGAGCCCGACGTCTGGCGCTCGTAGCAGAACGTGTCCATGTCCCGCACGATCGGGTAGGCGACCTCCATGCCGCTCCGCTGAAGGATCTCGATGGGGCCCACGTCGGCCATCTGGTGCACCGCCGGCGTGAGAGGAATGGTGGCGCCCGCCATGGCGGCGATGCGCGGGCTCCACACACCGCAGGCGACGGCGACGTGCTCGACCTCGATGCGCCCCTTGTCGGTCACCACCGCCGCGATCGTCCCGTCGACGACCTCGAGGTCGAGGACCTCGGTGTTGGCGAACACCTGGAGGGCCCCGGCGGCCACCGCCTCCTCGCGCATGAGGGTGCCGGCGCGGAGCGAGTCCACGCACGACACGCTCGGTGTGTAGAAGCCGCCGAGGATGATCTCCTCGTTGATGAACGGCACCAGCTCCTTCACCTCGGCCGGCGTGATCAGACGGGCGTCGATGCCCCACGCCTTGGCCGAGGTCATGCGGCGCTTGAGCTCCTCCAGCCGCGCGGGCTCGCGGGCGACCTCGATGCCACCGCAGGTGTTGTTGACCCCGAGCTCGACGTACTGGCGCTGGCTCTCCAGCGTGAGCAACGCCATCTCCTTGTTGTGGTCCACCGGGAAGATGAAGTTCGAGGCGTGACCGGTAGACCCGCCTGGGTTCGGGAGCGGCCCCTTGTCGAGCAGCACCATGTCGGTCCAGCCGAGCCGGGCCAGGTGCCCGGCCAGGCAGTTGCCGACGATGCCGGCGCCGATGATCACGGCCTTGGCACGGGTGGGGAACTCACTCACGCGGGACGCCTCCTCGAAGAGCTCGGTCGACGATCCTACGCCGCTCCCTCGCCACAGTTGTGGTTCCACATCATGGTACGATTCCACCCAGTGGGCCAAAATGCGGCCCGAGCCCGGGAGTTGACACTATGACCGACGACGCCACGACCGACGACGGTGGCGAGATCGACCTGGCGTCGCTGTCCGACGACGACCTGCTCGCCCAGATGCACGACGACCTCTATGACGGGATGGCCCCCGAGATCACCGAGGGCACCAACATCTTGTTGTCGCGTGGCTTCAGCCCCCAAAGGGTCCTCGACGAGGCCCTCGTCGAAGGCATGCGCATCGTCGGCATCGATTTTCGTGACGGAATCTTGTTCGTGCCCGAAGTGCTCCTGTCGGCCAACGCCATGAAGGCCGGCATGGCCATCCTGCGGCCGCTGCTCGCCGAAACCGGTGCCAAGCCGATCGGCAAGGTCGTCATCGGAACCGTCAAGGGCGACATCCACGACATCGGCAAGAACCTGGTCGCCATGATGCTCGAAGGCGCCGGGTTCGAGGTGATCGACCTCGGCATCAACACCGACGCCGATAAGTTCTTGGCCGCGCTCGACGAGCACCAGCCCGACATTCTCGGCATGTCGGCGCTGCTCACGACGACCATGCCTTACATGAAGGTCGTCATCGACACCCTCGTCGAGCTCGGACGCCGCGACGACTACATCGTGCTCGTCGGCGGCGCGCCGTTGAACGAGGAGTTCGGCAAGGCCATCGGCGCCGACGCCTATTGTCGCGACGCGGCCGTCGCCGCGGAGACGGCGAAGAGCCTCGTCGCCAGCCACCGGGCCGCGTGATGACGGCGCCCCGGGTGCTCGTGGTCGCCTGTGGGGCGCTGGTACGGGAGTTGCGCGCCGTGCTCGCGCCGCTCGCCGAGTCGGGGTCGGTGGGTATCGACGTCGAGTACCTGCCGGCCAACCACCACAACCGGCCCGAGCGCATCGCCGCGGCTGTGCGCGCCGTGGTCGAACCGCGGCGCGGCGACTACGACCGGGTACTCGTCGGCTACGCCGACTGCGGGACCGGCGGTGCCCTCGACGCGCTGGCCGATGAGCTGGATCTGGTACGGCTGCCGGGCGCGCACTGCTACGAGGTGTTCGCCGGCGGCGATCGCTTCGCGGCGCTCCACGATGCCGAGCCCGGCACCTTCTACCTGACCGACTTCCTGGCCCGATACTTCGATGCCCTGGTGATCGCGGGTCTCGGCCTCGACACCCACCCCGAGCTGCGGGCCATGTACTTCGGCAACTACCGCCGGCTCTGCTACCTGGCCCAATCCGACGACGCCGAGTTGCTCGCCCGGGCCCGCCGGGCCGCCGCCTGCCTCGAGCTCGAGTTCCATCACGTCCCGACCGGATTGTCGATGCTCGCCCGCGAGGTCGCGGTCTCCCTCACAGAGCTCGGTCGCTCCGCTTCCCTCGCACGGTCACCGGTGGCGACCGGGGGTCGGTCGTGAGCCGCACGGTGATCAGCTCGGCTCGCCGCGAGGTCGTGATCGGGTTCGGTCGCCCGTTCGTGATGATCGGCGAGCGAATCAACCCGACCGGGCGCAAGCTGCTCGCTGAAGAGATGAAGGCCGGCGACTTCAGTCGGGTGACCGCCGACGCCGTGGCCCAGGTCGAGGCCGGTGCCCACATGCTCGACGTCAACGCGGGCATCCCGCTGGCCGACGAGCCGGCGCTGCTGGCCCGCGCCGTGAAGCTCGTGCAATCCGTCGTCGACGTGCCGCTGTCGATCGACTCGTCGATCATCGAGGCCCTCGAGGCCGGGCTCGCCGTGTACGAGGGCAAGGCGCTCGTCAACTCGGTCACCGGCGAGGACGAGGTCATGGAGCGGGTGCTGCCGTTGGTGGCAAAGCACGGGGCGGCGGTCGTCGCCATCTCCAACGACGAGACCGGCATCTCTGAGGACCCCGACGTTCGCTTCGAGGTCGCCAAACGCATCGTTCACCGCGCCGCCGATCACGGGATCCCCGCCCACGACGTGGTCGTCGATCCCCTCGTGATGCCGATCGGGGCCATGGGCACGGCCGGCCAGCAGGTGTTCGCCCTGGTCCGACGGCTGCGCGAGGAGCTCGGCGTCAACACCACCTGCGGTGCTTCCAACGTCAGCTTCGGGCTACCCAACCGCCACCACATCACGGGAACGTTCCTCGCCATGGCCATCGGCGCCGGCATGACGTCGGCGATCATGAACCCCATGCATCCCGAGGTGAAGACGGCGGTGATGGCGGCCGATGTTCTGGCCGGCCACGACGAGCATTGCGCGTCGTGGATCCGGGCCCACCGCGTCCCGGTACCCGAGGGGGAGGGTGGGCGCCGCCGAGGGCGTCGTCGTGACGCGTGAAGCCTTGACCGAGTCGACCGGCTTCCGGGTCGTGTTCACGCCGTCGGGCATCGGCGGCGACGTTCCCGAGGGCACGACCGTGCTCGACGCCGCCCGACGGTTGGGGGTCGACCTCGACTCGGTGTGCGGTGGGCGGGGGCTGTGCGGCCGCTGTGCGGTCGTGCCCGGCGCCGGCCGGTTCCCAAAGTGGTCGATCGACGTGCCGAACGATGCGTGGCCCGACTCGACCTCGCTGGAGATCGCCTACGCGGCGCGCCGCGGGTTGCCGGCGACGCAGCGGCTCGGCTGCCAGATCTCGGTCACTCGCAACGTTGTCATCGACGTACCGGCGTCGAGCCAGCTCCACCGACCGATAGTGCGCAAGACCGTCGATGTCGGCGAAGTCGACGTCGACCCCACGGTGCGCCTCCACTACGTCGTGGTCGAGCCGGCGACGCTCGACGATCCCCGGAGCGCCACCCAGCGCCTGATCGAGGCCCTGGCCCGCGATCACGGCCTAATCGGCGTCGAGGTCGCCATGGCAGCGCTGCGCCCGGTCGTCGCCGTGCTCGGCGCCACCGACGGGTGCACCGTGGCGGTGGCCACGCGAGCCGACGGGCGGCCGCGGGTCGTGGCCGGGTGGAGCGGGCTGATCGACACCGCCTACGGCATCGCCGTCGACATCGGGTCGACGACAATCGCCGGGCACCTGTGCGACCTGTACACCGGCGAGGTCCTGGCGTCGGCGGGGTCCATGAACCCGCAGATCCGGTTCGGCGAGGACCTGATGTCGCGGGTCTCCTACGTGATGATGAACGCGGGGGGCGATGTCGAGCTCACCACCGCCGTGCGCGCCGCGATCGACGCGCTGTGCGCCGAGCTCGCGATGGCCGCTGCGGTCGGGCTCGACCGCGTGCTCTCCGTCGTCCTCGTCGGCAATCCGATCATGCATCACCTCGTTCTTGGCCTCGACCCCGTCCCGCTCGGCGGCGCGCCGTTCGAGCTGGCGATCAACACCGCCGTCGAGTGCCGCGCCATCGACATCGGTTTGGCGCTGCCCAATGCCGAGCTCTACGTCGGGCCGCTCATCGCCGGCCATGTCGGCGCCGACACCGCGGCGGCGATCCTCGCCGAAGGCCCCCACCGCGCCGACCGGGTGCAGCTGCTGGTCGATGTCGGCACCAACGCCGAGATCGTGCTCGGGAACGCCGACCGGCTCTATGCCGCGTCGAGCCCCACCGGACCGGCGTTCGAGGGGGCGCAGCTGTCGAGCGGCCAGCGGGCCACCGTCGGTGCCATCGAGCGGGTTCGCATCGATCGCGACACGCTCGAACCCCGCGTACGCGTCATCGGGTGCGATGTGTGGTCCGATGACCCGGGGTTCGCGGCCGGCACGGCCGGCATCGCCACGTCGGGCATCTGCGGTTCGGGGGTCATCGAGGCCATCGGTGAGCTGTTCCTCTGCGGGGCCATACGCCCCGACGGCACGTTCGACGAGGACAAGGTGGGCGTCACGAACCGGCTTGTTCGCCGGGGCCGCACCCTCGCCTACGAGCTCTGGCGGGGCGACGGCATGACCCTGTCGATCACCCAGAACGACGTGCGGGCCATCCAGCTGGCCAAAGCGGCCCTGCGGGCCGGCATCGAGCTGCTCCGCGAGCGCTCGGGACTGGCGACCATCGACGAGGTGCGCCTGGCCGGCGCATTCGGGTCCCACATCGACCCGGTTTACGCGTTGGTGCTCGGCCTCGTCCCCGACGCGCCCGTCGACTCGGTCACCGCCGCGGGCAACGCGGCCGGCTCGGGGGCGGTGCGGGCCCTGCTGTCGGCGGCGCAGCGGCGCGAGATGGAGCGCGTGGTCGCGGGCGTCGTCAAGATCGAGACCGCCATCGAGGCGTCGTTCCAAGAGCACTTCGTCGCCGCCATGGGCTTCCCCCACACCACCGCGCCCAGCGCGCACCTGGCGGCGGCGGTCGACCTTCCCGAAAGACCAACCCCAACGGCCGGCCCCACCCGGCGGCGCCAACGAGCGAGGACCAAGACATGAGCGAAGCGCAGCGAGCGAATGCAGCCGAGGGAGCGCAGCGACCCGGATGCCGATGGGGTCTGGGGGCGCGCAGCCCCCAGCGACAGCCATGAGCGAAGCGCGACGATCGGGCGGCCGCGCCGCCCGCCAGGCCGCCCGAGCCAATGCCGTAGTCGCTCGGCAACCCTTTCTCACGTCGACGCTGCGGCCCTACGAGGTGTTGAGCGACGAGGGGGTCGAGCTCATCGAGCACAACGCTGACACCATCCTCGCCGAGGTCGGAGTCGAGATCCGCGACTTCCCCGAAGCCTTGCCGGTGTTCGCCGCGGCCGGCGCCGACGTCGTCGGGACCCGTGTGCGCTTCGAGCGGGGCCTGGCCCGCTCGCTCGTGCAACGCTGGGCGCCGCGCACCTACACCCAGCACGCCCGCAATCCCGAACGGTCCGTCGAGATCGGCGGGCCGACGATGGTCTTCGCGCCGAACTACGGCTCGCCATTCGTTCACGACCTCGACCAGGGACGCCGCTACGCGACCATCGCCGACTTCGAGAACTTCGTGCGCCTGACCTACCTGTCGCCGTACCTGCACCACTCGGGGGGCACGGTGTGTGAGCCCGTCGATGTCGCTGTGAACAAGCGCCATCTCGACATGGTGTATGCCCACCTGCGCTACAGCGACAAGCCGTTCATGGGCTCGGTCACCGCCGGGAGCCGGGCTGCGGATTCCGTCGAGCTGGCCCGCATCGCGTTCGGTGGTGACCTGGCCGACCGCACGGTGATCACCAGCCTGATCAACGCGTCGTCGCCGCTGGTGTGGGACGGCACGATGCTCGCGGCGGCTACCGAGTACGCCCGAGCCAACCAGGCCACGGTGATCACGCCGTTCATCCTGGCCGGAGCCATGGCCCCGGTCACCACGGCCGGCGTCGCGGCCCAGGTGCTGGCCGAAGCGCTGGCTGGCATGGCCTACGTGCAGCTCGTCCGGCCCGGCGCGCCGGTCGTGTTCGGCAGCTTCGCCAGCTCGATGTCGATGCAGACCGGGGCACCCACGTTCGGCACGCCCGAGGCCGGGCTACTGATGTACGTCGTCGCCCAGCTGGCCCGCCGCCTCGGTGTGCCGTTCCGGTCGGGTGGGAACCTGACGGCGTCGAAGCTTCCCGACGCTCAGGCCGCCTACGAGAGCGCCTACACGATGTACCCCACGATGCTCGCGGGGGTGAACTTCGTGCTCCACGCCGCCGGTTGGCTCGAGGGAGGCCTGGCGATCGGCTACGAGAAGTTCGTCCTTGACAACGACCAGCTCGGCGGGCTGGCTCGCATGGTCGACGGCGTCGACTTGTCGGCCAACGGCCAAGCGCTCGACGCCATTCGCGAGAACCCGCCCGGTCAGCACCACCTCGGCACGGCCCACACGCTCGCCAACTTCGAGACGGCGTTTCACCGTTACGAGACGGCGGACTCGTCGAGCTTCGAGCAGTGGACCGAGGAAGGTGCTCGCGACGCCGCCGAGCGGGCGAACCGGCTGTGGAAGTCACAGTTGGCGGCCTATGTGGCTCCGCCGATCGACGACGCCATCGACGAGGAACTGCGCGAGTTCGTCGCCCGTCGAAAGGCATCCATGCCCGACGAGCTCGGGTGACGGCAACGGCCGACGCGATCCACATCGTGGATCGGTTCTGACATATGGAACCGATTTTGACTATGCTGGACTCGTGAGCGCGCTCCTGCCCTTCTGGCCCGGTCGGTCATCGACGCGCGCCGAGCACCCCGCGGTCGCCCGGGTCGCCGGCGCTACCACGTTCGAGTTGGTTCCACTGAAGAACCTCGACGACCAGGCTCAGCACCTTGCACCCGGCAGTCGCGTGTCGGTCACGTGTTCACCGGTCAAGGGCTTCGACGCCACCCTCGACGTCGCCGAACGTCTCGTTGCGGCCGGCATTATGGTTACGCCACATCTCGCCGCCCGGGTCGTGCGCGACCGGGCGCACCTCGCCGAGCTCGCGGCCCGGATGGTCGACATCGGCATCGTCGACGTGTTCGTGATCGGCGGCGACGCCGCCGAGCCCGCCGGCGACTATTTCGACGCCGAGTCGCTACTGGCCGATCTCGTCACGAGCGGCACCGGCCTGTCACGCATCGGCGTCGCCGGGTACCCCGACGGTCACCTGGTCATCGAGCGGTCCGAGCTGCGTCGAACGCTTCTCGCCAAGCAAGCGCTCATCACCGACGCCGGGCTCGACGGGTGGGTGTCGACCCAGATGTGTTTCGACCCCGCGGCGATCTCCAAGTGGGCGCGCGCCGAGCGCGCCGCCGGTCTGGCGCTGCCGATCCGGCTCGGCCTCCCCGGTCCCGTCGACCGGATCAAGCTGTTGTCCATGGGCATGCGCGTCGGAGTCGGCCAGTCGCTGCGGTACCTCCAGAAGAACGCCGGCGGGCTGGTGCGACTCGTCGCCGGATCGTCCTATGACCCGTCGGGCGTGCTCGGAGATCTCGGGTCCGACCTCGATAGCCTCGGCGTCGCCGGGCTCCACCTGTTCACGTTCAATCAGGTCGGTGCCGCGGTCGATTGGCAACGATCGGTCGGCCGGTCGGCCTGACGGTCGCTACTGAGATCGAGACGACGTGCGCAACCAACTCGTGGTCATCTACTGGCGCGACATACCCGCGCAGGTCAACGCGCAGGTCGGGCGCGAACGCCATCAGGTGGTCCTGAGCGGTCGTTTCCAGCGAGCCATCGATCGGGCGGCCATGAAAGCGGGCAAGAAGACCGCGCAGGATTACGTGGGCGAGTGGCGGCGGGTCGCCCGGCCATGCGGGGTGGATCTGGCCGACGAAGCGGCCGCCGAAGCGGCCCGGCTCGAGGTCGAGTACACCAAGCAACGCTTGTTCGACCTGGTCGACGCCGGTGGCCTCGATTCCGCCGCCGGAGACGAGCTCAGGGGAACCACCTGACAACCCGCGCCATTAGCGGCGTGAGCCGTGCCAGCATGTCGACGTGATGTCTCGTCGCGTCGCCACGGGCTTTGGCCGCCTGTTCCGCTTTGTCGTTGCGGGTTCGGTGCTCGCATCGCTCGGCGCCGCGGGCGGCTGTGCCACCGACTACTGCGGCGACCCCGACGTAACGCCCCAACCCGACCTGACCGAGGCCGCCGTCACGGCTATCGCGGCGCCGATCGTGACCTTCGAGCTGGTCGACGGCGAGTTGCTCGAGGTCGACGTTCGGGGCGATCTCGACCCCCTCGTCGTCGGCCAGAGCTATCTCGTCCCCTTGTACGGGTACGAGTCGCCAGACGATGTTTCCGAGGTGACCGAAGACCCCGAGGAGACCACTACCACGTTGGCTCCCTTGTTTCCCATCGATGAGCCCACCACCACCCTTACCGAGGCCACGAACACCACCGTGGCTGCGGGCGAGGCCCCGCCGCTACGGCCGGTCACCGCCTACATGCTCGACCACGGCTGCTCGGGCGGCGCCATCCGCAATGTCGACGGTACTCCGCTCGACATCGGCACCGCCCCCTATTCGGGGTTCGAGAAGCTGTCGCTCACCGTGGGCATCATCGGCGCCATCGCCATCGTCGTCTGGGGACTCTTCCGCCGCGCCCGCGGCGAGTTCCTGTAGGCCGACAATGCGTTCCCGATCAAAGAACGTGCGCTGATAGGGGCGGTTCTCGCGACCGAATGACTGGTCGCGACCTCCTTTGGTCACCTGCCTTTCCAATGGCGGTCGTCATCGCCTGCCCTTTTGTCCGCATGGCTGGCGGGCCGCACGACCTTGCCGCAAGGCAAGCCCACCCTTGCCATCCGGCTCGCGGGCATGGACTCGGAGGCGATGGTCAGTGCGATCGAGTTGCGCCAGAGTCGATCCGTGCGATCAAACCGAACACGAGCGGTCACTTGGATCATCGGTTGTGGAGTGCCATGGGATCGCAGGATCGAACACGTGAACCGAGATCTCAACTTGAGGAGAAGGCCATGAACCAGAACTCATTGCGACTCCGACGTCGTTTCTGTCGCCGTGCGGCCATCGTCATCGCCTCGATGGCGTTGCTGGCCGTGGGATGCGGTGACGACGACGCCGGGGGCGGGGCGCCGGGCGAGGCGGCGGAATCGACGACCTCGGCGGCTGGTGCGCCGACGGGCGACACCGCAGGCGGCGACATCGCCACCAACGAGGGGTTCTGTGAGTTGGCCCTCACAGTGTTCGAACAGGAGGCCATGCTGACGGCCGACCAGATAGCGCAACTCGTAGCGCTCGCACCCGCCGAGATCGCCGAGGCCGCCGGTGTCATAGGGGAAGCGTTGATCCCGGCGGGCGACGATCTGGTCGCGTTCTTCGTGGCCGCGAGTGACGACGGGGTAGAGGCCGCACTCGCCGAGACCAATGCTTACGAAGAGGCCGAGTGCGGGATCCCCCATTCAGAGCAGGACGCACCCCTGCCGACGGGCGCGTCGGAGGAGATCGAGGACGGCGCCACCCGGGTCGACGTGACCGCGATCGACTACGGCTTCGAGGTCGGCGAGGTGTCGGCCGGCCGGACGTCGTTCGTCTTGACCAACGACGGCGCCGAGGCGCATTTCATGGGCATCTCCCAGCTCGCCGACGGGATCACGATCGACGATCTGCTCAGCAGCGAGACCGGCGAAGGCCTCACCGTGGGCGACTGGGACACCGGCCTCGCCGGCCCCGGTGGCGCCGACGAGGAGGTCATCACGTTCGACGCCGAGCCCGGCGAGTACGTGTTGTACTGCTTCATACCCGGAGCCGACGGTACCCCTCACGTGTTCTCCGGTATGGCGATTCCGCTCACGATCTCGTGAGCGGTTTCTGTGGGTGCCGCCACGCAACCGCCTGGAGCGATGACCGGCACTCCGATGTCGCGTTGCCCGATGTGGCGACGCTCGACGCCCCGCCTGAGGTCCAGGCCGCGCCGGACAGGATCCTCGTGTACGAGAGCAACGCGTGCGGCGCCCAGCAGCCGATACCGAAGGACGTCTCGTACGCCGGCGAGGAGCGGGGAAGGTACGGTGAGGGCGTGGTGGCCCAGGACGAGCGAGCCGCCGAGGCGCTCGCCGGCGGCGACCGGGGGGAGGTCGAGGCGATCTTCGACGAGATGGCTGCTACGGCTTCGGCCGTCTGCGACGCGGCGCCAGCGGTCATCAAGGACGACATCATCGATCTGGCGGCGTGCGCCACCGGCCGCCGGAGCGACGCGGCTATGGGTGAGCTAGGGCTTCTGCCCTCGGCGAAGGTCGCCGAGGGTGACCGCCCCCCTGCGCAGGGCCTCGTTGGCGAGGCGCGACCGGCGGTGCGTCGAGCCTTCGCCGACATCGAACTTGGTGTAGAGGTTGGCGAGGTGCTGCTTCACCGCTGCCTCGCTGACGACGAGGTCGGCGGCGATCTCGCGGATCGACGCTGGTTCGGTGAAGAGGTCCCGGTCGAGCAGCGGTCGGCACAGCACGGCGAGGACGTCGTGCTCGCGCGCCGTGAGGGTCGGGCTATCGGCCTCCGCCTTGGTGACGGTGCGCCCGACATCGGACGAGTTGCGGAACAGCAGCCGCGTGCGGCCGACGCGCACCTCGTCTCCGTGGCGCAGGCGCTGCTGGGCCCAGATCCGCTCGCCGTTCAAGAAGGTGCCGTTCGAGGATCCCAGGTCGGTGACGCACCAGCCCGCCGGAAACCGTTCGAGCACGGCGTGCAGACGGCTGACCATTGGATCGGCATCGACAACGACGTCGTTCTGGTCGCCCTTTCCTACCGTGACGCGGTCTCGGTCGAGCTCGACGTTTCGACGTCCGCTCAGCGACCACACCTCCAGCGTCGCCTGCACGGGAAGAGCGTAGACCCGCTGCACTCCGATGGCTGATCTCCTCCGGGGCCGCTACGAGCTCCTCGAGGTCGTCGGCGAAGGGGGTGAGGGCCGCGTCGTCAAGGCGCTGGACCACCAGCACGACCGCGTCGTCGCCCTCAAGATCCGCGCGGTCGGCGCGGCCGACGAGCGAGAGGCGTTGCTGTCCGAGGCCCGAGTGCTGCTCGCCATCGCCCCCCATCCGAACGTACCGCTGGTCAGGGACGACTTCTTCGACGGAGATCGGTACGTGATCGCGATGGACTGGGTCGACGGCACGGACCTCGGGCGCCTGCTCGGCTTCAGGGGGCGGCCCGGCCTCGGGCCGTCGCTCGTGCTCGGCTGGCTGGCGGACGCCGCGGCGGCGCTCACCCACCTCCATGGGCAGCATCCCCCGGTCGTGCACGGCGATGTGAAGCCCACCAACCTCGTGCTCACCGAGAGCGGGCGCGTGGTGCTCGTCGACTTCGGGCTTTCGTCGTCACCGACCTCGACGCGTCGCCGGAGCGGCACGCGCGGCTTCGCCGCTCCTGAGCTCGTCGTCACCGGTGAGCCCGGCCGGGCGAGCGATGTGTACGCCCTTGCCGCCACGGCGTTCGCGCTCCTCACCGGAGCGCCGCCGACCGGCCTGCGCCCGACGTGGGAGGGCATCGACCCCGCTCAGGCGGCGCAGCTCGAAGAGGCGATCCGCCTCGGCCTCAGCACCGACCCCGCCAAGCGACCGGAGTCGGCTGGCGAGCTGGTGGAGCGGCTCCGCGCCGGTTGGCACGCCACGCTGCCGACCGGGGTCCTCACGTTCTGCCTCACCGAGATCGTCGGCTCGACGTCGAAGTGGGAGACCAGTCCCGGCGACATGTCACGGTCGCTCACCCTCCACGACGACATCGTGGCCGCCGCCTCAGAGCGCCACGGTGGTCGCTTCCTCGAAGCGCAGGGCGAGGGCGACTCGACGGTCACGGTGTACCCCGCTCCCGGTGCGGCGGTGAACGCCGCCATCGACATCGTGAACGGGCTGGCGATCACCTCCTGGCCTGGCGATCTCCAGCTCGCAGTGCGCGTCGGCATCCACACGGGTGAAACGGACCGGCGCCGCGGCGACTATGTCGGCGCCACACTAAACGTGGCCGCCCGCCTCCGAACGCTGGGCGACGCCGGGGAGATCCTGCTATCGAGCGTCACGGCCGGGCTCGTAAAGAACCACCTCCCGGCGGGCGTGGGCTTGGTCGCCCTCGGCCCTCACCGGCTCCGCGGCGAGCGCCAACCCGAGGAGGTGTTCGCAGTCGCTGCAGTGGGCGTGCACACCCCTGCGCCGCCAGGCGAGTGCCCCTATCCCGGCCTGCTGTCGTTCACCACGACCGACACGGAACGCTTCTTCGGGCGCGAGGAGGTGGTGGCCGACATCGTCGCCCGGCTCCGCCTGCACCCGTTCCTCGCCGTCGTCGGCGCATCGGGCAGCGGCAAGTCGTCCGTTCTGCGCGCCGGCGTCGCACCGCTGCTCGGCATCGGCGAGGTCATCACCCCGGGTTCGCAGCCGCTCGCGGCGCTGGCGGCGGTCGATGGCCCCGTTGTCGTCGATCAGTTCGAGGCGTTGTTCTCCCAGGTCCCGAGCGACGACGAACGCAGTGCGTTCCTCGACCATCTGCTGGCCTGGCCCCACCTCGTGTTGATCGGTCTTCGGGCGGACTTCTACGGCGCCTGCGCTCAGCACGCCGGCTTTGCCGCCGCCGTCGCCGGCCACCAGATGCTGCTCGGCCCGATGGCACCGGCCGAGCTCCGAAGGGCGATCACCGAGCCGGCGATCCGTGCCGGTCTGCGCATCGAACAGGGCCTCGTCGACCTGCTCGTCGCCAAGGTGGCCGGTGAGCCGGGCGCGCTGCCGTTGCTGTCACAAGCGCTGCGATCGACGTGGGAGGCGCGTGATGGCCGGACGTTGACCCTCGAGGGCTACGACTCGACCGGCGGCGTCGAAGGCGCTATCGCCGCGACCGCCGATGGGGCGGTCGACTCCCTCGAACCGGCCGGCCAGGCGCTCGCGCGCCGCCTTTTCGTCCGTCTCGTCGAGCCGGGGGCCGGCGCGCCCGACACGCGGCGACGGGCGCAGCTGAGCGAGCTGGTGTCGGTAGGCGGTGACGAGGGCCGGATGAGCAAGGTCCTCGACACGATGGTCGGCACCAGGCTCGTCACGCTGGACGACACCGGCGTCGAGGTCGCCCACGAGGCACTGATCCGCGAGTGGCCGCGTCTCCAGTCGTGGCTCGACGAGGATCGCGACAGCCTGCGGCTCCAGCGGCACCTGACCGCGGCGGCCACCGCGTGGGATCAGCTCGCACAGGACTCAGGCGAGCTGTACCGCGGGCAGCGGCTCGCCGCGGCGCTCGACTGGCTGGCGATCGGGCCACCGATCTCCGCGCTCGAGCGTCGGTTCGTGGATGAGAGCCGAGAGGTCGAGAAGCGCGCCGTCGAGCGCCAGGTCCGAACCAACCGCCGGCTCCGTCGCCGGCTCACGCTCACCGCAGTGACCCTGGTGGTCGCGCTCATCGCCGGTGCCACCGCGTTCATCCAGGGACGGCGGGCGACCTCGGCGCGCGACCGCGCCGAGGTGTCGCGGATCGCGGCGGTGTCGCGCTCGCTCACCGAGCGCCAACCCGACGTCGGCCTCCTCCTCGCCGCCGAGGCGTACCGGCGCCACGACGACCCCGACACGCGGAGCACGCTGCTCGCCGCTCTCCAGACTCATCCGCTGCTCACCGGCCTGCTCTACGGCACCGAGTCCGGCCTGCAGGCCGCCGTCTTCACGCCCGATGGGGCGCTCCTGGCCACGCCGACGTCCGACGGCACCCGCCTCTGGGACACCTCGACCCGGGCGCTCGTGGGCGTGCTGCGCCACGAGGACGACATCATTCTCGGCGCCGCGATCAGCCCCGACGGTCGGTGGCTGGCCGTGCCGGCGGTGGCTGAGACCGACGAGGGGGTCGTGGGACGCCTCCAAGTCTGGGACCTGTCGACCCGCACGCTCGATCGGGTGGTGGCGAGCCCTGGCGGCGGGCTCACGTCGGCCTTCTTCAGTGCCGACGGTGCCCGGCTGGTGACCCAGGGCGGGGTTCGATCGGACGGGCCGCCCGTCCTCCAGGCGGTGGTCTGGGACACGTCGTCATGGGAGCCGATCGGCGAGCCGTGGCTGCTCGCCGATGATTACGCACGTGATCGGGTGATCACGGTGAGTCCCGACGGAGCCCGGCTGGCGTCGCTCTCAACGGAGGGTGCCGTCCGCGTGTGGACGGTGGATGACCGCCGGCCCCTGGGCCAACCGCTGCTCCCGGACGCGATCGGCTTCGCCACCGCGATCGCCTTCTCGACCGACGGCACCCTGGCCATCGCGGGCGACTCCAGCCGTGTCGTCCTCGTCGATCTCACGACAGGCACCGAGCAGCCGGCGATGCGCCTCCCCGACGGCGAGCCGACGTCCATCGAGTTCAGCCACGACGGCACGATCCTGGCCGTCGCCAACAGCGACGGCCGGACCCAGCTCTTCGACGTCGAGACACGTCTCGAACTCGGACCCCCGCTGGCGGCGTCGTCCTCGGGCATCAACGACGTCTCCTTCAGCCCCGACGACGCTCAGCTGGCCACCGCCGGCACGGACCGCACCGGCGCGCTTTGGCGCCTCGACGGCGGTCGCACCATCGCCGCTGCCGTGGCGAGCCACGCCGCCGCTGTGACCGAGCTCGCCTACACCAGCGACGGCCGGTTCCTGGTGAGCAGCGGGATCGACGGGCAGCTCCTCATCCGCAACCTGGACGAGGGCACCACCCGCTCGATCGACGTCGGCGGTGAGGTCCTCACCGCGACGATCGATCCGACCGATCGCTGGGTCGCGGCTGCCGGCACGACGGGCACCGTGCAGCTCTTCGACGTCCGCACCGGCACACCTGGTCCCCAGCTCGATCTCGGGGAGTCGTGGATCTACCAGGTCGCCTTCGACCCGACGTCGGGGGCGATCGCCGCCGCAGTCGAGGATCGCGTCAGCGAGGAGGGCTTCGGCTTCGCCGTCGTGTGGGACCCGGAAACCGACCAAGAAATCGGCCGCCGGATCCCCCTCGTAGGGGGCTTCGCCCTCGGCGTGGCGTGGAGCCCCGACGGCCAGCAGCTTGCCGTCGTCGCCGACAACAACCTCGTGCGCCTCCACGATGCCCACGGCGACCACACCGAGCTCGGTGCGCCGATCGAGAGCTTCGACGCGCCGATCCTCGCGGTCGCCTTCTCCCCCGACGGCGCTCGGCTGGCGACCGGGACATCAGCCGGGGTGGTGCAGCAATGGTCGGTCTCGACACACGAGCCGGTCGGGGCGGCCCTCAAAGGGCACACGGGACCGGTCGGTGGTGTCGCCTACAGCCCCGACGGCACCCGGCTGGCGTCGAGCACACTCGGCTTCAGTCGGCACCGCCTGTGGGACGCCGTGACGGGCGCGGCCATCGGCCAGGAACTCGTCAGCGGGCGGACGCCGCCCACCTTCTCCACGTTCAGCATCGAGCACTACCAAGGGAGCCGGCCGGCCTTCTCCCCCGATGGCCGCTCTCTTGCCGTCCCGAGCTTCGACGGCACCACAGCGATCTGGGATCTGGACCCGGCCCACTGGCTCGCGGCTGCTTGCGAGCTCGTCGGGCGCAACCTCACGCCCGCGGAGTGGGACCAGTACATGGGTCGACTGTCCTACCGGCCGACCTGTCCGTGATGGCGTGCCGCGGCGTCCGTGGGTTTGACGAGGAGGGTGCACTGCGGCTGCCCCTTTGGTTCCAACAGCAAGGCATGAACGGACCGAGCGGGGCGCCCCGCGGGAGCGCGGCGCGCTAGGTTGCCCGGCGTGAAAGCCGCCGTATGTCGTGAGTTCGGTGCCCCACTCGTGATCGAGGACCTGGAGCTGCGGCCGCCGGGGCCGGGCGAGGTCGAGGTCGCCATGACCGCGACGGCGATCTGCCACAGCGACATCACCAAGGCCCGTGGCGGTTGGGGTGGCGATCTGCCGGCGGTGCTCGGGCACGAGGGCGCCGGTGTCGTCGCGGCCATCGGCCCCGGCGTCACGACCATCGTGCCGGGCGACCGTGTCGTCGTCACCCTGATCCGGTCCTGCGGTCGATGTCGGGGCTGCCAGCGCGGCATGCCGGTAACGTGCGACGCCACCTTCCCCCTCGATCAGAGCACGCCGCTCAGCGACGCGTCAGGGCAGCCCGTCGGGCAGGGTCTCCGTACGGCAGCGTTCGCCGAGCGGGTCGTCGTCCACGAATCCCAGATCGCACCGATCCCGGCATCGATTCCGCTCGACGCGGCCGCGCTGTTGTCGTGCGGCGTGATCACCGGATTCGGCGCGGTGGTCAACACGGCCCGGATCGAACCCGGCTCCGATGTCGTGATCATCGGCGCCGGCGGCGTCGGCCTGAACGCCGTTCAGGGGGCCCGGATCGCCGGGGCACGCGTGATCGTCGCCGTCGACGTCGCGGCCACGAAGCTGGCGACGGCCCGGACCTTCGGCGCCACTCACACCGCGGACGCCGCCCGCGACGTGGTGAGCAACCTCGTGCTCGAAGCCACTGCGGGTCGCGGCGCCGACTACGTGTTCGTCACCGTCGGCGCAGCCGCGGCGTACGACCAGTCGTACTCGCTGCTGGCCAAGGGCGGCGCGGTGGTGCTGGTCGGCATGGCGCCCAACGGGGTGACGTCGGCCATCGACCCGACGACGATCGCCGACCAGAGCCAGCGCATCCTCGGCTCCAAGATGGGCAGTACCCGGCTCGGCACCGACATCGCGATGCTCGTGTCGCTCTACGAGCAGGGCCGCCTGCTGCTCGACGAGTTGATAACCGGCCGGTACCGGCTCGACCAGATCAACGAGGCCATCGACGACGTCGTCGCCGGGAACGCCGTGCGCAACGTCATCATGTTCGACGAAATAGCGGAACAGCGGTGAGCCGCGCCGGGGGACGGACGGCTCGGGTCGCCGCCCGAACCGGTCGCTCGTCCACCGGCGGACCGGCGTTCGTCCGCCGCCAGATCCCTCCCTACGAGTTGGTGTCAGAGGAGGGTTTGGCCCTCGTCGAGGCCAAGGCCGACCAACTTCTCGCCGAAGTCGGGATCGACATCCGCGGCGACGCCGAAGCGCTGCGGCTGTTCCGCACGGCCGGAGCGTCGGTCGACGGCGAGCGGGTGCGGTTCGAGCCGGGGCAGGCCCGGGACTTGTGCGCCACCGCACCGACCCAGTTCCACCAACTCGCACGCAACCCCGAACGGTCGACCCCGATCGGCGGCGACGCCGTGGTCATGGCCCCGGCGTACGGATCGCCGTTCGTCCGCGATCTCGACGGCGGCCGTCGCTACGGGACGCTGGTGGATTTCGAGAACTTCGTGAAGCTCACCTACCTCACCCCGTGGCTGCACCACTCGGGTGGCACGGTGTGCGAACCGGTCGACGTGCCGGTGAACAAGCGCCACCTGGACATGGTGTACGCCCATCTGCGCCACAGCGACAAGCCCTTCATGGGCTCGGTCACCTCCCCGGACCGGGCCGCCGACTCGATCGAGATGGCCCGCATCGTGTTCGGCGCCGACGTCGTCGAGCGTGAATGCGTGATCATGGGCAACGTCAACGTGAACTCACCCCTCGTGTGGGATGCCACCATGACCGAGGTCTTGCGCACCTATGCCGCGGCCAACCAGGCCCCGGTGGTCGTGCCCTTCATCCTCGGTGGCGCCATGGGGCCCGTTACGACCGCGGGCGCGGTCGCCCAGGCCCACGCGGAGACCTTGGTCGGCGTCGCCCTCGGTCAACTCGTCCGGCCGGGCTCCCCGGCCATCTACGGGAACTTCTTGTCCACGATGGCGCTGCGGTCGGGTGCGCCGACGTTTGGCACCCCCGAACCGGCGCTCGGATCGCTGCTGGTCGGCCAGCTGGCCCGCCGCGTGGGGCTTCCTCTGCGGTGCTCGGGGGCGTTCACGTCGTCGAAGGTTCCCGACGGTCAGGCCATGGTCGAGTCGGCGGTGTCGATGCAGGCCGCCATCTTGTGCGGGACGAACTTCATCCTCCACTCAGCCGGGTGGCTCGAGGGTGGTCTCACCATGGGCTACGAGAAGTTCTTGATGGACGCCGACCTGTGCGGCGCGCTCCACACCTACCTCGCCGGGATCGATCTGTCCGACGACCAGTTCGCCCTCGACGGCTTCGCCGAGCTCGGCCCCGGCAACCACTTCTTCTCCGCCCAGCACACCCTCCGGCACTACGAGACGGCGTTCTACGACTCCCCACTCAACGACGCCTCGTCGTTCGAGCAGTGGCGCGACGCGGGGGAGTCGACCGTCGAGATGCGCGCCGCGGCCCGGGTCCGCTCACTGCTCGGCGACTTCGAAGCTCCCCCGATCGACACAGCCGTCGATGAGGAGCTCCGCGAGTTCGTGACCCGCCGCAAGGCCGAGATGCCCGACCAATGGTGGTAGCAAACGGCGATCCGTTGCTCGAGCCGTTTCAGCTTCGCCACCTGATGATCCGCAACCGGATCTTCTCGTCGGCCCACGAGCCGGCGTACAGCGAGCACGGGCTGCCCACGGCCCGCTACCGGGACTACCACGTCGAGAAGGCCCGAGGCGGCGTCGGCATGACGATGACCGCCGGCTCGGCCGTCGTCGGGCGCGACAGCCCGCCCGCGTTCGGCAACCTCCACGCCTACCGCGACGAGATCGTCCCGTGGCTTCGCGAGCTCACCGACGCGGTGCACGAACAGGGGGCGGCGGTGATGATCCAGATCACGCACCTCGGCCGTCGGACGGGCTGGGCACAGGACGACTGGCTCCCGGTCGTCGCACCGTCGCCGCTGCGAGAACCGGCTCACCGGGCCATTCCCAAAGAGGCCGAGGACTGGGACATCGATCGGCTGGTGACGAACTACGCCGATGCCGCCGAGCGGATGAAGGCCGGCGGGATGGACGGCCTCGAGATCGAGAGCTACGGGCACCTCTTCGACCAGTTCTGGTCCCCGCTCACCAACCGACGAGTCGACGACTACGGAGGGTCGCTCGCGAACCGCATGCGGTTCGGCCAGCGAGTTCTGCGGGCCGTACGCGACCGCGTGGGCCCCGAGTTCATCGTCGGGCTGCGGATGGCGGTCGACGAGACGGTGCCAGGCGGCATCACGGCGTCGGAGGGGTTGCACATGCTCGAAGTTCTTCGGGGCCAAGGTCTCATCGACTTCGTGAACGTGATTCGGGGCTACATCGCCGACGACGCATCCCTCGCCGAGGTCATTCCCATCCACGGCATGGCGTCGGCGCCGCACTTGGCGTTCGCCGGGCGGGTCCGCGCCCAGGTGCCGGGCTTGCCGGTCCTCCACGCGGCCAAGATCGACGACGTAGCCACCGCCCGGCACGCCATCCGCGAAGGGCTGGTGGACCTGGTCGGCATGACACGGGCACACATCGCGGACCCGCACATCGTCGCCAAGATCCGTTCTGGACGCGAAGCCGAGATCCGACCGTGCGTCGGGGCGACGTACTGCCTCGATCGCATCTACCAGGCCGGCGAGGCCCTGTGCATCCACAACGCCGCCACCAGCCGCGAGGCCACCTTGCCGCACGTGATCCCGAGGGCCGACAGGATCCGGCGGATCGTCGTAGTAGGCGCCGGTCCGGCCGGTCTCGAAGCGGCGAGGGTGGCGGGGGAGCGCGGGCACTCGACCCTGGTGCTCGAGGCCATGGCGCTCGCCGGTGGCCAGATCCGTCTCGCCGCCCGGAACCCGCGCCGCGTCGACCTGCTCGGGATCGTCGACTGGCGACTCGCCGAACTGCGCCGGCTCGGCGTCGAGGTCCGCTACGACACCGTCGCCGATATGGGCGCAGTGCTGGCCGAGCGACCCGACGTGGTGATCGTCGCCACCGGTGGGCAACCCCAGCTTCCGCCCCTCGAAGGGGGGGCTGACCTGGTCGTGACGTCCTGGGATGTGATCGCCGGTCGGGTGACCGTCGGTGGCGACGTCTTGGTCTACGACGACAACGGAACCCACTCGGCGTTGTCGGCGGTCGAGATGGTCGCTCGCGCCGGAGCCCGGGTCGAGCTCGTCACCCCCGAGAACACCGTCGGCATCGACATCGGTGGCCTCAATCTGGTGCCGTACATGCGGGCGCTGAACGAGTGCGAAGTGCGCACCACCCTCAACCACCGCGTGGTCGCGGTCGAGCGGTCCGGGCCCCGGCTACAGGTGACCCTCGGCAGCGATCACAGTGCGCATCGGGTCACCCGCACGGTCGATCACGTCGTCGTCGACCACGGCGCCGCGGTCGAAGACTCGCTCTACCGCGCCCTAAAGGATGGCTCGGTCAACGGCGGCGAGGTCGACCACGCCGCTCTCCTCGCGGGCCAGCCCCAGGCCACGGTGCGCCACCCGGCTGGCGACTACCAGCTGTTCCGGATCGGCGACGCCGTCGCCAACCGCAACATCCATGCCGCCATCTACGACGCCCTACGACTCGTCAAGGATCTGTGACCGCCGCGGCGTCGCCCGCGGCCCCCATAGATAGGTCTGCTAGCTCCGCACCACTCGAGGCGACCAACCGCTCGAGCCGGCGCAACCCGACACCGAGCGCGCGACCGAGGCGTCGCCGGTCTCCGGTGGCGATCAGGTCGATCACCAGGCCGGTGAACATGGCTTTGGCGAGCGACGCCTCGACGCCCGCGGCGGCCCGGGGGACCCCCTCGGCGATCAGCCGCTGCTCGATGTAGGTACGCCACAGCCCGATCTGCTCGGCCCGGACGTCGCCGGGCAGCCCGATCCGGGTGGCGTCGAGCGCCGCGGCCTCGAGGCCCAGACGAACCATGGCCAGGTTCGCCGGTGAGTCGTTGAGCCACCGCCACCACTGGCGCAACAGGTCGGCCTGGGACATTCGTGGCTGGCGCTCCAGCCACCCGTCCTGCACCTGTTCCTGAATGGCGGCGGCCCGTTCGAGGGCCGTCACGATCAGCTCGCCCTTGGAGCCGAAGTGATGCACGAGCGTATTGACGCTCACCCCCAGCTCCGCCGCCATGGGCCGCAACGACACGTCGCCGAGCCCCCGGTCCCCGAGGTAGCTCACGACCCGGTCGAGCAGCGCCAGCTTCAGGGCGACATCGGGCGTGCGGGCCACGGCGCTTCTCCCACGAGACGATCGACCGATGTGTCTCGACGGGCGGTGTGCCAGCGTCGACACCCGGCGTCGTGGAACCAGCGTTCGGTCGCCACGCCATCGACGTTGTCGTACATCCACACGTAGTCGACGTTTCGCGCCGCGGGATCGATGAGGGTCTCGGGCACTGTCGGCAGCTCCCCGCCGTAGCGGAACTCCTCGACGGGGCGCTCGCCACAGTTGGGGCAGGCGAGCTGAAGCATCAGCGGGTCCCCGTCGAGCCTTGGTCGGCCATGGCGTGATCGGCGGCGAAGCGGTCGAGCGAGAACGGTGCGATCAGATCCGGCGTGCGACCCGTGGCGATCAGCTCGGCCATCTGCTCGCCGCTCGCCGGTATGGCCTTGAACCCCCAGGTACCCCATCCGGTGGAGATCACGAAGCCCTCGACGCCGGTGAACCCGAGGATGGGGGAGAAGTCGGCCGAGATGTCACACACACCGCTCCATTGGCGCAGGATCCGCAGATCACGGGTGAACGGAAGCAGGTGCGCCACCTTGGCCGAGCAGCTCTGGAGGAACGCGAAGCTGCTCCACTGCCGGGCGTAACTCGTCTGGGCCTCGAACTCATGGCCGATGAGGAGCTGGCCGCGAGCGGTCTGGGTCGCGTAGCAGAGCAGCTCCGACGATGCGACGATCGGCCACAGGTCTGGGCTGTAGCCGTTGGTCACGAAGGCCTGGAGCAGGTGGGTGTGGATTGGAAGGCGCACCCCGGCCATGGCCGCGATCGCCGTCACGTCGCCGCCGACAGCGCTCATCACCGTGCCCGCGGCGATGGTGCCATTGGGCGTTCGGACTCCGCGCACCCGCTCGCCGTCGGTCACGAGGCCGGTCACCTCGGTGCCCTGAAGCACGTGCACGCCGAGCCGCATGGCGCCTTGGGCCAGGGCCCACACGACCCGGTCGTGGCGCGCCGTCGCGCCGGGAACGTGATAGGAGCCACCGTGGATCGGGTACCGCCCGCCGCCGGACAGGTCGATCTGCGGGCAGATATCGACTACGTCCTCGGGCGCGACTACGACGGTGTCGACCCCGAGGGCCTGGTTGAGCAGCGCCCGGGCTCGCTCGGTCCGCATGGCCGTCTCGGTGTGGGCCAACCACAAGATGCCCCGGGTCGCGTGCATGATCCAGCAGCCGGTCTCGACTTCGAGCTGCTCGTACAGCTTCTGGCTGTGGTCGTAGAAGCGGATCGACTCGGGCAGGCCGTAGTTGGCCCGGATGATCGTGGTGTTGCGGCCCGAGTTCCCCGAACCGATGTAGTCCCGCTCGATCACGGCGACATTGGTGATCCCGTGCCGGGCGGCGAGGTAGTACGCAGTGGCCAGGCCGTGACCGCCGCCGCCGATGATCACCACGTCGTAAGCGCGGCGCGGCTCGGCCCAGGTGAGATCGAGCAGGGTCTCGACGAACTCGTTCATGGTGTTGTCGCCAATTGGTCCGGCCCGATGCGAGCCGCCAGCTCGGCGAGGTAGGCGCTAGGCGTGAGCACGAGAACCCGGTCGGCGTCGAACCAGAGCTTGGCGGGAACGGCGGCGACCAAACCCTGGGCCAGCGCCGGCCGGGCGGTCGGGAGCCGCCACTCGACGTGCACCGCCACGTGCTCCTCGAACCGGTCGAAGTCCAACCACGACCCCGACCAGCCGCCGTCGGTGACCACCACGGCGTAGCGGTCCTCGATGGCGATGTCGGCGGGTTCGGAGGTGCCCACGACCAGGGCCTCGTCGCGGGCGAACCGCAGGACGAGCGAGTTGCTGGGCACCCTCATGGCATCGATGGCTTCGGGCACCGCGACCACCCTCACCGACGCGAGCGTGGACCAGCCCAGAGGCCCGAGCGGCCCCGTCGCCGAAGGCGACGAAGAGCGGGAGACGGCATCGTCTCGACGGCGCCGCGTGCGCCTACCGCCGGATGGTCTAGCCGCGGGCACGGTGACCCTCGGGATCGTAGAACGGCGGACTGGTGACCGTGGCCGTCCGGCCGTCGATCACGACCTCGGCGGCGAACGGCGAACGCTTGATCCAGCCGAGCATCACCGTGTGGCCGAGCGCCGGAGAATCGAAGCTCGACGTGACGTGACCGACGACGGCCCCGTCGCTCCAGATCGGCGTGCCCTCGGTCGGCGCCGGGCCCGGCATCGTGAGCCCCACGAGGCGACGGTGGTCGGGCAGCGCGGCCGTGCGGACCAGGGCGTCGCGACCGAGGAAATCGCCCTTGTCGAGCTTGACCGCCCATCCCATGCCACAGCGCCGGGGGGTGGTGTCGAGCTCGGTGTCCTGGCCGACGATGATGTGGCCCTTCTCCAAGCGGAGGGCGAACAGGGCCTGCAATCCGTGTGGTCGCACGCCGAACGGTTCGCCGGCCTCCATCAGGGCCTGCCACAGCGCGACCGACCGGTCGACGCGGTGGTGTAGCTCGAACGATGTCTCGCCGGTGAACGACAGCCGCATCGCGTGGCACGCCACACCCGCGACTTCGACGTGATCGTGCCGCAGGAACCGCGGCGGCTCATCGACCCCGACCTGGCGCATCAGATCGATGGCCCGGGGTCCGGTCACGTTGATCGCGGCGAGCGACATGGTCTGGTCGAGCACCCGCACGTCGAGCCCCCATGTCTCGACCCAGTCCCGCACCCACATCTCGGCCGCGCCCGCGCCGCTCGACGTGAACGTCAGCACGAACCGGTCCTCGGACTCGCGACACACCATGCCGTCGTCGATGATGTGGCCCCGCTCGTTGAGGAGGAGCACGTACCGGCTTCGCCCGGGCCCGATGTCGTGGATGGTCGTCGGGTAGATGCGCTCGAGCGCCTCGACGGAGTCGGGGCCCGAGACGACGAGCTTGCCGAGCGTCGAGACGTCGCCGAGGGACACACCCTCGCGAACGGCGCGGTACTCGGCCAGGTGGTCGCCGTAGTTCCAGGGTCGCCACCAGCCGCCGAACCGATCCATCCGCGCGCCGAGGCGAAGATGCTCGTCGTGCAGTGGCGTCCGGCGCCACGAAGCCAGGTGCACCCCGGCGGCCGCCTCACCCATCGTCAGCTGGCGCGAGGCCGGGCGGGCCGTGAACGGTGCGGGAACCTCGCCGCGGCGGTCGGCGACAAACGCCCGAAGATGGGGCAGGCACGCCGAGCCCTGACACGTGCCGGTGCCGCACAAGGTGGCCCGCTTGAGCAGCTCGAGATGCTGGAAGCCCCGTTCCCATCCTCCCTCGAGGTCGTCGACGGTCGTGCCCACGCACGGACACACGATGCCCGCCTCTGGTGGCGGAGGCAGGGCGTGCGGCTCGGCCGCAGGGCCGACGAGCCGGACGCCCGACTCGAGGCTCATGCGAGCCAACAGGTCCCTCGACGCCGTTCCGAGCGCGACCACGACGGTGTCGCACGTCGAGCTCTCCGTGCCATCGGGACCTTCGGTCGTGACACCAGTGACCCGCCCGCCGTCGTGGCCCGACGCGATGGCCACGAGCCGACCGGCAACCCGCTCGCCCGGAACCGAACGAGGTACATCGCCGATGCAGACCGTCCGACCGAGGTCGACACCAGCGGCGACGAGTCCGAGAGCCGCCCGGGCCGTGAGGATCCCGCGGGATGTGTTGCCCGGACAGACCGGGTGCAACTCTGCTGCGCCGGTCGCGACGACCACCTCGCGGGCGGTGAACGAGACGATGCCGGTCTCGGTCCGCGCCACGACGGTGGGACCGGAGTAGATGCCGACAACCTCGTGCCCGGTGCGAGCGTCGAGCAGCCGGGCCGTCGAGCCGGCAGCCCGGGCGTGCTCCGCGGCGGCGCACCCGCTGTCCCCGGCCCCGATGACCACCAGGTCGGCGTGCTCGTGGCGCGCCGTCAACTGGGCGTCGACGGGTCGGCGTGACATCAGGGGCGGAGCGCCGACCT
>CAYMJU010000193.1:0-14217 GCA_964390555.1 uncultured Acidimicrobiales bacterium | reverse complement strand
CAGCCTGGCCCGTCGGCTGCGTGTTGCGTTCACTCCGCGCTGACTGGCTCTTCGGCCCAAGGGCCTCATCGCGGGGCGCCGGGGCCCCTCCCCCAGCGCCGGTCCTTCTGCCCGAAGCGGCATCACGGGTTCGAACGTTGTCGCAGAAGGACCAGGAGTTCGGCGGTTGCGGCTGCCTGGGAACGCGAACTCTGGATCTGAACCCTCCCCAAGTAGTGCCGAGCGTCACCTTCGAAGCACGGCTCGCCCGTCTACCGGAGGAGCTGTAGGCGCTGACCGGCGACGTTGAGCGTGACGCGCTGCCCCCAGCTGAGGGTGACGAGGTCGGAATCGGCAACGACGACGAGCTGTTGGTCAATGTCGAGCTTCGCCCAGAGGGTCTGGATTCAAATCGCGTCGAGGGCGATGGTGGTGACTTGGGCTGTTCCTCCGGCGCGGCCGATCAGGACGGCGAGGTCGGCGGCGGGGCCGTACTGCCGCTCGGTGACGGCGAAGGTGTCGTCGGTGCGGGTCAGCTCCTCCATGCCGACCAGGTCGACCAGCCCTTCGAGTCCCCGCGACAGCTGCGACGGGTCGATCAGTTGGCGCCACACGCTGTCGCCCAACGACTGCGATGGTCCGCCTTGCAGGTCATAGGTCACCGTCGATGTACGGACCGCGTCGTTTACCTGCGTCGTCCACGTGACCACCAGCGAGTGTCCCGCCCCGGTCGGGTCGACCCGGCGCTCGACACTCACACCGACCGCACCGGCAAGCTCATGGAAGCCACCGTCGAGCTCGCCGTCGAGGACGATGCTGACACGATCGGCCGTCCAGCCCCCGAGGTAGTCGATCGTCTCGTACCCGGCCTCGATGCCTATCGATGCTCCGAAGTCGCCGACGAGTTGCTCGCGGTAGGTGGCCTCGGCTTCGACCTCGATCGTCGCGGCTGTTCGCACTGGGCTCGGGGGCTGGTACGTCGCCAACCGGGTGGCCAGAGCGCCGAGCGCCGCGATCGCCTCGCCTCCCGGAACGCTCGCCGAGATCGTGGGCGCGTCGATCCATGGAACGTCGACCCACGGCACGTCGAAGGTGATGCCCGCGCTGTCGGGCACCTCCTGCGCCACCCAGCCGGCGGCCGCTACAACCCCATCGACGTCAAGATCGGCGAGGATCCGGTTGATGATGAGGTCGTCGACCTCGTCGGCAGGGACACGCCACGTCTCGGCGCCGCCCACCGACACGAGGTAACGCGCCACCGCCTCGGCTCCGATGCCGACCGACGCCCCGCCGAGGCCAAGCGACGCTGTCGCCTCGAAGCCGAAGGTCTGACCCACCCCGACGGACTCGAGCCTGGTGACCGTCACGGTGCCGTCGGCATAGCGGTCGACGCGGTATCCGTACTGGCCCTCTACATCGAACAGCGCGCTCACTCCGACGGTGAGGATCACGAGGTCCGACGACAACAAGCCGACATCGGACCACGGCGCCGGCCACCCGACGCCGGTCAGGCGACCGACGAACGTTTCGGCGATCTCGCCGAGGGCCCAACTCGGAATCTGTCCGTTGCCGTCGGCGGCCCGGAAGTTGGCGGCGACCGATGCCAACCATTCGTCGAAGTCGCCGAGTGCGACCACGAGTTGTCGGATCAGCACGGTGTCGGCGGTGCCGGGCACGACCTCGAGCCCGTCGAAGCGCCGATATGCGAGGCCGTCGAGCGCGACACCGACCGAATTCGCCCGCGTGAGCACGACCGACCGAGGTTGCACATTGACGTCGTGATAGTGATCGAGATCGTCGGGCCGGGCGCTGACACCGCTCATCACGAACCCCCGACTGCGCCAGCCACGGCTGCCGTAGCTGCTTGAAGCGCGAGTTGTGACTCATGGAAGTCGACGCGGGCCCGCAGCCGGTCGGACTGCTCCATCGAGGCACCAACCGAGGCGTGGCGGAGCCGGTCGGCTGCTTCGGCGATGGCGTCGGCGAGGTCCCGATGACGCTGTACAGCCATGGCGTGCAGGCTCCGAAAGTGCATCGCGTGCAGCCCGCGAAACGTCGGCACCCAGCCGCCGCCGGGCGCCCCGATCAGGGCGTCCGACGACAGGTCGCGGGTGTCGGCGGCCGATCGCAGGCTCTGGGCCAGGTCGTCGCACTGCTCGGCCACGAGCGCGACGCGCTGATGGTCGAAGTCGACGTCGACCCAGATCTCCTCTGCGGTAACGGACCGAATCGCCATGTCACACCTTCAGCGGGACGGTGTGCTCAGTTCATCCCCCCGCCGGCTCCGGTGATCGCACCGAACGTCGTGATCGCCCACGAGACGAGCTCGTCGAGCTGGGCCGCGGTGCTCGACGCCATCGTCTGGTGACGGGCGGCGAAGTCGTCGAGCCACGCCTGGCTCGCCTGACCGTGCCAGCCGGTGTCGGTGGCGATGTGCTGACCGTGGGCCAGCACGGCGGCCAGGCCGTCGAGGATGGCCTGGCGCACCGGACCACCGAGCGCGCTGACCGCGTCGTACGTCGCCTCGGTGACGCTGACGACGCCGCTGATTCCTGCCATGGGTTCATCTCCTGTGTTCGTCACCGGATCGGGTATCGATCCCGTGTTGTTGTGTTTCGTGCTGTTTCATGTTATACCCATGTTCGTCATTGTCAATCCGTTTCGTGATGTTTCACATCGGGGACGGCTCGGGACCGAATGGAGCCGGCACATGGACCGCAAGGTGACCTACAACGGCCGGGCGCTGTGGATCGACCACGACGACGCCGGGGATCAGCCAACCGTCGGCGACCTGACTTCGGCGCTCGGTCGCCCGAACGCTCTCTCGATCGACGAGCGGTGCCCGCCCGCCGACGGACTGCTCGAAGACTGGGTGCATCACGGCAGCCGCATCGAGGCCGGCGATAACCAGGCGGCGCGCCCTCCCGTCGCGGCGCCGGCGCTCGCGATCATCGCCGGACCCGATGCCGGACGCCGAGTAGTGATCGCCCCCGGGGGTACCGTGCTCGGGCGGTCACAGCTCGACGACCCGACGGTTTCGTCGATCCATGCTTGGATCCGCCACCGTGGGGGATCGACGACGATCGAGCCGCTCCCGACCCGTAACGGCGTGAGGATCGGTGGCACCCGTGTCTCGGCCGCCACCGTGGTACCGCCGGGGATCGTTGCGTGGCTCGGCGCCACGGCGGTGACCCCCGCACACGATCCCGCCGACGCGCCCGATCCCGTCGTCGTGGCTCTCGCCCGGGTCGGCGGTGGGCGCATCGCCAAACACCGTCCCCCCCGTCCCGCGCGACCGCCGCTCCCCACGGCTCCAGCACCACCGACGAGCGACCGGTCGCCGCTGCACGCACCGACGATGGGCGTCTCCCGGCTCGTCGTGCCGTTGATCAGCGGTCTCGTGCTCGCCGTGGTGTTCGACCCACGCCTCGCCGTCATCGGCCTGATCGGGCCGATCAGCAACGGCGTCGCCGCGCTCGCCCACCGTCGCAAGAGTCGGCGTCAGAACCGCTTGACGGCCGCCCAGGCCCGGGTGGCGTTCGCCGAGTTCTCCGACGCGCTGGTCACGGCGCGCGACGCGACCGCCCATGAGCTCCGCCGCCAGTCACCGGACCTGGCCGAGGTCGTTCGCCGAGCCGAGACCGGCAGTGCCCGGCTCTGGGAGCGGAGAGCGGCGCACGACGACTTCCTCGCCATGGTCGTGGGCCACGGCGACGTCGCCTGGGACCCCGGGTTGCGGAACGACGCCGTACCCGAGGCGCAGGCGCTCGTGGAACGGGTCGGGTTGATAATCGACGTCCCGGTCGTGATCGACCTCGACGGGGTCGTCGGGATAGTCGGACCCCGGGACCTGGCGGCAGCGCTCGCGCGGTCGGTGGTCATCCAAGCTGCAGTGCTCCACGGCCCGGCCGACGTGGCGATCACGGTGTTCACGCTCGCCGAGCACTCCCCGAGCTGGACGTGGGCGTCGTGGCTTCCCCACTGCGGCGACGCTCGCCATCCGAGAGTTCTCACCGAGACCGACGGCCTCGGTGAGCTCCTTGCCGAGCGGGCTGTCGCCACGACAGCCCGCGAGCTGCTGGTCGTGGACGGCGACGCGTTCTGCCATGGCCGCGACCGGCCGGCGCGCGATGCGCTCGCCGCGGGCGGCCGGTTCGCCGGTGTCGTCGTGGCCGCCGACGTGTCACGGTTGCCCTCGTCGTGTCGAACGGTGATCCAGATCACCGATCGCCACGGCCGGTTCCGGGTGGTGAGGCTCGACGGCGACGCACCGGCTCGTCCCGTTCGCGATGCGGTCGTCGCTGGTGCGTCGGTCGACACCGCGACCCGAGTGGCCCGGTCCCTGGCGCGCTACGTCGACCCCGACGCGGACCGAAGTGCCAGCACGCTCGCGGCCAGCGTGACGCTGATCGACAGCCTCGGCGTCGCGAGCGCTGCCGGGGGTTGGGTCGCCGAGCGATGGGTTGCGTCGGAGGCCTCCGCCCTGCCCGTAGCGATCGGTGTCGACGAGCACGGGATCGTCGAGATCGACCTGGTGGCCGACGGGCCGCACGCCGTGATCGGGGGCACCACCGGTTCGGGGAAGAGCGAGCTGCTGCGATCGCTCGTCGCCGGTCTGGCCGCCACCCATCCGCCGGACCTCCTCGCGATGGTGCTCGTCGACTACAAGGGCGGCAGCGCCTTTGACCGGTGCGTCGACCTTCCCCACGTTGCGGGGCTCGTCACCGATCTCGACGCGGGCATCACCGCCCGGGTCCGTGACGGCCTGGGCGCCGAGATACGCCGTCGCGAGCACCTGCTCCGCGACCACGCGTGCGACGACCTGATCGCCTACGCCGCGTTCCGAGCGGCGCGACCCGAGCTGGCGCCGATGCCGCGGATTGTCGTGGTCGTCGACGAGGTGGCGACCCTGCTCGCCGAGCAGCCCGGGTTCATCGACGCGCTGGTCGACCTGGCGCAGCGGGGGCGGAGCCTCGGGTTCCACCTGGTTCTCGCCACCCAGCGGCCGGCTGGCGCGATCCGCGAGTCGGTGTGGGCCAACGTGAACCTGCGCATCGCCCTGCGCACCGCCGACGACGCCGACAGCCGCGCCGTGGTGGGGGCGACTGATGCGGCGACTATCTCTCGCCGCACACCGGGTCGGGCGATCATCCGCCGGGGACCCGGCGACCTGGTCCACGTGCAGACGGCAAGGGTGACCGGCACGACGCCGGTCAGGACCACCGGCCTGCGCCTGCGTTGGGTCGATGGCGACGAGACGAGCGGCGATGGTCCCGCGGCGACAGACCTGGAGAGAATCGTCGAGGCGACGACCAGCGCGGCGGTCGACCACGACCCAGTCGACCGGCTGTGGCTCGACCCGTTGCCGACCCACCTCGCGTTCACCGACATCGACCTCGACCCGAGATCGCCGATGCTCACATGCTCGGGGTCCGTCGTCGAGGCGGAGACCCGACCCGAGTTCGCTGTGGTCCTCGGCCGCGGTGACCTTCCGGCCGAACGCGACCAGCCACCGGTCGCCTGGGTGCCAGCGAGCGGGCCCCTGGTCGTGATCGGCGCACCGGGGAGCGGCACGACCACGACGCTGCGCGTCGCGACCCGCGCGATCGCCGCCCAGCTGTCGCCCGACGCTGTCCACGTGTATGTGCTGGCCAACGACTCGTCGAGCGCCGATCTGGCGGGCATCCCGCACGTGGGCGCGGTCGCCGCACCCGACGATCCCGGACGCCGCCGGCAGTTGCTTCACCTTCTGCGCACCGAGCTCGACGAGCGCCGGAGCCGACCCGGCACCGTCGATCGACCTCACGTCGTGGTCGCCATCGACGACGCCGCCGCCCTCCTGACCGATCTCGACGAGTGCCGCGACCATCGCGGCGCTGACACCGTTCGCCGCCTAGTCACGGACGGGACGGCGCACGGTGTCTTCACGATCGTGACGTTGTCGAGGGCCGGCTCGCAGTCGGCGTCGCTGTGGCGGTCGTGCCCCAACAAGCTGGTGCTGGCGACGGTCGATCCGGCCGACCGCCTGGCCTTCGGGCTTCGTCCCGACCCGACCCCCGACCGGCCCGCGGGTCGAGCCACCATCGCCGCCTCGGGTGTCGAGTGCCAGATCGCGTGGGTCGACCCGGCCGACCCCCACTCGCTTCGGGTCCGGTCCCGGTGTCTGGGCCGTGGTCCCCGGCGACTCGTGCGCATGCCTGACCGCATCCCGGCCCAACTGCTGGAGCCGAGCCTGCACCTCGGCATGTCCGAGGACCGGTGGCTCATTCCGGTCGGAGTCGACGAGCTCGCCCAGGCACCGGCTGTCCTCGGTCTCGACCCTGGCTCTCACGCGCTCGTGATCGGTCCTCCCCACTCGGGCCGCACGACGTTGCTTAAGGCCATCGCCTCTCTCACCGGCGACCGGACGATCGTGATCGCCGGTCGGCACCGCGCCTGGGCGGATCGCTCGGTGGTCGACGGGCGCGATCCCGCCGCGGTCGCGGCCGCCATCACGTCGGCCCAAGCCTCCGGGCGTCCGACTCTCGTGCTGGTCGATGACGCCGACCAGGTGTCTGATCCCGACACTTTGATCGATCGACTCGTCGCGGAAGGCGACCCGGGGGTGCGCATCATCGCCGCCACCCGCGCCGACCGGCTGCGGTCGGGGCTTCGCCATTGGACGGCGGAGGTACGCCGGCACCGCACCGGGGTGCTCATCGACCCCGAGGACCACGACGGTGACCTGCTCGGCATCCGACTCGGCTTCGACGCCGACCGAGCCACGGCCCGGATCGGGCGAGGCGTGGTCGTCGTCGACGGCGTCGGGACGCGGGTGCGGTTCATGCAGCCCTCCGAGCTGACGTCGCCGGAGGGCGCCCGTGCGTGACGACAGCCTGCCGTTCTGGATCGGCGACGGCCCCGAAGACGCCAGCCCGCCCGCCACCAAACCCTCGGATCGCGTGCTGTGGCTCCTCATCACCCTCGCCGCCCTCGCCGCCCTAGCCGCCGCCGTCCTGACCACCTGACCGCGCCCCCATCACAACCGTCCTCTCGTTCCTGGCGCGAATTCGGTCGTGCAGGAGCCAATCCCGCGCCAAGAATGCGGGGAACGTGGTGGGATGGGGGGATGCGCAGACGGTTCGCCCAGGTTGACGTGTTCACCTCCACGCCGTATCGGGGGAATCCGGTGGCGGTGGTGCTCGACGCCGATGGCCTTGACACCGGTGAGATGCAACGGATCGCCAACTGGACGAACCTTTCGGAGACCACGTTCCTCCTGCCGCCGACCGATCCAGCCGCTGACTACCGCGTGCGGATCTTCACGCCTCGATGGAGTTGTCGTTCGCCGGCCACCCCACTCTCGGGTCGGCGCACGCGTGGCTCGAAACGGGGGGTGTGCCGGCGGTGCCGGCCCAGGTCGTGCAGGAGTGCGGCATCGGCTTGGTGACGGTTCGTCGCGACGACCGGTTGGCGTTCGCCGCCCCGCCGCTCGTCCGATCCGGACCGGTCGACGACGAACTGGCGGCGCGGGTGATCGACCTGCTCGGCCTCACCGCCGACGTCGTGGTGGCCATGGAGTGGGTGCACAATGGACCGCCCTGGATCGGCGTACTGCTGCATGATGCCGCCGCCGTGCTTGCAACGACCCCGGCGAGCAGCGATCTGGACATCGGCCTCGTCGGCTTCCACCCACCGGGTTCGCTGCAAGCCATCGAGGTACGGGCGTTCTTCCCCAAGGATGGCGCCACCGCCGAAGACCCGGTGACGGGCAGCCTCAACGCCGGACTGGCGCCGTGGCTACTCGGATCGGGCCGTCTGGTCGCGCCATATGTGGCCGCGCAAGGCACGGCGCTGGGGCGCGAGGGTCGTGTCCGGGTCTCGGCCGATGCCGAGGGCGTGTGGATCGGCGGCGACACCATCACCTGCATCGCCGGGACGATCGACGCCTGACCGCGGCTACCCGTCCAACCGGAGGAGGTCGGCCTCGGTTTCGCGGCGGACGACGACGCGAGCGGCCCCGTCGGCGACGAACAGCACGGCGGGGCGCAGCACCTTGTTGTAGTTGCTGCCCAGGCTGTGGCCGTAGGCGCCGGTGACCGGCGTGGCGACGATGTCGTCGACCGCCAGGTCCGCCGGCACGTGCCCGTCGCGGACCAGCACGTCGCCGGACTCGCAATGCTTGCCGACCAGCGTAATCGTGCGCGGTCTCGCCGAGAACGTGGCCCGGGGCAGGAAGGTCTCGTAGCCGCTGCCGTAGAGGACCGGTCGCGGGTTGTCGCTCATGCCGCCGTCAACCGCTACGTAGGTGCGGATGCCGGGCAGGTCCTTGATCGTGCCGACGGTGTAGAGCGTGACGGCGGCGGTGGCGACGATCGACCGGCCGGGTTCGGCCACGACCCGGGCCGTTACCCCGTGGGCGGCGCAAGCGTCGTGAACCACGTCGGCCCATCGGGCGATGGTGAACGACTCCTCGCCATCGACATAGGGAACGCCGAGGCCGCCGCCGACCGACAGCTCGGCGAGCTCGAGGGGGTTCACGAACGAGGCCAATACGCCGACCGCCCTTGCGAACGAGGAGGTGACGAACACCTGGCTCCCGATGTGGGCGTGCACGCCGACAACCTCGACCGCCGGTGACCGGCGCGCCCACTCGACCGCTTCGAGCGCGGCGCCCGTCGACACTGTGAAGCCGAACTTCGAGTCGTCGCGGCCCGTGGCGATGTAGTCGTGGGTGTGGGCCTCGATGCCCGGCGTGATGCGCAGGAGGATCGCCGGCACCCGACCGGTCTCGGCGTGGAGCGCTTCGAGGCGGCGCAGCTCGTCGAAGCTGTCGACGACGATGCGGTGTGCGCCGACGTCGATGGCTCGGCCCAGCTCGGCCATCGACTTGTTGTTCCCGTGCACGACCAGGCTCGACCCGGGCACCCCGGCGGCGAGCGCCACGTGCATCTCGCCGCTCGTCGAAACGTCGAGTTGCATGCCCTCGTCGTGGGCCAGCCGAGCCATGGGGCGACACAGGAAGGCCTTGGTGGCGTAGGACACGCCGTCAGGGAACGCGGCTACGGCCTCGCGGCAGCGGGCGCGCAGATGGGCCTCGTCGTAGACGAACAACGGGGTGCCGAACTCGGCGGCCAGGTCGATCAGGTCGCACCCACCGATCGACAGCCGGCCGCCGGGGTCGGCATCGGCGGTGTCGGGGAGCAGGTGCCGAGGAAGCGGCCCAGCCACGATCACATGCTCTCGGGCGCCGACACGCCGACGAGATCGAGCCCGGCGGCCAGCCCGATCCGCGCCGCCTCGACGAGCCACAGCCGGGCCTGGGTGAGCTCGGGCGAGATGCCGTCGCCGATCACCCAGCAGTCGTGGTAGAAGCGGTGCACGGTGCCCGCCAACTCTCGGTCCCACCCGGTGATCCGGTGCGGAGCGCGGTCCGCGGCCGCGACGGCCACGGTGTCGGCGAAGCCGAACAGCACGCGCAACACGTCGAGCTCGCGTTCGTCGACCAGCACGTCCAAGTCGACCTCGCCGAGCGGCCGACGAACGACCCCGGACTCGGCGGCGCGCCGCTGGATCGAGCACAGCCGGGCGTGGGCCATCTGCACGTAGAAGACCGGGTTCTCCATCACCTTGGCCGCGGCGACGCCGAGGTCGAGGGTCTGAGACGAGTCGATCGACTGGATGAGGTACAGGAACCGCACCGCGTCGACGCCGATCTCGTCGATGAGCTCGTCGAGGGTGATCAGGTCGCCGCTGCGCTTGGAGATCTTCACCTCGCCGCCGTCGCGCTCGAGCCGCACGAGTTGGGTGATGGCGCAGTCGAGCTCGGCGGGATCGTGGCCGAGTGCCTGCATGGCGGCCTTCATCCGCGGCACGTAGCCGTGGTGGTCGGAGCCCCACACGTTCACCAGCCGGTCGGCGCGCGAGAACTTGTCGCGGTGATAGGCGATGTCGGGCAGCACATAGGTGAACTCGCCGTCGGACTTGACGAGCACCCGGTCCTTGTCGTCGCCGAAGTCGGTGGACCGGAGCCACCGGGCTCCGTCGGCCTCGAACGTGACGCCACGGGCGGCGAGGTCGACAAGCGTGGCGTCGATGGCCCCGGACTCGATCATGGCCCGCTCGCTGAACCACGTGTCGAACACGATCCCGAGACGCTCGGCCGTTTCGCGCTGCGAACGCAGGGCCCGGGCGTAACCCCATTCGAGCGGGTCGGCACCGGCGGGCATCTCGGCCGCCCACTCCACGATGTACTCGCCCTTATAGCCGCCGTCGGGAACGTCGTTGCCGGCCCGCCGGGCGGCGAGCGAGTCGGCGTAGACCTGCATCTGCACGCCGCGGTCGTTGATGTAGAACTCGCGCTCGACCGGGTGGCCGACGTGGGCCAGCAACCGGGCCACGGCGTCGCCGAAGCAGGCGCCCCGCCCGTGCCCGGCGTGCAGCGGTCCGGTCGGGTTGGCGCTGATGAACTCGACGATCACCTTGGTCGCCGCGCCCGCGGTCGATCGCCCGAACCCGTCGACTCCGACCGCGACCGTCTCGGTCAGCACGTCGTGGAGCCACGTGTCTGCGAGCCGGAAGTTCACGAACCCGGGGCCGGCGATCTCGACACCGGTCACATGGGGGATCGACATCGCCGAGAGCTCGTTGACGAGCTGGCCCGCCCACTCGCGCGGCGGGATACCCCGACCCTTGGCGGTGACCATGCACACGTTGGTCGACCAGTCGCCATGCTCGCGCCGGGCCGGACGTTCCAGACCGATATCGGAAGGAACCGGGTCGACGCCCAGGTTGACGAGCGCCGCTCGCACGGCGGCGATGAGCTGGTCGCGGATCACCCGGCGACGTTACAACTCCCCTTTCGCCAACCGGCGGTGATTTGAACCACGATTGCGGCCAGGATCACCGCAGGCACGCGGCGAGATGGACGCATCGGGGCAGACATGGGACGACTGGGAACGTGGGAGCCGGCCTCGACCGAGGAGCGGCTCGACCGGATGGAATCGCTCTCCGCCATCGAGCAGCTCCCCCGTCGCTACGCGCTGTGCCTCGACTCCCGAGACATGGATGCGTTGATGGAGCTGTTCGTTCCCGACGTGCGGGTCGGCCGCGACGAGCATGGCCGCGACGCGCTGAAGGAGTGGTTCGTGGCCACCATGTCGCAGATGCGCACCAGCATCCACATCACCGCCAACCACGTCATCGACTTCGACGACGCCGACCGCGCCCACGGGGTGGTGTACTGCTTCGATCAGCTCGAGCGGCCCGTCACCGGCGAGTGGGATCAGGGCCACCTCCAGTACCACGATTCCTACGTGCGGCGCGACGGCGACTGGTTCTTCCAGCGCCGCAAGTTCCACCGCTGGTACATCTGCGACGCCCTCACCAGGCCGGCCAACGGCCTCGGCGCTTCCGACGACGCCAACGGGCTCACCACGAACATGCTCCCCGAGTCGTTCGACTCGTGGCAACCGTTCTGGGACCACGCCCGCTCCCTCGGCCTGGTGCCGTGGTAACTGCGGTTAGCGCCGGTTGACCCACAGCGTCTTGTCCCGCGACCGGTGACCGGAGGCGATGGTCACCGCCGAGACCGGCACGCCGAGATGGGCGGCGACGAGCCGGATCACCGCGTCGTTGGCCCGGCCGTCGAGCGGTGGCGCGGCCGTTCGCACGAGCAGCCGGCCAGCGCGCTCGCCGGCGATCTCGTCGCGCTTGGCCCGCGGGATGACCCGCACGTCGACCGAGCCGCCGCTCACGTGGGGAATGGCTCGAGGCCCATGCGGCGACGCACGTCGGGTCGCCGTAGTGGCGGCAAGGTGGGTGGCGGTTGACGCCGGGCCGGCACCGAGGCCAATAGCCGTTCGGTGATTCCGGCGATCTCGAGCACCGCGACTTCAAACTTGACGGCGGCGTCGCCGGTGGGTTTGGCGAGGCCGGTGACCTTGCGGACGTACTGGCGGGCCGCGGCCTCGATCTCATCCGCGGTGGCCGGCGGGGCCAGGCCGCGGAGCTCGGTGATGTTCCTGCACATGACCACGACCGTACCCCCGGCTCGCCGGGAGCGGGGTTCGGCGGGGAGACTGGCGACATCACGATCACGACCTCATGACGGAGGAAGCAATGGGAGCACTCGACGGACGCGTCGCCATCATCACCGGAGCCGGGCGGGGCCTCGGCCGCGAGCACGCGCTGCTGTTCGCCGCCGAAGGCGCCAAGGTGGTCGTCAACGACCTCGGCGGCGATGCCGGCGGTGGCGGCGACGACCTCACACCGGCCCAGCAGGTCGTCGAGGAGATCAAGGCCATGGGCGGCGAGGCCATCGTCAACGGTTCGAGCGCGTCGGACTGGGACGCCGCCAAGGCGATGGTCGACCAGGCCGTCGAGACGTTCGGGCGCCTCGACATCCTCGTCAACAACGCCGGCATCCTGCGCGACCGGGTGATGGTGAACATGACCGAGCATGAGTGGGACGTCGTGGTCGATGTGCACCTCAAGGGCCACGCCGCCCCGCTCCACTGGGCCGGGGCCTACTGGCGCGAGCGGGCCAAGAACGGCGAGGACGTCAACGCTTCGGTCATCAACACGTCATCGACGTCGGGCTTGTTCTCCAACGCCGGGCAGGGCAACTACGGCGCCGCCAAGTCGGGCATCGCCACCCTCACCGAGATCGCCGCCAAGGAACTGGTTCGCTACGGCGTACGGGTCAATGCCATCTGCCCCGCCGCCCGCACCCGGCTGACCGAGTCGCTCGGCGGTGGCATGGCCGCCGGTGAGGGCTTCGACAAGTACCACCCCGGCAACGTGTCGCCGTTCGTGGCGTACCTGGCGTCGCCAGGTTGCCGGATCACCGGCAAGATCTTCTACGTGGCCGGGGGCACCGTCGCGCTGTTCGAACCGTGGAGCATCGCGGACCGCATCGGCAAGGACAGCCGCTGGTCCGTGGCCGAGCTGGCCGAGGAGGCCGACAAGTTCGCCGACGCCACCTTCGACCTCGGCTCGGAGATCATGTTCGGGTGACGCTCGGCACGACGGCCGGCGAGTCGAGCGAGCGGTACCACCGCAGGAACAGCTCCGGCCACAGATCGCAGCCGAGACCCATGTTCGGGAGCCCGAAACCGTGGCCGCCCTTCTCGAACAGGTGCAGCTCCACCGGATGGCCGGCGCCTCGCCACGCCTGGAACGCGTCGATCGACCCCTCGACGCCCAACATGTCGTCGACTGCCGCCGAGATGAACAGCGGAGGAGCGTGCTCGGGCGGGATGCACTCGCTCACCGTCGGCAGGTAGACGAACCCCGCGGCGTCGGGGACCTGGCTCCCGGTGCCGCGCAGGACCAACTCGGCGGTGATCCGGGCGCCGGCCGAGAACCCGAGCGCGGTCACGTGCTCGTAGCCGCGCGCCCGAATGATCTCCATGGCGCGTGCAGCATCGGCCACCGACAGCGGCAGCTGAGCAGCCATCACGTCTTCGACGTTCCCCGACCCGATGTCGGCGATCATGTCGTTCAAGAAGGCGGCGGCGTCGACGGGCGTGGTCTCGACGCGGTACTTGAGGACGAAGGCCGCAATGCCCTGGGCCCGGAGGAGCTCGCCGACCGCCGTGCCCTCGTGGGACATCGACACGAACCGCAACGCGCCGCCGGGCAGCACCAGCACCGCCCGATCTGGGTCAGCCGGGTTGTCGATGTCGTCGGGCAAGTACGCGGTGAGGGTGGGAACCGCGACGTTGCGGATCCATTCCTGCCCGTCGTCACCCCCCATCCGGGTGACGATCTCGCCGTCCCCCTCGTCGCCGGCAGGTGACCCAGGTGCCGCCCCCTCCCAAAGCCGCTCCGGCGGCAATGCGTCGTTCACCCTGGCCTCCTCTGCGTCTCGGTGACCATATCGAGCTGGCCAGGCCTCAATCGACCCTCGTCGCGACTCATTCACACCGACTGGCCGACGAGAAGGGTGACCAGGAGGCGTGATGTGAGGACCCGACGGTTCCCGACTGGGGTCATGCTTCCGGTCCGCACGCTACGCAACGGTGACCTACGTCGACCCGTGGGAGAACCGGGCCGCCGGTGCCTGGCTGGGCAACCAACTGCGCTTCATCCCCGATGGAGGCTGGTTCCTGTTCACCGTCACTTGAGCGGCACCCAGCTGAGATTCGAAGCGCAGAAATAGTTTCACATCGGCTTGTGGGTCGTACTTATGTTTGTTACACTCTATCGTATGATACGTGACCGGACGATCGACGATCTACTCGGACACGACCCCGC
>CAYMJU010000192.1:0-28401 GCA_964390555.1 uncultured Acidimicrobiales bacterium | reverse complement strand
CGGCCGTCCACACCGAGTGGTAGCCGAGCGATTCGACGTGGCGCACCAGATCCACGGGGACCTGGAGCTTGGCGTTGCGGTAGAGGTCGAGGCCGAGGGCGAGCTTCATGGACGGCATCTTCGCAGCCCGACCGATACCGTGCGAAGCGTGAGCGATCATCGGGATGCTGATCCCATCGAGCGGCTGGACGTTCCGAAGCTGTGGGACGAGCCGTACGGGTCCGGCATCTACCGGCGGCGAATCCTGGTGGTCAACCGCTCGGGCTCGTTGGCGGTCGGCGAGCTGGAGGACGATTTCCACCACTTCCGCATCGAGATCCGCCACGACGGCACGACCATCCAATCCGCCGACGCCACGCCGCTGCGGGGGCCGTGGTCGTCGTGCATGACCGCCGACGTGCCGATCCGGGCCGTCGAAGGCCAGCCGCTCACCGCGAGCCCCAGCACGTTCGGCGGGTACACCGATCCGCGCATGAACTGCACGCACCTGTTCGACGTCACGGGCCTGACGGTTGCCCACGCCACCCGGCCGATGGAGCGGCGCGACTACCGTTTCGAGGTCACCGACCGGGTGGGAGCCGACCAGGAGCACCGCGCCACGGCCTGGCGAGACGGCGAGCAGGTACTCGAGTGGACGCTCGCCGAACGCCGAATCACCGCGCCGAACGAGTGGGTCGGCGTGGACCTCGACCGCAAGTTCATCCCCTGGGCCGAGGAGACGCTCGACCCCGACGCCGCCGAGGTCGCGGTCGCCCTTCGCCGGATCATCGGTATCTCGATGGGTCGCATGATGGACCTCGACACCTTTGCGGTGGCCGCCGACGTCGGTGGAGGCGACGGCGGCATGATGGCGAACGGGCCGTGCATGACCTACCAGCCCGGTGTCGGCAACCTCGCCATCCGTCGCAAAGGCACCGGCCGCGACTTCACGAGCCACCCCGAGACCCAACTCGCCGACTTCGACACCCGCCTCCCCTGAGCAAGCCTGGCGGTAAGGTGCGCCGCATGAGCGAACGGGTGACGGTGTCGGTCAGTGGCCATGTGGCCGATGTGCGGCTGAACCGGCCGGACAAGATGAACGCCATGGACCGGGCGATGGCCGAGGCGCTGGCGGCCACCGGGGCGGCGTTGGCGTCGGATCCGACGGTGCGGGCGATCGTGCTGTCGGGCGAGGGGCGCGGCTTCTGCGCCGGGCTCGACCTGGCCAACTTCGGCGCCATGGCCGATCGACCGGCGTCAGACCCGACGGGCAAGCTCCCCGGACTGACGGAGGTGCCGGAAGGATCGATCACGCACCGGGCCCAGCAGGCGGCGTGGGTGTGGCAGGAGTGCCCCGTGCCGGTCATCGCCGCCATCCACGGCGTGGCCCTCGGGGCCGGCGCGCAGATCGCCCTGGCCGCCGACATCCGCATCGCCGCCCCCGACGCCCGCATCGGCATCCTCGAGGTCAAGTGGGGCCTGATCCCCGACATGACCGCCACCGCCACTCTCGTGCGCCTCGTCGGGCTCGACGTGGCCAAGGAGTTGGTGTGGACCAGCCGCATGGTGCGCGGCGTCGAGGCCAAGGAGCTCGGACTCGTCACCCACCTCGCTGAAGATCCGCTCGGGGCGGCGATGGAGTTGGCGGCCGAGATCGCCGGCAAGTCGCCCGACGCGATCCGGGCGGCCAAGCGGCTCTTCAACGCCGCTCCGTTGCGCACCCCGGCCGAGACGTTTGCGGCCGAACGGGTCGAGATCCATAGCCTGATGGGCAGCCCCAACCAGCTCGAAGCCATCCGCGCCGGCCTCGCCGACGACACGCCACGCTTCTCTGATCCCGACTGAGGGGCCGAGCCGACAGCCAAGGCGATCAACAACCGTTCGGACTGAAGGCGTTCGCCGTCCCCTGCGTGGTCTGACCACCTACCATCGGGTCATGAACCTGAACGACATGATCCTGGTGAGCGTCGACGACCACCTGTGCGAACCGCCGGAGATGTTCGACCAGCACCTCCCCGCCAAGTGGCGCGACCAGGCCCCCAAGGTCGTCCACACCGACGCCGGCGACGACGTGTGGACGTTCAACGGCGCGACCATCCCCAACATCGGTCTCAACGCCGTCGCCGGTCGCCCCAAGGAGGAGTACGGCGTCGAGCCCACGTCGTTCCAGGAGATGAGACCGGGCTGTTACGACGTGCACGAGCGGATCAAGGACATGAACGCGGCCGGCGTGCTCGGCTCGATGTGCTTCCCGTCGTTCCCGGGTTTCGCCGGTCGCCTGTTCGCCACCCACCCGGACAAGGATTTCGCCCGCGACCTGATCCGGGCCTACAACGACTGGCACATCCACGAGTGGGCGGGGCCTACCCGGGCCGCTTCATCCCGATGGGCCTGCCGATGATCTGGAGCGCCGAGGACTCCGCCGCCGAGATCCGTCGCCTCGCCGACCTCGGCTGCCACTCGATGACGTTCACCGAGAACCCGGCCAAGCTCGGCCAGCCGAGCTTCCACTCCGCCTACTGGGACCCGTTCTGGCAGGCCGCCGTCGACTGCGAGACCGTCGTGTCGATCCACCTCGGTTCCTCGGGCGAGCTGGTCGTCACTGCGCCCGACGCGCCGATGGACGTGATGATCCAGCTCCAGCCGATGAACATCAGCCAGGCCGCCGCCGACCTGCTCTGGTCGCGGGTTCCCCGGTCGTTCCCGAACCTCAAGATCGCCCTTTCGGAGGGCGGCACCGGCTGGATCCCGTACTTCATGGACCGCGCCGATCGCACCTACGACATGCACCACAACTGGACCGGGCAGGACTTCGGTGACCTCAAGCCGAGCGAGCTGTTCCGCGAGCACTTCCTAACGTGCTTCATCTTGGACCCGGTCGGGGTGGTGCTCCGCCACGAGATCGGCATCGACAACATCAGCTGGGAGATGGACTATCCGCACAGCGACTCGGTCTGGCCCGACGCCCCCGAGCAGCTCGCCGAGGTGTTCGCCGGCGTCCCCGACGACGAGATCGACAAGATGACCCACGGAAACGCCATGCGCTGGTACAAGTTCGACCCGTTCGCCCACATCTCGCGCGAGCAGTGCACGGTCGGTGCGCTGCGAGCCCAAGCCGCCGGCCACGACGTCTCGATCCGGTCGATGGACCAGGGCCGCCACGCCACCAAGAGCATCAGCCTGGCCGAGGTAGCCGCCAACGCCACCGCCTGACACCCCATCCCGATCTGGGCGCGAATTCGGCGCGCCCGCGTCGAGGCTTGCGGCCAGTACAAGCTGAGCAGCCATCTGGCTATCCCGCGCTACGTTGCTGACCGTGGAGGACCCGACTCGCCCCGTCACCGACGACGAGATCGAGGCGTTCTGGCGCGACGGAGTGGTGTGCCTACGTGGGGTTCTGGACCCCGCCGATGTCGCAGCCATGGCCGGACCGGTGGCCGCGACGCTGGCCGACAGCCGCGCCACGACCGACATGACCGAGCTCGGCGAAGCCCTCAGTCAGGCCGGCGCCGCCACGATGTTGGTCGACGCGATCGCGCAACGGGCCGCCCGGCGCGGTCACTTCCGGAGCGGCGTCGACCACTGGCGCCTACACCCGGCGTTCGCGGACTTCGCCACCCGATCGGCGCTGCCGGCCATCGCCGCCGCCCTGCTGCGAAGTGAACGGGTCTGGCTCTACGAGGACAGTGTCCTCGTCAAAGAGCCGGGTACGCACGAGCCCACCGCGTACCACCAGGACCTGTCGTACTTCCAGATCGAGGGCCGCCAGGTCTGCACGTCGTGGGTACCACTCGACCCCAACGACTCGTCGACCGGCGCGGTTTCGTATGTGCGCGGCTCGCACATGTGGAAGGGCCCGTACCGGCCCAACTACTTCGTGACCGACGCGCCGATCGCCGACACCGAAGGCGATCTGGTTCCAGACATCCGGGGTCGGCGCGGCGACTACGACCTGGTGACGTTCGAGACCGGCCCAGGCGATGTCGTGGTGCACCACGCCTGCACCATCCACGGCGCCGAGGGGAACTCGTCAACCGACCGCATGCGGCGCGCCATCTCCGTGCGGTACTGCGGCGATGACGCGCGCTACCACCGCCGCCGCGGTGCGCCGCTCAAGGCGCACCACCAGCTGGTGGCCGACGGCGACCCGCTCGGCGGACCCGACTGCCCCCTCGTGTGGCCCACCCTCGACCCCGCATTGGAGATCCCGACATGAAGGTCCTCGTCATCGGCGGAACGCAATTCAACGGGTTGGCGCTCGTCCACGAGCTGGTCCGTCAGGGGCACGAGGTGACCGTGCTCAACCGCGGCAGGAGCGAAGCCGCCATCCCCGACAGCGTGCACCGCCTCGTCGCCGACCGGTCCGAGCCCGACACGATGCGCGCCGCGCTGGCCGGCACCGAGTGGGATTGCGTGCAGGACATGACCGCGTACCACCCCGGCGACGTGGAGCTCATGGTGGAGCTGTTCCGCGACCGGGTCGGGCACTACCTGTTCGCCAGCTCCACGGTCACCTACGCCGCCGCGGCCGTGCTGCCGATCAGCGAGACCCACCCCGACGAGCGGGGCCCGGACCAGATCGAGTACGGCCTGCACAAGCTGCTGTGCGAGGACATCTTGTTCGCGGCGCACGCCGACCATGGCTTCCCCGCCACGTCGGTGCCGTTCTCGATGGTGTTCGGCCCCCACAACGCCCTGCCCGACCGCGAGCAGCGGATGTTTGTTCGCCTGCTCCGGGGTCGGCCGGTGCTGGTTCCCGGCGACGGCACCACCGTCGGCCAGGTCGGCCACGTCGACGACCAAGCCGAGGCGCTCGAACAGATGATGGGCAGGCCGGTCACGTTCGGGCGTCGCTACAACCTCACCGGGGGGCAGTTCTTCACCGACCTCGGCTACGTCGCGGCGTGCGCGCAGGCGGTCGGGGTCGAACCGGACACGGTGCACATACCGCACGAGTTGATGGACGGCCTGTGGGACGGCACGATCGGGCTCGACCTGAGCGGCGGCGGTGCCCGGCCGACGATGAACATCCGCACCTCCGAGTCAGCCCGCACCGCGCAGATGGAAGCCGTCGGCCGGAAGTTCAACCTCACCAAGACCATTCAACGGCTGGCCCCGAACATCCACCGGTGGAACGCCAACGTGGTGTTCGACATCGACCGGCTCCGGACCGACGTCGGCTGGCGACCTCGCCACACGTTCCAGTCGATGGTCGACGACACGTGGGGGTGGTTCCAGCGCTCCGGCTTGGTCGACACCCTCGAGATCGACTTCGCCTTCGAGGACCGCCTCCTGTCCCACCTCGGCCGCTGACCCGCGGCCCTGGCATTCTGTGAACGACACAAGGTCGCCAGCCCAGGGGGAGCCATCGGTGGATGAGCGCGAGATGAGCGAGGTGCGCTGGTCGACGATCCCCCAGCTGGTCGACGACGCGGCGGAGCGGTTCGGCGATCTCGAGGCGTTGGTCGATGGCGACGTCCGCTGGACCTTCGCCGAACTCCGCGACCAGGTTCATCGTGCGGCCCGGGCGCTGACGGCGCGAGGTGTCGTTGCCGGCGACCGGGTCGCCGTGTGGGGCCCGAACATCCACCAGTGGATCGTGGCCGCGCTGGGCACGCACTGCGCGGGCGGGGTCGTGGTTCCGATCAACACCCGGTTCAAGGGCCGCGAAGCCGCGTACGTGATCGAGAAGTCCCAGGCCAAGGTGCTGTTCACGGTCACCGACTTCCTCGACACCGACTACGTAGCGATGCTCGACGATGCCGGTCCGGGGCGACCGGACACGGTCGTGATGAGCGGCGCGGTCCCGGCCGGGTGCACCGGCTTCGCCGACTTCATGGCGAGCGGTGACGGCGACGACACCGCCCGGGCCGCCCGCGCGGCTGCGGTGACCGGCGACGATCTCGGCCACATCATGTTCACGTCGGGCACGACCGGGCTGCCGAAGGGGGCGATGCTCACCCACTCGGCGATCTGCCGGGCCTACTGGGCTTGGTCGTCGGTGGTCGGCCTGCGGGCCGGCGACCGCTACCTGATCGTGAACCCGTTCTTCCACTCGTTCGGGATGAACTCGGGGATTCTGGCCTGCCTCATGACGGGCGCCACGAACATCCCTCAGAAGGTGCTCGACATCCCCGACATGATGCGGCGGGTCGAAAAGGAGAAGGTGACCTTCCTGCCCGGTCCGCCGGCGGTGTACCAGACCATCCTCAACCACCCGCAGCTCGACGAGTTCGACCTGTCGTCGCTGCGATTGGCGGTCACCGGGGCGGCGGCGATCCCGGTCGAGATGATCCATGCCATGTGGGACCGGCTCGGCCTCGAAACGGTGGTGACCGGCTACGGCCTGACCGAGACGACCGGCATCGCCACCATGTGCCGCCACGACGACGACGCCGAGACGATCGCCCTCACGTCGGGGCGGGCCATCCCCGATGTCGAGGTACGTATCGTCGACGAGGCCGGCACCGAGGTCCCGCGCGGCGACCCCGGCGAGATCGTGGTACGGGGCTACAACGTCATGAGGGGCTATCTCGACGATCCCGACCAGACCGCGGCCACCATCGACCCCGACGGCTGGTTGCACACCGGCGACATCGGGACCATGGATCATGCCGGCAACATCAAGATCACCGATCGGGTCAAGGACATGTTCATCGTGGGCGGCTTCAACGCCTACCCGGCCGAGATAGAGAACACGATGATGAGCCACCCACACGTCGCGAGCGTCGCCGTGGTCGGCGTGCCCGACGACCGGCTCGGCGAGGTCGGCGTGGCGTTCGTGGTGCCCCGCACCGGCACCAGCCCCGACCCGGCCGACATGATCGCCTGGTGCCGCGAGGAGATGGCGAACTACAAGGTGCCCCGGCGAGTAGAACTGATCGACGCCTTGCCGCTCAACGCGAGCGGCAAGGTCCTGAAATTCGAGTTACGAAAGCGCGCCCACCCATGAGCGATCCCGACCTGTTCGACCCTGCCACCTTTTCGGCTGGGTTCCCCTACCCGCTCTTCCGCCAACTGCGCGACGAGCAGCCGTTCTTCCACCAGACCCACCCGCGGCTCGAGACCGGTGTGTGGCACGCGACCCGGCACGCCGACGTGAATCGGATCTCGCGCGACTCGGCCACGTTCAGCAACCAACCCAACCCGTTCCTGCCGACGCCCGACCAGCAGACGACCGACGACGCGGCCTCGTCGTTGCTTTTGATCAGCCTCGATCCGCCCGATCACACGAAGATGCGGAAGCTGATCAACAAGGGATTCACGCCCAAGCGGGTGGCCGACCTCACCGGCAAGATCCAGGCCACCGTCGACCGGCTGATCGACGACGTGGCGGGCCGCGCGAGCTGCGACATGGTGAAGGACATCGCCGTCGAGCTCCCGCTCCAGGTGATCGCCGACCTCGTCGGCGTCCCCGAGGAAGACCGCCACCAGGTCTTCGAGTGGACCGAGCGGAGCTTCGGCTTCGACCCCGACATCACCGCCGAGGACCAGAGCGCGGCCGCCATGGCGATGTACGCCTACGCCGACGAGATGTGTGAGATCCGCAAACGCGAACACCACGACGACCTGATGGGCGTGTTGCTCGACGCCGAGATCGACGGCGAGCGGCTGGACCAGTTCCAGATCGACGTGTTCTTCCTGCTCCTGCAGAACGCGGGGAGCGAGACCACCCGCAACCTCATCACGACCGGCACGCTCGCGCTGCTCGAACGCCCGGACCAGCTCGCCTTGCTGCGCTCCAACATCGACGGGCTCATGCCCAACGCCGTCGAGGAGCTGCTGCGCCTCGCCACTCCGGTCATGCAGTTCGTGCGCCGGCCCCGTACCGACGTCGAGGTAGGTGGCCAGGTGATTCCCGCCGGCCATCCGGTCGTGCTGTGGTACTCGTCGGCGAATCGGGACGAGCGCTTCTTCGCAGACCCCGATCGACTCGACATCACACGCGACACGGCCCAACACGTCGCCTTCGGCGCCGGCGGACCGCACTTCTGCCTCGGCGCCTCGCTCGCCCGGCTCGAAGCCCGGATCATGTTCGAAGCGATCATCACCCGGTTCGTCGACCTCGAGGTCACCGCCGACCCGGCGACGCTGCCCAGGGTCAACTCGAACTTGATCGACGGCTTCGCCTCGATGCCCATCACCTGGAGCGACGTCCGACCCCGAATCGCCGGCCGTGTGACCGGGTCATCCGTGTGACCGTGTGACCAACTGCACGTGAACGCGCCGAGCCGGCGGGCATCCGCGAAGCGATCGGCACCGAACCATCTGTACCGACCTTCTTGGAGCCAGTGGGAACATGGACAGCGTGGCCCGATTGAGGCTCGTCCGATCTGACAGCGGCCTGGCGCTCGAGCAGTTGCTCGAGCGAGCGGGGCGCGGCGACCGCGACGCCTTCTCGCGCGTCTATGACCAGATCGCCGGTCTCGTGTACGGGCTCGTGTTGAAGGTAGTCCGCGACCCGTCGATGGCCGAAGACGTCAGCCAGGAAGCCCTCGTCGAAGTGTGGCGGCGGGCACCGCTGTTCGATCCCGACCGCGGCTCGGCCCGTTCTTGGGTGTGCCGCATCGCGCATTCGCGCGCGGTCGACCGGGTGCGAAGCGAGCAAGCGCATCGCGACCGCACCGAACGCCACGCCCGCTCGACATCCGAGGAGCACGAACCCTCCCCCGCCGACACGATCGATCTGCGCGACGACGCCGAGGTTGTGCACGCCGCACTCGACGGATTGACCGACGCGCAACGACAGGCCGTCACTTTGGCCTTCTTCGATGGGCGGACCCACACCGAGGTCGCCGAGCTCCTCGACATCCCGCTCGGCACCGCCAAGACCCGAATCCGCGATGGGCTGATCAAGCTCCGAGACTCCCTGACGAATCAGGGGTGGACACGATGAACGACGACCTACACCTCCTCACCGGCGCCTACGCCGTCGACGCCCTCACCGCCGACGAGGGGCACCGATTCGAACGCCACCTCGCCGCGTGTGCCGACTGTCAGGCCGAGGTCGCCGGCTTCCACGAGACGACCGCGCAGCTCGCCGATGCGTTCGCCGTGGCCGAACCGCCCGCGTCGCTTCGCACCGCGGTGCTGAGCGAGGTCGAGCGCACCCGCCAGGTCACCAAACTGAGCACGCCGCGCCGCGTCCGGTCGTCGACCCCGACCTGGCTTGCCCTGGCCGCTGGAGTTGCTGTTGTCGCGGGTCTGGGCGGATTGCTCGTGCGGTCTCAGGGCCGGATCGACGACCTCGAGCGAACCGAGCAGCTCGCCTTGGCGGCGGACGCCGAGACGGTGAACCTCGAGGGTGCTGGAGACGCCATCATGCGGTTCACCTGGTCGCCCGAGCTCGGCGCGGGCCTGTTCGTCGCCGGTGACATGGCCACCGCAGGAGCCGACGCCGACTACCAGCTCTGGATCGTCGCCAACGGGACCCCCCGCTCGCTCGGCGTGTTCGACCCGAGCGACGGATCGGTCGAGTTGACGACCGACGACGTCCCCGCGCCGGGAGATGTGGTCGCCGTCACCATCGAGCCCGATGGCGGCTCGCCCGAACCGACGTCAGATCCGATCCGTGCCGCCACCATCGCCTGACGCGCGTTACAACCCGCGGGGGCGGTTGACGAAGCGACGTTCGGTGGGTGAGAAGAACCAGCCGCCGCCCGCCTTGGAGCCGCCGTCGGTCGGGATGTTGTGGCCGGTCACGTAGGCGGACATGTCCGAGGCGAGGAACAGCGCCACCCGGGCCTGGTCCTCGGGCCACCCGAGCCGACCGACAGGCGCCCACGACGGCCACAGGTGCTCGTGGTCCTCCCAACCGGTGATGTAGTCGACCTGCGGGGTCTGCGTGAGGTCGGGGCCGATGGCGTTGACGCGTATCCCCCGCCGGCCTTCGGTCACCGCGAGGTTGGTCGTGAAATGCGCGACCGCGGCCTTCATGGCGCCGTAGACCGGCTCGCCCGGGTAGCCGCGCATGCCTTCCACCGAGTGGACGTTCACGATCGACCCTCCGCCGCCTTTCACCATCGACTCGAGGAACGCGTGGGTCACCGCGAAGACGTGGAACAGGTTGATGTCGTACATCTGCTTCCACGTGTCCGGCGACGAGTCGCGGAACCGCACGAGCGGCCGGAAGTCGCCGACGTTGTTCATCAGCACCGACACGTAGGGGTGCTCGGCGAGGACGGCCTCAGCGAGACGAGAGACGTCGTCGGCTTGGGTGACGTCGACCACGTGCGCCCGGGCCGAACCACCGGCGGCGGTGATGTCGGTCACCGCTTCGGCCGCCCGGTCGGGGTCGATCTCGGCGATCTCGACGTGCGCGCCGTGCTGGGCGAACAGTCGGGCCGATGCCCCGCCGATACCGACACCGCCACCGGTGACCACGGCGACCTGGCCGGCCAACAGCCGGTTGTAGTCAGCGATGGGCGGGACCATGTCGGGGGTCTGGGAGCTCATGAGTCACCTTCTTGTCGGCGGCCGGTGATGCGGCGGGCGTATTCGGCCATGAACTCGCGAACCTCGGGGTCCTGGGCACCGAGCTCCTGGTTGCGGTTCTCCATGGCGAGCGCGGCGGGGAGGCTGCCCGCTTCGAGGTTGTGCCACATGACCTCCTTGGTGCGCCGGAGCCCGAACTTTGTGTGGCCGGCGACCTGGCCGGCGAAGTCGAGCGCAGCACCGGGAAGGTCCGCGTCGTCGACGACCATCGACACCAGGCCGAATCGGTCCGCTTCAGCGGCGTCGATCGTGCGGCCGGTCACGATCAGGTCGAACGCCCGCGACGCCCCGATGAGCCGGGGCAAGAAGTAGGTGATGCCGATATCGGTGCCCGACAATCCGGTCTTGATGAACGCCGAACAGAACGTGGCCGACCGGCTGGAGATGCGCAGGTCGCACGCCGCGGCGATAGCGAGGCCGCCGCCGAACGCCGGCCCGTTCACCGCCGCTATCACGATCTGGGGCGTGTCGTGGATGTGCGTCGTGAGGTTGGCGATGAAGCCCTGGCCGGTGATCCCGGCCGTGCGATGCCGGTGCGACCCGACCGGGGGCACGGCGCCGAAGTCGGCCAGGTCGAGCCCGGCACAAAACCCCCGACCGGCGCCGGTGAGCACCACGACCCGGCATTCGTCGTCTGCGGCCACGGTGTCGAGCGCGTCGTGCAGGTCGCTCACCAGCGGGTAATTGAGCGCGTTGAGCCGGTCGGGCCGGTCGAGCGTGATCACCGAAACACGGGGATCGGGTCGGTCGAGTCGGACGGTGCTCATCTGGTCTCCGCGGTGGCGGCGCCGTCGAGTTGCTCGTTCACGGACCCGAACCTGTCACACGCAGGGCAGTCCGGGAAAGCCGATCGCTAATCCTCCGAACGAGTGCGCCCGGCCCGGTAGCGTCGATCGCCATGACGGGGGAAGCAAATGACGACGTGGTCGTCGCGGCCCGTGCGCTCACGAAGCGGTTCGGGGAGTTCACCGCTGTCGACGCCATCGACGTCACCGTCCGGCGAGGCGAGGCGTTCGGATTCCTCGGTCCGAACGGTGCGGGTAAGAGCTCGACGATGCGGATGATCGGCTGCACGTCGCCGCCGAGCGACGGCGGCCTCACGATCCTCGGGCTCGACGCCCGCGCGCGCGGACCCGAGATCCGGTCCCGGCTCGGGGTGGTGCCTCAGCTCGATTCGCTCGACATGGAGCTCACCGTCCGCGACAACCTGCTCGTCTACGGCCGCTACTTCGACCTGCCGCGCGCCGTGATCCGCGAGCGCGCCGACCGTCTGCTCGAGTTCGCGCAGCTCACCGAGCGGGCGGGCTCGCGCGTCGAGCCGCTGTCGGGCGGCATGAAACGACGGCTCACGATCGCTCGCGCTCTGATCAACGAGCCCGAGGTGCTGCTGCTCGACGAGCCGACCACGGGGCTCGACCCCCAGGCCCGGCACCTGTTGTGGGACCGGCTGTACCGGCTCAAACGCGACGGCGTGACCCTCGTGCTCACGACCCATTACATGGACGAAGCCGAGCAGCTGTGCGACCGGCTGGTGGTGATGGACCGCGGCCGCATCGTGGCCGAGGGTTCGCCCCGAGAACTGATCGCCGAGCACAGCACGCGCGAGGTGGTCGAACTGCGCAGCGCCGACGGCAGCCACGAGCAGCTCGCGGACCGGCTCGGCGAACGCCTCGACGGTGCGGCGGCCCGCGTCGAGGTGCTCCCCGACCGGCTCCTCATCTACACCGACGACGCCGACGCCACCACCGATGCCCTGCACCGCGCGGGGGTTCACACCGACACGCTGCTCGCCCGGCGCAGCTCGCTCGAAGACGTGTTCCTGCACCTCACCGGCCGCACCCTCGTCGATGAGTAACCCGGCCACGGTCGCACCGGCGCCGCGGGCGCCGTCGACGTCGACGTCGACGTCGACGGCGAGCCGCGGCATGTGGCGCATGGCGCTGGCGTTCTGGCTCACCTGGTACCGGCGCACGTGGAGCGGTACGGTCGTCACCAGCCTGCTGAGCCCGGTCGTGTTCCTGGCCGGCATGGGTCTCGGCGTCGGCACGCTCGTCGACGAAGGGGCCCGCAGCGACCGCGTCGGCGGCGACTACCTCGAGTTCGTCGCTCCTGGCATGCTCGTCGCCAGTTGCTTCCTCGCCGCCGCCACGTTGTCGTGCTACCCGGTGATGGGAGCCGTGAAGTGGAGCCGGTGCTACCACGCCATGGCCGCCACCCCTCTCCGCACCGTCGACATCGTGACCGGCCACTTGGCGTACATGGTGCTGTACCTCACGGTGGTGGCCGTGGCCTTCTTCGCGGTCGCCGCGGCCATCGGCGGAATCTCGTCGGCGACAACGCTGATCGCGATCCCGGCCGGGGTCCTCACAGGAGTGGCAACGGCGGCGCCGATCATGTCGTGGTCGGTCACCGTCGAGGCCGACGGCGATTTCGCCGACCTGTTCCGCTACGTGATCATCCCGCTCAGCCTGTTCGGCGGCACGTACTTCCCGTTCGAGCAGTTGCCGCTCGCCGTTCGCATCGTCGGCTGGATCACGCCGCTGTGGCACGGGACCGAGATCTCACGCCGCGAACTGGGTTCGGCCGCCGATCTGGCGGCCGTCGGCGGGCACACCGCCTACCTGGTAGCACTCGCCGCCGCGGGGGTCACCATCGCGAACCGCACGTATCAGCGGGTGCTCACGCCATGATCGGTCTGGCGGCTCGCGGGCGCCCCGCTCGCACGGGCCTCGGCGGTCGGCGCTCGGCGCGCGTGGTCGAGCGAAACGTCATCGTCGGCTTCCGCGGCTGGCGCTGGATGCTCTCGGGATTCTTCGAGCCGCTGTTCTACCTGCTCTCGATCGGCGTGGGGATCGGTGAGTTGATCGGCCTCGTCGAGTTCGGCGGGCGCCAGTTCGAATACCGAATGTTCGTGGCGCCCGGCACGCTCGCCGCCGCGGCGATGAACGGCGCGCTGATCGACGCTACGTACAACGTGTTCGAGAAGCTCAAGTACTCCAAGACCTACGACGCCATGCTCGCCACGCCCATGTCGCCCAGCGACATCGCTCTCGGAGAGCTCGCCTGGGCGGTGATGCGCGGGGCGATGTACTCGTCGATGTTCCTCGGCGTGATGGTGGCCATGGGGCTCGTCGAGTCGTGGTGGGCAGTGCTGGTGGTGCCGACGACGGTGGTGATCGCGTTCGCGTCGGCCGGCGCCGGACTGCTCGGGTCCACGTTCATGCGGTCGTGGGAGGACTTCACGTGGATCACCGTGGCCTACCTGCCGATGTTCGTGTTCTCCACCACGTTCTTCCCGCTCGACACCTACAGCCGGCCGCTCCAGATCGTGGTGCAGGTGTTGCCGCTGTACCACGGCGTCGCGCTGGTCCGGTCACTCGTCCTCGGCCATGTAGAGCTCGGCTTGGTCGTTCACGTCGGGTACCTGCTGGCGCTCGGAACGATGGGTTATCTCGCCGCGGCCCGCCGCTTCCATCAGCTGCTCGTCACGTGAGCGGGATCCGGGCGACGAGTTCGATCTCGATGCGGGCACCCATGGGCAACGCGGCGACGGCCACCGTGGTTCGAGCCGGATACGGTTCCTCGAACGTCTGGGCGTAGACGGCGTTCACGGCCGGGAAGTCGGCCATGTCGACGAGGTAGACGTTCACCTTCAACGCGTCGTCGAGGGACGCTCCGGCCGCCTCAAGCACCAGCGCCAGGTTGTCGAGGCACCGTTTGGCTTGCGCCGCCACGTCGCCCTCGACGAGCGAGCCGGTCGCCGGGTCGATCGGCGTCTGGCCCGAACAGAACAACCGATCGCCGTCGCGCACGGCCGGGGAGTACGGCCCGAGCGCGGGCGGTCCGCCAGTCACTACGTCACGACTCACCTGTTCCTCCTTCGGCAGCCATCTCGCGGGGTTTGCGACCCGATGTTGCCATCTCTTCCCGCACGGCGCGGGCGTCGCTCGTCGACTCCATCACCGACATGACATCGGCCGACATCTGGAGGTGCTGACGCATGCCCATCTGATCCCACGCCCGCACGAGCAGCGACTTGGTGCCCATCAACGTCGACAGCGGCGCCCGAGCGATGTGCGCGGCCATGGCCTCGACGGTCGACTCGAGCTCGTCGAGCGGCACCACGCGGTTGATCAGGCCCATGGCGCAAGCCTCGGCGGCGCCGAGCGTCTGCGCGGTATAGAGGTACTCGGCCGCCCGCTTGCGGTTCATGAACGTCCACGGCTCGACCATGGTTTCCCCGCCCGGAAACCCCATGCCCTGCACGAGCGGCATCTGGAAGAACGCGTCCTCCGACGCGATCGTGATGTCGGGGAGGTACGCCCAGTACGTGCCACCGCCGATCGCGTACCCGTGGACCTGGGCGATCATCGGCTTCGGGAACTCGTAGAACCGAAGGGTCGGCCACAGGAACAGTGTGCGGCTGCCGAGCCAGTTGCCGCCGATGCGTTCGAACGATTCGCCGAACTCGGGATACGTGTCCGGGCCACCCATGGCGTGGCCGGCACAGAAGCCGCGGCCGGCACCCTTGATGATCACCACCTTGACGTCGTAGTCGGCCGCGGCGCGCCGCAGGCACTCGTCGACCTGCCACACCATGTCCGACGATTGGGCGTTCGCCCGGCCGGGGTCGTTCAACACGATCCGCGCGATCGGTGGGTCGCGCTCATAACGCACGACACCGAGATCCTCGTCGACCACTGGACTACCCCCGATCAGGACCATCACCGGCCGCGGCGACGGTGGTGGTTAGCGTTTCACCGTATCCGGCGCGGCCCGTGGCCTGGGAGCCGTGTCGGCTCCGATCGACATGCGACCACTCCCTCGTCCACCGACCCCAGCGGCTCTCGTCACGAGCTTCGGTCTCGCGCTCGAGTCGCTCCGGTCCTCGCTCACCACCGAGTTCGACTTGGCTCACGGCCTGAGGTCGCTCGTAACGCTCACCCGCGATGGCACACTGCCGGCTTCGGGGCGGGCCCGGTCGGGCATCGAATACCACGTCGCGGGCGAAGGCTGCTGCCTCGTGAGCCCGGCGGGCGAAGTGGTCGATGTCGAGTTGTTGCGCGACGGGCGAGCCGTGTTCGATCTGTCCCGGCTGCTCGATTACGCCAAGTCCATCGGTGCGTATCACCTCGACGACTACCTGCTGGCGAATGCGTGCGATCAACTCGTCTATCTCGGCGTGCTGCAACCAGTCCGTCTCGGCCCCGACCCGTCCGTCGTCGACCTCACCGCCGCGAACGACGAGGGGATGGGCGTCGTGATCGATCTGCGTCGAGCCGACTGTGCGTCGAGCACGCCGCGGCCCGGGCCTCGGGCCGGGTCCGGAGCTCGGCTGTCAGGGTTCGACGATCACGCGTAGCGCGCCCGTCGATTTGTCGGCCGCGACTCGATAAGCCTCCGCGGCGTCATCGATCGGGAACCGGTGGGTCACCAGCGTGTCGACGAGATCGCGGTGCGTCGCGAGCAGGTTCGCGGCATCGACGAAGTCCCGGCCGTGGCTGTGCGTGCAGTACCCGAGCGAACCCTTGACGTTCAACTCCTTCATGAACCACGGGTGATACGGGAACTCTGTGCCGGGCGGGAAGACACCGAGCACACCGATCGTGCCACCGGTGCGCGCCAGTTCAGTGCACTTGTGCAGCGAGCTCTCCGATCCTGCAGCCTCGATGACGACGTCGTAGAGGCCGCTGGGTCGGCTCGCGCCCAACCGTTCGCCCGACTCGATCTGGTGCGGGTAGCGGGCCTCGAGTCCGACCTCGGCCGCCCCCATGGCGAGCGCTCCGGCGACGGTCATGAGGCCTATGGCGCCGCCGCCGACCACGCCGACCCGGCAGCCCGGCGTGACCCCCGCAACACGGAGAGCGTGCCATGCGACTGCGGTCGGCTCGACCAGGCAGCCGTCGGCCAGCGCCAGACCGGGCGGAAGATCGACGAGCGCTGATGCCGGGGCGCGGAACCACTCGCTCATGCCGCCGTCGACCATGACGCCAAGAGCGGTGGTCGACGTGGTGTGGCACAGGTTCCGGCTCCCCGCCAGGCAGTGCTCGCACTCGTCGCACCCGAAGATCGCCTCGATGGCGACGGCCCGGCCGTCCTCGGTCACCCCGGCCAGCTCGTGGCCGAGCAGCTTCGTGCTGCCGAAGCCGATGTACATGAAGTCCGACGCGCACACGCCCGCCGAGCTGATGTCGATCAGGACGCCCGGGCCCTCGGGTTCGTCGACATCGACGACGCTGACGGCGGGCGGTGTCGATCGCACGGCTTTCATCGGGCCCTCCTCATCGGTGGAACTCGGACCCTATCGAAACGACGCTGTCGACCGGCGTCCTACTCGTCGCGTACACGTCTGATTTCCGCCAGTGGTTCGGTGTCGGCCGGGCCATGATGGGTCCATGTTCACCTCGCGGGACCTCGACGACGAGCGGTGCTACCGCATCGTCGAGAGCCACGACGCCCGCTTCGACGGATGGTTCTTCACCGCCGTGCGCACCACGGGGATCTACTGCCGACCGAGTTGCCCGGCCACGACACCCCGGCGCCAGAACGTCACCTTCCACGCCACCGCCGCGGCAGCGCAGCTCAGCGGGTACCGGGCCTGCAAGCGGTGCCGGCCCGACGCGTCGCCGGGATCGCCGGAATGGAACAGCCGTGCCGACGTGGTCGGCCGGGCGATGCGGCTCATCGCCGACGGCGTCGTGGACCGAGAAGGCGTGCCGGGGCTCGCCCGGCGGTTGAGCTACAGCGAACGTCATCTCAACCGGCTGCTCACGGGCGAGGTCGGCGCCGGGCCGATCGCCCTCGCCCGCGCCCAGCGGGCCCACACCGCTCGGACGCTCATCGAGACCACGACCATGCCGATCACCGACGTGGCCTTCGCGGCCGGGTTCGCGAGCGTGCGCCAGTTCAACGACACGATCCGCGAGGTGTTCGCCTCGACCCCGACCGACCTGCGCCTCTCGCGCCGAGGAACCGACGCGACCGGGACCGGCATCCACCTTCGGCTCCCCTTCCGCACGCCCATCAGCGCCGCGCCCCTCTTCCGGTTCCTCGGCGAGCGGGCGGTCGCCGGTGTCGAGCGATTCGACGTCGCTTCGCTCACGTACGCTCGGGTGCTCGACCTGCCCCACGGCGCCGGCACCGTCGAGCTCGCGCCGGGCGATGACCACGTTTCATGCGCGCTGCGAGTCGATGACACCCGCGACGTGGCGACCGCCGTGCAGCGCTGTCGCCGCCTGCTCGATCTCGACGCCGACCCGCGAGCTGTCGATGACCACCTCGGCGACGACCCAGCGTTGGGTCCCCTCGTCGCCGCTCGTCCGGGTCTGCGATCACCCGGCCACGTCGACGGCGCCGAGGTGCTGGTACGGGCGATCCTCGGCCAGCAGGTGTCGGTCGCGGGTGCTCGCACGCTCGCCGGTCGGCTCGTGGCCGCCCACGGCAAGCCGATCGACCGGCCCCTCGACGGCCTCACCCACCGCTTCCCCGACGCGGCGACGCTCGCCGACATACCCGACGACCACCTCGCCATGCCGGTGTCGCGCCGCCGGGCTCTGCGGGCGGCGTGTCGCGCCGTCGCTGACGGCACGATCACGATCGATCCGGGCGCCGACCCCGAAACGCTCACTGCGGCACTCGTGAACCTTCGGGGTATCGGTCCATGGACCGCCGGCTACGTCGTGATGCGAGCGCTCGGCCATCCCGACACGTTCCTGCCCACCGACCTCGGAGTGCGCCACGGTCTCGCCGCCGCGGGGATCGCCGGCACCCCGACCGAGATCGCTCACCGCACCGAGAGCTGGCGCCCGTGGCGCAGCTACGCCCTTCATCACCTCTGGAGCTCGTTATGACGACCACCCGTTACCAGACCACGATCGACTCGCCCGTCGGGCCGCTGACCCTCGTCGCCACCGACACCGGGCTGCGCGCCGTGCTGTGGGACGTCGACGGCGAGAGCGAGCGGGTCCGCTTCGGCGGCGATCGTGCCACCGACTCGCCCGACCATCCGTTTCTCGTCGCAGCCGCCGAGCAACTCGGCGAGTACTTCGCCGGGAGCCGCCAGGACTTCGACCTGCCGCTCGACCCGGTCGGCACCGACTTCCAACGATCGGCGTGGCAGGCGCTGCGAACGATCCCCTACGGGCAGACGGTGTCCTATGGCGAGCAGGCCCGCCGGATCGGTCACCCCAAAGCGGTGCGGGCGATCGGCGCCGCCAACGGCCGCAACCCGATCAGCATCGTCGTGCCGTGCCACCGGGTCGTCGGCTCCGACGGCTCCCTCACCGGCTTCGCGGCAGGTACCGACATCAAGGCCTGGCTCCTCGACCACGAACGCCACACCCTCGCCACGACCCGCCCACCCGAATAACGCGAATTCGCCTACCTCTACGGTAGGCGAATTCGCGTTATTCGCAGGCATTTTCGGGCGTCATCCGGGGGCGCGGGAGCGGGTAGCGTGCGGAGGTGACGGATTATCGGCGGCGTATCCTCGACGACGAACTCGACGCGCTGCTCGCGCATTGGCCGGCCGTCGCCATCGCCGGGATGGTCGGTGTAGGGAAGACGTCGACCGCCCGCCGACGGGCCGCGACCGTTCACGACGTCGGCGACCCGGCCACGCGCGCCGGCTTCACGCTCGAGCCTCGACGGTTCGACACCGACGCGTCGCCGATCCTGGTCGACGACTGGATACTCGACGGCCACTCCTACGACTTGGTCCGCCGGAGCATCGATCGCCAGCGCGCCCCCGGGCGCTTCGTGCTCACCGCCGATGGCCAGGCCATGCACCCCCGCAAGACGAGTGAGCGCGATGGCATCGTCCACGTGCACATGCACCCGCTCAGCCTGGCCGAGCGCGGGCTGCCCGAAGCCCCAACGGTCAGTCTCGCGGCCCTGCTCGCCGGGAACCGGGGACCGATCGATGGCGCCTGCACGGTGACCCTCGGGGACTACGCCGACGAGATCGTGGCGTCGGGGCTCCCTGGCATCCGGTCGGTCGACCCGGCCGAGCGTGGCGTCGCCCTCGACGACTACCTGGCCCAGTTCGAACGCGACGCCACCGCCATCGGCCGGCGGGTCGTGCGCCAGGGCACCTTCCGAGCGTTTCTCGCCGCGTACCTCGATGCGGTGTCGACGTCGCGGGCGATCTGGGCGATCGCGGAAGGGGCCGGTAGCGAGTCCGGGGCCCGCCCGTCAGACGCCACGATGATCGCCTATCGCGACATGGTGAGCCGAATGTTCGTCATCGACCCGGTTCTCGATCTGCGCAATCCGGTCTTGCGCGTCTCCAAGCGTGGCCGGCACAGCCTGAAGCACCAGGTGACCGACCCCGCGCTCGCCGCCCACGCGCTCGGACTGAGCGCCGACGATCTGCGTCGCCCGACGCTGCGATCCCCCGGCACCTTCGTGCGGAGGTCCCGGTTCGCCATCTTGTTCGAGTCCCTGGTAACGCTGTCGCTTCGCGTCTACGCCCAGCCGGCCCGCGCCGCGGTTCGACACCTGGGAGCGATCAGCGGCGATCGCGTCATCGATCTGCTCGTCGAGGGCGCCGACGGCCGGCTGGTCGCCGTCGACACCACGCTCGCGGCCACCGTCCACGACGGGCACGCCAAGAACCTGAACTGGCTGCTCAGCGCGGTCGATCCCGGGCTGGTCGGCGACCGGATCATCGTGTCGACCGGCGACCGGGCCTACCGCCGCCCCGACGGCATCGCCGTCGTGCCCGCGGCGCTGCTCGGCCCGTGAGGCAGCGACTCCGGGCTCACCACTACGCTCGACCGGCGTGAGTGAGAGCGAGACGATCCGGGCCGCGATGTGTCGCGCTCACGGCCCACCCGAGAACGTGGTGGTCGAGGACGTCCCTCGTCCCGTACCGGGGCCGGGCGAGATCCGGGTTCGGGTGGGCGCCGCGGCGGTCAACTTCCCCGACGTGTTGTTCCTCGACAACAAGTATCAGGTCCAGTTGCCGGTGCCGTTCATCCCCGGCAGCGAGTACGCCGGCGAAGTCACCGCGGTCGGCGACGGCGTCGACCGATGGGTGCTCGGCGACCGGGTGTTCGGCGCGTTGATGAACGGCGCCTTCGCCGAAGAGCTGATCGCCTCGGCCGCGAACGTGAAGCGTGTCCCCGACGAGGTCGAGCTGCGCCAGGCCGCCGGGTTCTGGGTCGCCTACGCCACGGCGTACCACAGCCTTCGATCGGTGGCTGCGGTCCAACCGGGCGAGACCGTCCTCGTCCTCGGCGCGGCCGGTGGGGTCGGGCTGGCGGCCGTGGAGCTGGCCAAGATCCTCGGAGCCACCGTCATCGCCGCGGCATCGAGCCCGGAGCGTCTCGACGTGTGCCGGTCTCGTGGCGCCGACCACGGAGTCGACTACTCACAGCCCGACTGGCGCAACGACCTCAAGCCGCTCACCCGGCGTGGCGTCGACGTCGTCATCGACCCGGTCGGGGGGCCCTACGCCGAGCCGGCGCTGCGGTCGATGGCCTTCGGCGGCCGCTTCGTGACGATCGGTTACGCGGCCGGCGACATCCCGAGGATCCCGCTGAACCTCGTGTTGCTCAAGGGCATGGTCATCATGGGGTTCGAGATGCGCACGTTCGGGGATCGCCGCCCCGCCGACGCCGCCCGCGACGAGGCCGAGCTGATGGAGCTCCTGGTGAGCGGCCGCATCGACCCGTACGTCTGCGACATCTATCCGCTCGAGCAAGCCGCGGCCGCGTTGCGCCAGGTCGCCGACCGGCGCGCCACCGGCAAGGTCCTCGTCGTCCCCGAGCGAGGCGACCCCACGGCGTGATCGAGCGCAGCCGCCTGTACAACGGCGCTGCAGTCGGCGTTGTCGCCGGTCTCATGTCGGGGTTGTTCGGCGTGGGCGGGGGCATACTCATCGTCCCCGCGCTCGTCGCGACGGTGGCCATCGACCAGCGCCGCGCCCACGGCACATCGCTTGCCGCGGTGCTGCCGATCGCCACGTCGAGCCTCGCCGGCTACTGGCTCGACGACAAGATCGACTGGCCTGTCGCCGGGTGGTTGACCGTGGGTGCCCTCGTCGGCGTGCTGCTCGGAACCAAGCTGCTCAGCCATCTCCCGCAACGGCTGCTCGGGTTCAGCTTCGCCGGGCTTCTGGCGTTCAGCGCGATCCGGCTACTCCTCGACGGGTCCCACGGAGATGGGCGGGCCACGCTCGACGTTGCCGCGGCGCTGGGGCTGGTGGCGTTCGGGGCCCTCACCGGCTTGCTGTCCGGGTTGCTCGGGGTGGGCGGCGGGATCGTGATGGTGCCGTTCATGGTGGTGGCGATCGGCATCCCCGGGGCACTCGCCCGGGGCACATCGCTGGCCGTCGTGGTGCCGACCTCGATCGTCGGCACGTGGCGCAACCGGCGGAACCGCAACGCCGACATGCGGCTCGCGGTGGTGGTTGGTATAGCGGGTGTCGTCTCGGCCTTCGTCGGTTCCCGCGTGTCGGTCGGCCTGAAGGACTCGGTGGCCAATCGACTGTTCGCCGGCCTGCTCCTTGCCGTCGCACTCCAGTTGACGCTGCGTCTGCTGCGAGAACCTTCCCACGAGGGCTAGCGGAAATACCCATAATCAGGTAGGATTCACCTTCTATGGAGGAAATCCTGCTGGTCATGCTCGCCGGGTTCGGCGCCTCGATGGTCGACGGAGCTCTCGGCATGGGTTTCGGACCGACGTCATCGACGATCCTCCTCGCCGGCGGCATGTCGCCGGTCACAGTCTCCACGACCGTGAACATCGCGAAGGTGGCGACCGGCCTCGCCGCCGGGGCGTCGCACTGGCGGTTCGACAACATCGACCGGCGTCTCGTCGCGCGGCTCGCGCTGCCCGGCTGCGTCGGCGCGGTTGCCGGGGCTGCGCTCGTGACCCAGATCGACGCAGACCGTCTCACGCCCTGGTTGGCGGTGATGCTCCTTCTCGTAGGCCTCCGAATCCTCGCCCGCTTCGTACGGCTCCCTCGGGCCGACGCGAGCCCCGACCGCGGCACCGACTCCGCCTCGCTCCCCTCCCGCGGCGTGATGTCGGCTGGCGCGGTCGGTGGCCTCACCAACGGGCTCATCGGCGCGTGGGGTCCGATCGTCACGCCATACCTCCTGCACCAAGGAGTCTCGCCACGGCTCACCGTCGGTTCGGTTAACACCGCCGAGATCGCCGTCGCGGCGGTGTCGGTCGGATCGCTGCTCGGCGCCGTCGGCGGTGGCGACCTCGACGCCGGCATCGTGCTCGCCATGTTGATTGGTGGTGTTGCGGCCGCCCCGCTCGCCGCCTGGCTCGTCAAGCGTCTGCCGACCAGGTCGATGGGCATCGCCATCGGCGGGTTGTTGCTGATCACGAGCGTGCGCACCCTCGTCGTCGGCTGACCCGGCGTTACCGGGGCTCCCACGCGTCGGGGTCGGCAACGAGGTCGCGGACCGCGGCCGGGAGCTCGCCGGCGACGAGGTCGGCCAGAGTGACCGACTCCATGACCGAGCGGATCGCCGCACGCAATCCCACCCAGAGCTCGCCGAGGTGTTCAGCAGCCCCCTGGTGGACCACCTTCTCGGGCCGCTCACCTTGGACCAGCGCCAGCGGCCCGTCGACGGCCCTCGACACCTCGGCCACGCTGATCTCCGCGGGCGCGCGCGCCAGCCGGTAGCCACCGGCCGCTCCTCGCTGTCCTACGACCAGGCGGGCCTGGCGGAGCTGGCCCAGGACCGCTTCTAGGTAGCGCGGCGGGATCGACTGGCGCGCGGCCAACTCGTCGCGCGTCAGCGCCGCGCCCTCGGCCGCCGTCAGCTCGAGCAACGCCCGCAGCGCGTAGTCGACCCGAGCCGTCACCTGCACCGCAGCATCTTCCCACGGCGGCTGGCACCCGGAGCGCGGTCCGGCGGCATCGTCGGCGTGATGGAACCACGGCCCGCTGGTTGGGAGGTCATCGACGAGACGGCGCGCGCTCACCGAGTGAACCGTTGACCGTCGGCGGGCGAAGGACTCGGTCGTGGCCTTCGGTGATCGGTTCGACGACTTCATGGACGGGCTGGCCGAGGGCGGCCGGGCGGTGCTGGCGCGCGCCGAGGTTGGCTTCGACCGGTTGACCGACGGCATCGAGGATCGCCTCGACGGGGTGGGCGACCGCCTCGAAGACGTGGGCCGCAACACCGTGAACCGGCGGGCCGAGAGGGTCGAACGCCGGCAGGAGTTCATCGAGGAGGGGGGCATCGGCGGCCGGGTACGCGATGCCGCCGACACCGTCGCCGACGCGGTGGGCCAGGTCATCGACCCCATCCGCGACGCGGCACGGGTCGTCGTCAACGCCGCCGGCAACGTCGCCGAGGCGGTCACCGGCGGTGCGGTCTCGTTCCAGTCCGTCGAGGGCGAGGGGTTCAGCGCCGACGTCAACGTGCTCGGGCGCGAGCTCGGTGTCGATGTCGACCTCGACCGCTCCGACGGGGACCTCGGACTCGGCGCCCGAGCCGACACGCTCCTCGCCGACTTCGACGCGGGGATCGAGCGAGCCGTCGACGAGACGACCGGGACGGTGCGGCGCGAGGCGACGATCGGCGGCGGGATCCTGGGGGTCGAAGGCGACGTCGGTGTCTCCGTGACGACCGGCGCCACCGCGAGCGGTCAGCGCGGCGTCGATCTGGCGGCCTTCGCCGAGGCGGTCGACGCCGACGGCGACCTCATCACCAAAGAGGTCGGTATCACGGCCAACCTCGACGCCTCGACAGGGCAAGCCGGGATCGATCTCGGGGTGTTCGGTCAGACCGCCGCCGACGGCGTCGTGACCGAGCGCGACGAGCTCGTGGCGACGCTCAACACCGATGCGTCGGACGCCCAGGCGGGAAAGGATCGTGGGTTCGCCCGCGAGCAGTTCGCGGACGGCGCCGAGGTCGAGCGCGACGAGGTCGCGGTCACTCGGAACGCCGGGTTCTCCGACGGCCAGCTCGAAGGCGACATCGGCTTCGCCCGCGAGGAGCTCACCGCCGACGGCGAGGAACGCGACGAGGTCGGAGCCTTCATCGCCGCCGGTGGCGAGGACGGCCTCGCCGAGGGACAGTCGGGCTTCTTCCGGGAGTCCGAGGTCGACGGGGTCGAGACGAGCCGCGACCAGATCGGCCAGGTGACCAGGATCGGCGTCGATGACGGACGACTGATCCAGCCGGGACTACCCCAGTTCGGCCGCGACTCCTTCGACGACGGCGAGGAGACGTTCAGCACGCGCCTCGGCGCCGAGGTATCGCTCGGCTTCACCGAGAAGGGCGCACTCAGCTCGAGCCTCGATTTCATTCGTGAGATCGAGGTCGACGACATCGAGGTGGTCAACGAGCGGGAGAGCGCCTTCTTCGTCAGCACCGACCTGACCGACCCCGAGAACATCGAGAACATCGCCCTGCTCGCCGGCATACCGGGCGTGCCGTCCGAGGCCATCGCCAGCTTCTTCGAGGGCGACCTCAAGGGCGCGGTCGCCGGGGCGGCCGACATCGACGCCGACACGTTCAAGCGTGACTCTGCGGCCGCCGAGCAGGGGATCATCAAGAAGATCGCCGAGAAGGGCGTCGACTTCTTTCTCGGCTCCGAGGACGACCGAACCAAGACTGTCGCGACGTTCAGCGAAGACGCGGCCCGCGCCCTCCTCGCCGAACAGCAGGCGGCCGACGAGGACGACTTCGGCGCCGGTGCAGCGGTCACCGCCGACCCGACTGTCCTCGCGCCAACCGGTGACGCGACCCCCGTGTCGGTCGATCCGATCATCGACGCGATACCCGGTGCGGCTGATCTCCCGCCGACTCGCGAGACGCCCATCGAGCAACCGGAAGCAGTTATCGAGCCGTTCGACGACGACCCGTTCGGCCTCGACGACAACTGACAGTTCGGCGTGACCTGACAGACTGGGCGGCAATGAGCACGACGGTCAGGAGTTTCTGCCGGATCTGCATCGCCGCGTGCGGCACCCTCGTGACCGTCGACGGTGATCAGGTGGTCGAGGTGCGAGGCGATCCCGACCACCCGCTGTCGCACGGCTACCTCTGCCCGAAAGGCCGGGCGCTCGGCGACCTGCACCATCATCCCGATCGCCTGTCGGGCGCGTTCGTGCGGGCCGACGGCGCGCTGGGACCGGCCCCGATCGACGAGGCCGTCGACCAGGCGGCCGCGGCGCTGGCGGGGGTGATCGCGGACCACGGGCCCGGTTCGGTCGGCTTCTTCATGGGATCGGGCGGGTTCATCGACCCCGCAGCAACGTTCGCCGCCCGCAAGTTCCGCCAGGCCCTCGGCACGAACCACAACTACAGCACCGCCACCGTCGATGGCATCGCCCGGGTCGTCGTTACCTCGCTGGTGGCCGGGACGACCGCGGTCATCCCTCACGTCGGCCCGGACAGTCGCCTCGTGGTGTTCGTCGGCTCCAACCCTGTGGTCTCGCACGGTCAGTTCACCGGCTTCGCGAATCCGGTCGAGTGGCTGCGCGCCGCTCGGGCCCGGGGCGAGGTGTGGGTCGTCGACCCGCGTGTCACCGAAACCGCCCGGCACGCTGACGGTCACCTGCCAGCGCGGCCCGGCACCGATCCCGCGGTGCTGGCGTTCTTGATCCGCGACGTGCTCGCCCGCCGCGATGCCGCGAGCTTCGACGCGTTGACCGCCGACGGTCTCACCGAGCTGGGCAACAGCGTCGAGCGCTTCGACGTCGACCACGCAGCCGCGGTGACCGGGCTGTCGACCGGCGAGCTCGCCCGATTGGCCGACGCCGTGCATCGGGCCGGTCAGCTGGCGGTGGTGCCCGGGACCGGCAGCACGATGTCGGTCGCCGGCAACCTCACCGAGTGGCTGGCGTGGGCGCTGATGATCGTGACCGACTCGGTCGACCGGTCTGACGGCGTGTGGTTCAACCCCGGCTTCCTCACCCGCCTCGACGAGCGACCGACCCTGCCGGCCGCGGCGACCGGGCTGCCGGCGCCGCTGGGGTGCCCCGGGGCGCTCAACGTCGGCGCCGAGTGGCCGGCGGCACTGATCCCCGATGAGATCGAGTCCGGGCGGCTCCGGGCCCTGATCGTCACCGGCGGCAACGCCGCGGTGTGCCTGCCCGACACCGAGCGTCTCACGGCCGCGCTGCAGAAGCTCGACGTGTTGATCGTGCTCGAGCTGTTCGCCAACGAGACCGGCGTGCTCGCCACTCATCTGTTCGCCTGCCCCGACCAGCTCGAACGGCCCGACCTGCCCGGCCTCGACTTGTACCTACCGGCCCGCATGACCCAGTACACCCACGCGGTCGTCGAGTCCCCAGCCGACCGACCGCCCGGTTGGCTGACCCTCGCCCAGATCGCGTCGAGGTGCGGCTATGACCTCGTCGGCGATCCCGCCACGACCACGACCGACGACGTGCTGCGTCGAGTTGCACGCGGCGCCGACTTCGACGCGCTCGGAGCCACCGACGGCGCACCGGTCGTCGAGGACCCCGTGTACGGCTGGGTGACCGAACGTCTTCCCGACGGCTGCTGGCACCTGGCGCCGCCGGCCCTCGTCGCGCAGCTCGCGGCCTGGTCACCCGGCGATGCGTCCGCCACGCTCGTTCTCACCCCGCGCCGCCAGCTCCGACGTGAGAACACCCGGGCCTACCGCGACGGCGAGCGCATGGAGGCGTGGCTGAACCCGGTCGATGCCGCCCGCCGAGGCTTGAACGACGGCGACATGGTGGTCGTTCGCTCGTCGACCGGTCAGCTGACCGTCGCCGCCCGGGTCACCAGCGATGTCGTCGCCGGCGCCGTGGCGATCCCACACGGTTGGGGCGAGAGCAACGTCAACCGGCTGATCGACGCCGACACCCTCGACTCGCTCACCGGGATGCCGCGACTCTCCGGGACCCCGGTCGAGGTCTCGCTCGCCTGAACCCGAGGCGTTCAGTCGCCCAGCAGTCGGGCGCGGATCTCGTGCTTGAGGATCTTGCCCTGGGGATGGCGAGGCAGAACGTCGACGATCTCGAGTTGCTCGGGGATCTTCTGGTTCGCCAGCCCGTGCTCGCGACAGTGGGCAGCGATGTCGGCCAGCGTGATCGAGTCGTGCCCGGGTGCGAGCTGCACCACTGCGCACGCCCGCTCGCCGGTTCGGGCATCGGGCAGCCCGACGACCGCCACGTCGCCGATCGCCGGGTGGCTGTAGAGAACGTTTTCGACCTCGACCGCCGAGATGTTCTCGGCGTTGCGGATGATGATGTCCTTGAGCCGGCCGGTCACCTTGATGTTGCCGGCGTCGTCGACCATGCCGAGGTCGCCGGTCCGGAAGTACCCCTGCTCGTCGAAGGCGTCGGCGTCGAGCGCCGGGTCGACGTAGCCGCACAGCATTTGGGGTCCCTTCACCCGGAGCTCGCCCTCGGCGCCGGCTGTCTGCTCGACGCCGTCGATGCCGACGACCCGGACCGAAACGCCGGTGACCGGGCGGCCCACCGTGTTTGCGTGGACCTCGTCGGCGTCGGCGAGCTGGGTGAACGACGCCACCGGGAACTCGGTAAGCCCCCACCCGTTGAGCAGGCCGCGCCCGCCCATCTCGCGTTGGATCTCGTAGTGCAGGTCGGGCGGGACCGGGGCGCCGCCGGCCGAGCAGAACCTCAGCTTCGGCCACAGCGGGGTGGAGCCGTACGTGCGCTGGGCGGCCAGGTACGCCGTGAAGAACGGCAGCGCCGAGCCGAGGATCGTGGCCCCGTGCTCGGCCATGACCAGCGGGCTCGCCGCCGGGTCGAAGGCGTCGAGCAGCACGATGCGACCACCCACGCGGAGCTGCGCGACCAGAAAGGCGATACCGCCGATGTGGGTGATCGGGTAGGCCATCGGGAAGACGTCGGTGCGCAGGAGTCCGAGGTTGCTGATGAACCCGTTCGACCCCGCGGCCGCCGACGAATCGGTGTGCTTGGCACCCTTGGGACGCCCGGTCGAGCCCGACGAGTAG
>CAYMJU010000191.1:0-2622 GCA_964390555.1 uncultured Acidimicrobiales bacterium | reverse complement strand
GCGGCGGCGTGGCCGAGATCGTCCTCGACCGGCCGGCGGTGCTGAACGCGATCGGCGCCCGGCTGGAGGGCACGAGAGACCAGATCGTCTGGGCGCTCGATGCCGCAGAGTCCGACCCCGCGATCGGTTGCGTCGTTCTGCGGGGAGAGGGACGGGCGTTCTGCGGTGGCGGCGACATCACCGGCAACGCCCGGCGCGAGACCGCAGCCGACGAGCTCGCCTTCCTCGAGCGGGCCGACGCGTTCCACGACCGGATCCGCTCGAGCGCGGTCCCCATCGTCGCCGCGGTCCACGGTCTGTGCCTGGGCGCCGGGCTCAGCCTCGCCGCCAGCTGCGACCTGGTCGTCGCGGCGACCGGCACGCAGTTCGGCTTCCCCGAGGGGCGAATCGGGCTCGTCGGTGCGTCGGCCATCGTACCGATCGTCGGGCGACAGTGGGCCAAGTTCTTGATCATGACCGGCGAGCTGATCGACGCCGAGCAGGCCCGCAACATCGGCCTGGTCCTCACCGTCGAGCCGGACGACCACCTCGTCGAGCGGGCCTACGAGCTGGCGCGCCGGCTCGCCCGTATGCCAAGCGAGGCGCTGGAGCTGAACCGGCAGGCGATCGACGCCGCCGCCGATGCGTCGGGCGACGCCGCCGGCCGCGCCGCTGCCCGCGCCCACGACGCGCTGACCCTCGCCGCCGCCGACCGGGCTGCCGCGCCCGACGGACGAACCTTTCGAGACATCATCGACGCCGAAGGCATGGCGGGGCTCAAAGCGGCACGCGCCGCCCAGTGGACCGAACCCTGGTTGACCTGACGCTTGTGTCAGATGGTCGCGACGAGACCGCCTAGCCTCGACCGGATGAGCGGCTACGCCCGGCGCGCCAGCTACGGCCCCACCAGCCCGATGGTCGGCGCGCGCGGGGCCCGCACGCGCCGCCAGATCGTCGAGGCGACGCTCGCCCTCCTGGATGACCGCGGTTTCCACGCCACGCTCGTCGACGACATCGCGGCGAGCGCCGCCGTGTCGCGAGCGACGCTCTATCAGTACTTCGAGAGCAAGGAGGCGATCTTCGTCGAGCTCGTCGAGGAAAGCGGCGCCGCCCTCCAGCAGGTCGTCCGCGTGCTGGGGCAGCTCGGCCCCGATCGGGCCGGGTTCACCGAGCTCCAGCGGTGGCTGCGGAGCTGGGCCGAGGTGTTCGACCGCTACGCGATCGTGTTCGTCGAGTGGGCCAACGTGAACTCACCCAAGGCGCCACTGCGCCCCCGGCTGGATCTATTCGTCGAGACCCATACCCGGCGGCTCGGTAGCCGACTGGCCGATGCCGGGTTCGAGGGCTGCGATCCCCACACGATGGCCGTCGCGCTGCTCGGCGTGGTCGAGCGCTTCAACTACATGCGCCACGTGTACCCGAGCGGGCGGACCGATGGCGAGCTGCTGTCGGCGCTATCGGTGGCGTCGCAGCGAGCGTTGTTCCCCACGACGCCGGTCAGCGTGCTCGAGACCGTGGCCCTCGGTCCGGCTACACCAGACGCTCCTCGCCCGCCAGCGTTGGCCGTACAACGTGAGCTTCGGCCGACTCGACCGCGCTCGGCGACTCGGTTCACCGGCCTCGGGCCGCAGGCCCAACGAACCGTTCGGGGCCTGCTCGACGCGGGGGCCCGAGTGTTCTCCGACCACGGATACCTCGCCTCGAACATCGACCAGGTGGTCGCCGAGGCGGGGATGTCGCGCGGAACGTTCTACAAGTACTTCACGGACCGCATCGACCTGCTGGTCGTGCTCTCCGACGAGTGCGCCGACCGGCTCGAACCCGTAATCGACGACCTCGCCACGATCTCTGGGGGCCCAGCGCTTCGAGAGTGGCTCGGCCGGTTCCTCGAATTGCGCGCCGAGTACGCAGGCGTGCTGCGGGCGTGGACCGAGGGCCTGCCGGTCGAACCCGAGGTCGCCGCCGATGCACTACGGCTCGTGCGCCACGCGACCTGGGCGTTGCGCACCCTGCTCGGCGACTCGGGCGAGAGGTCACCGGTACCGATCGAGCAGCGCGCCATGGTGCGGGTGCTGCTCGCCCTGCTGGAGCGGTCCCCCGACATCGCCGCGGGCACGCAGTACCGCCCGACCGACGACATGTTGATCGAGGCTCAAGCCCTCGTCATCGAGCGCGCCTTCCTCGCTCCGCCGGCTCGCCCGAGGCGCCGGACCCGCAACACCGGCGCCAGCTGACGGTAACGTCAGACCCCGCTGTCGACGCTGGAGGAACCATGGCCAGGCTATTGGAAGGAAAAGTCGCGCTCGTCACCGGGGCCGGCCACGGGATCGGTCGGGCGCACGCGTTCGAGCTGGCCAAGCAGGGCGCCAAGGTCGTGGTCAACGACCTCGGCTCGTCGGTCAGCGGCGAGGGCCACGGTCGTGACGCCGATGTGGTCGTCGAGCGCATCGCCGCCCGGGGCGGCACCGCGGTAGCCGACTACGGCGACGTCGGTGACGAAGCGGCCGCCGAGGCCATGGTCGCTCGCGGCATCGCCGAGTGGGGTCGGCTCGACATCGTGGTCAACAACGCCGGCATCGTGCGCGACCGGGCGGTGTGGAACATGACCGCCGACGACTTCGACCTCGTCATGCGGGTCCACGT
>CAYMJU010000190.1:0-43748 GCA_964390555.1 uncultured Acidimicrobiales bacterium | reverse complement strand
CGGCAACCACGAACCATGAAACACGCCGACGCAGCTCGAAGCGCACACTCACGGATTCGTCCTGAAGCCCGCAAGGACGCCGGATGAAAAACCAAGAATCATCCCTCGTTCAGGGTGCGCGCTCTTGACTCGGAGGGCCATAGATGAGTTAGGCCTGCCTTGCTTTGCCACCATCGCCCGTGGGCGCTGGCGGATCGAACCGCAAGTGATCGGCGGAGTTACTTCTGCTTCTCGCCGCGCACCTTCATGGCCAGCGTTTCTTTTCCGTCCTTCGCCACTTCGAACATCTCGATGGTCATGCCTTTCTTGCCGTCGTTGGAGATCCGCCAGAGGAATTTCGCCTTGCCGACGTGTTCGCCGCGGAGGACGTGCCCAGCCGACGCCCGCGAAGCTCGGCGCCGCCAAGATGGACCTGGCAGGCTGGGTAGTCGACCCCTCAGTCCTCGGTGTCGATGCCCCCAGTGAGCTGGCGCTCCACGAGCGCCGACGGGCGGCCGTCTCGGCCCGGCCCCCACACGTCGACTGGGTGATAATCGACGTGCTCGTCGCCGCCCTCGCCCGCCTGATGTCACCATGGCTCGCGGCCCCTACCCGGTCCGAGTGGCGCGGCCCTACATCTCGGGCCAGGAGGCTGTCGGCATGGTGACCGACGCCCGCGAGAACGTCCGACAGTGTCGGCGATCACCCCACGTCGTCTGGGTCGGCGTCGCGGGCGCCGAGGGCGATCACCTGCTCGATCGTGTCGGCGTCGGCGGCAATCTTGTCGTCGCGGTAACGGCGGACCCGGGCGAAACGCAGGGCGACGCCGCCCGGGTAGCGGCTCGATCGCTGGACTCCGTCGAGTGCGACCTCGACCACCTGCTCGGGCCTGACGTGGACGACGTGGCCGTCCTCGCCGATGGCCAGTTCCTGGAACCGGGCGGTCTGCCAGCGCAGCAACTCGTCGGTCAGGCCCTTGAAGGTCTTGCCGACCATCACGAAGGTGCCCGCTGGCCCGCGCGCTCCGAGGTGCAGGTTCGAGAGAAGACCGCGACGGCGCCCGTGACCCCATTCGACCGCCAGCACCACCAGGTCGAGCGTGTGGACCGGCTTCACCTTCAGCCACGCCTTGCCGCGTCGACCGGCGTCGTACGGCGCGTCGAGGGCCTTGACCATCACCCCCTCGTGACCGGCGGCGATCGCCGCGTCGAGGAAACCCTGAGCGTGAACCGGGTCGGAGGTCACGATCGAGGGCAACCTCGCCTCACTCGGGACCACCTTGACCAGCAACTCTCGGCGGACCCGCAGCGGCTCATCGATGACCGCTCCGCCGCCCGCATAGAGCACGTCGAAGAAGAAGGCGCGCAGCCCGGCGCCTCGCTGCCCGCCCTGCGAACCGAACTCGCCTATGGTGTCCTGGAACCGGTCGGGGGTGCCGTCGTCGGCCACTCCGAGGACCTCGCCGTCGAGCACCAGGTCCCCGCCGGGGAGCGAGGCAACGAGTGCCACCACCCCACTCAGCCGTTCGGTGACGTCGTTGAGATTGCGAGTGAACAGCCGCACCACGCCGTCGCGACGGTGAGCCTGCAGGCGTGCGCCATCGAGCTTCCATTCGACCGACGCCTCGCCGGTCGCTTCGAGCGCGGTCGCCACATCCGCCGCCGGTGACGCCAGCATGGGGAGCACCGGAACCGAAGGTGTGAGGCCGAGCCGGGCCAACCCGGCGACGCCGTCGCGCCGCGCGATGATCGCCGCCGCGGCGAGCGAGCCGGCCATCATCGCCGCCCGGCGAAGGTCGGCCACCGCTACGCCCTCGGCGCGGGCAACAGCAGTCACCATCACGCCCTCGAGCGCCCCCTGCCGCAACTCGCCGCCGAGGATCGAGACCAGGAACCGCTGCTCCTCCGCGACCGACCGCGAGAACAGGTCGGCCAGGAGAGCGCGGCGGCGCGCCACCGAGCCCGGCCCGCTCGCAGCCGCAAGCGCATCGATCAAATCGGCGACCTCGCGTATCGCCAACGTGGGCACCCCGGCGGGGGCAACCAGCGCATCGGTGATCGTCGCCCACCCCACGCCGACTCGGCCGAGAGGCGTCTCCCCGATCAGGAACGTCACGGCGGCACCGAGCTCGTCGTCGGAGACGGCGCGCACCACGTCGGCGAGCCGGGCGACCTTGTCGTTGCGGCCCGAAGCTGCCGCCACTTGCCCGCTGCACCGAGCCAGGTCCACGAACTGCGCTTCGCCCATGCGCCCATCCTGGCCCCGGGAGGGGCAGAAACTCTCCCTTCCGACCTGCATACTTTTGCTCGTTTTACTATCATGATCACATGTTCGAGCCAGCGGGGGCGGTCGAGTACATCGAGACCCACCCCGCCGCGACCTGCGGTCTCGGCGACGCTCGATCGGGGTTGTCGTCAGCGTCGAAGCTCAAGGCCCATGCCGAGGCGGCGGAGGCTCGTTATCTCGCCCGGGTCTCGGAGCTGACGCGCGACGCCGTCGGTGAGTGCGCCGCCGCCACTGGTGTCTCGCAACGCACGGCACGTCAACAGTCCCGCCGGGCCGGCGCTCTGACGAAGCTGCCAGGGACGCTCGACGCCATGGCCGACGGCTCGATCACTGCCGACCACGCCACGGTGATGATCGCCGCGGTCGCCAACAACCCGTCTGTTGCCGACGATCTGCGATCCAACGAAGCCGGGCTGCTCGCAGATTGCGGTAATGCCGATGCTCTCGCCGAACGGGTGCGAGGTTTCGTCGCGGATCACGACGTCGACCCGAACGCCAAGGCGATCCGTCAGCACCAGAAGCGACGCGGCGGGTTCTTCCAGGGCGACGACGACATGATCGGCTTCACGTTCTTGTTGCCGCCCGACACCGGCGACGAGGTGAAAGTCGCTCATCGCCGAGGCCAAGCGCCAGTGGCGGTTGGCCAACAACACCGACACCGACCCCGGCGACACGTTGATGGAGCACCGCCACCCGCAGCTCCTCGCCGACGCCTTCGTGGCTCTCATCCGCAAGGCCACCACCGGTGCCGGCTCGGGCAGTTCGTCGGCCCCCTCGCCGCGCAACGGCGCCGTCCTCGCCCTGTACAACGTCGGCGATGTTGCCGGGCGGCTCATCGACGGCGCCCCGCTCCCGATCGAGACGATCCGCCGCATGGCATGCGAGGCCGGGATCATGACCGGCGGTGTCGATGACCACGGTGCCGTGCTCTATCTCGGCCGCCAGGTCCGGCTCGCCAGCCCCGCGCAACGACTGGCGCTCCAGACCATGTACTCCGGGTGCACCAACTGCGGGTCCAACTGGGCGTGGTGCGACATGCATCACATCGTCCCGTGGGACCTGGGCGGGCCAACCGACCTAGACAACTTGGCACCACTCTGCAAACGCTGCCATCACCTGTTCCACGAAGGCCGCTGGCGAATGGTCTCGCCTGCTCTCGGGGTCATCGAGATCTTCACCCCGACGGGTTACGTCCACAAGACGGTGAGACCCCATGCGCCACCCCGCGCCGCCTGAGCTCGCGCATCGACCCACCACCACCCGACTTGACGACCGACCCCTCCCTTCCGGGCCCCGACGCGCCATCGTGCCGTCGGGGCCCGCTCGCGTGAATCGCGGTCTGGCGACGAGGGTGGGCAACAATGCGCCGATGGACCAACCCGCCACCTTCCCGGCACCCGACCTCGCCGGCGCCCGCGTGCTGATCACCGGCGCCTCGTCGGGAATCGGTGCGGCGGCGGCCGAGGCCTTCTCGGCTGCTGGGGCGCTGGTGGCACTGGCCGCCCGCCGCCGTAATCGCCTGGCCGACGTGCTGACCCGGTGCACGCCCGGGTCGATGTACCGGGTGACCGAGCTCGCCGATGGCGACGATGTCGACTCGCTCGCCCGCTGGGCGCTCGATGAGCTCGGTGGTGTCGACGTGGTGGTCAACAACGCCGGTATCCCCAAACGACGCATGGCCACCCACTTGTCACCCGAGGACCTCGACGAGGTCATGGCGGTCAACTTCCATGCGCCGGTGCGCCTGACTGCGGCCCTGGTGCCTCACATGGTCGAACGTGGTACGGGCCACGTCGTGAACGTCAGCTCGATGGGTGTGCACATGCTGGCGTACCGCGTCGGCGCCTACGCGGCGTCGAAGGCGGCGATCGAGCTGTACACCGAGGCCCTGCATCTCGAGCTCGCCGGCACCGGCGTGCGGGCCCACCTGTTCATCCCCGGGTCGACGGCCACCGAGTTCTCGACCGAGCGCCCCGGCAACGATGCCCCGTTCGCGCAGGATCCGGCGACGGCCGATCCGCGCGACGTCGCCGCCGCGCTCGTCGGCTGCCTGGCGAGCAGCGACTTTCGCACCTTCGCCCGCGACTCCGATCGCGCCGCCGCCGAGGCCAAGGAAGCCGACGTCAACGGCTACATCGCGGCGCGCTACGCCGCCTTCTCCCGCCCCCGCTGACCCTCGCCCACTCGCCGCCAGCCCGCAATCGCTCGCAACTTGCCACCCCAGCGGTGGCTCGCAGCGCACAGAGCTCGCGTGTTGGATCGCCACGTGCCGGCCACACCTATGCTCGACGCGCACAAGGGCCGGCACGAGTAGGGGAACACCGATGACCGACAACGCACGTCCGGCGTTCGGACTGGTTCTCGATTGCACTGACGCGGCGCGATTGGCCGACTTCTGGGCCTCGGCCCTCGACTATGTGAACGTCGGCGCGGCCGGCACGTACGTCGCCCTCTATCCGCGCGAGGGCGCAGGCCCCAAGCTGCTCCTACAGCAGGTGCCCGAACCCAGGGCGGGGAAGAACCGCATGCACCTCGACATCGACACACCGGACATCGAAGCCGAAGCCGAGCGGCTCATCGCCCTGGGTGCCTGCCGCGTGGGCGAATCACCCTGCCGGGAGCACGGCATGACCTGGGTGACGATGGCCGACCCCGAGGGCAACGAGTTCTGCATCTGCGACGGAGGCGCTGGAGCCGCCTGACGCGCCCCGCGATCGAAAGCGCGCGCCGGCCGCGACCGCATGGGTGGCTCAGGGCGCGCCATTAGGGGAGTAGGGACATCTGCAGGACACGGGTCACTTCTGCCCGGGACACCGAAAGGCGCACAGTCCTGGAGCCGGCCGAACGAGCGGGCGACAGGAGGATCTGACAATGAACCGAGTGATCATCGGCGGCCTGGCCGCCCTCGCCGTGCTGACCGGGGCGTGCGGAGACGACGACGATGCCGGCGGTCCCGACGCCGACGTCACCCACGAGGAGTGGTTCCAGGCCATATGCGATCGACTCGGCCCGATCGACCCCGGGTTCGAAGCGTTCTTCGCCGAGCATCCTCAACCGAGCCTCGACGAGTGGGCCGACTTCCTGCCCACGCCGATCGGTGTCATGGAGCAATTCGCGGACGTGCTGGAGTCGACACCTCATGCCCCTGAGGACACCGAGGTCATCGACGACGCTGTCGACGCGGTCATAACCCTGCGCGACGACTACCAGGCCGCCCTCGACGCCGCCCTCGACGGCGACCAAGAGGCGTTCGACGAGGCCGACTCCCGCAGCCAGAACACCAGCGGCCCGGCCATGGAGGCGGCACTCGAAGCCGGCGACGGCCGCGACTGCCCGGCACCGAGCTGATCGGGCGGACCTAGGATCCGGCGCCATGGCTCGACCCCGAACGCTCCTGACCCTCGCCGGGGCCGGGGCGGCGGCTGTCGTCGCCGCCCGCATCCACTACGCCGCCCGCCCCGAGGACATCCCCAATCCCTACGCAGCCACCCACCTGACGATCGCCGTCACTTCGGGCATTGTCGGGACCCTCGTGGCCTGGCGGCGACCCGGCCACCCGATCGGGTGGGTGCTGCTCACGGCTGGTCTGCTCGGGGCGTGGACGTACGCCGCCCAGCCGCTCGGGGTCGAGCTCTTTCTGGCCGGCGCCCCCGAATGGGTCCACCGAGCGATCGCGGTGATGGTGGTCTGGCCGTGGATCGCGGCCCGGTCGATGCTCCTCGTCGTCGCCCCGTCGGTCATCCCGCATGGATGGCCGACGGGAGCGAGACGGTGGATCCTCGCCGCCGGACTGGCCGACACTGCCGTCTTCTGTGCAGCTCAGATCGTGTTCCAGTTGGGCATGCCACTCGACGAATCGGCTCCACCGCCGACCGGCCGTGTCTACGACCTGGCGAGCGACGCGGCGCAATGGACGACCCGCGGCCAGTGGCTCGTCGGTGTGATCGCCATCGGCGCGCTCGTCGTCGTCACTGTCACGAGCCGCGATCGTCTGGTGCGGCGCCAGACCCGGTGGTTCGTGCTGGCCGCCGCGGTGCTGGCGGTGCCGGGGCTCAGCACCCTCGGCGCCGCGGCCTGGCCCGAACGCTCGTGGCCCGCCGGCGACGTGTGGGAGAAGAACGCGAGCGGACTCCTGCCCTTGGCGCTCGGTGCCGCGGTGGTGTTCGACCATTTCCTCGACGTCCGGATCGTCTTGCGGCGAGCCGTTCTCTACGGCGGGCTCATCGTGTTCGGCGCCGCCGTCTACTCGGCATTCATTGGAGTGGCATCGGTGACCACCGGCATCGACGACAGCCTCCAACAGGCGATCGCCGCCGGCACCAGCGCCGTGGCCCTGCTCCCGGCCTGGTCGTTCTGGCGGACCTGGGTCGACAATCATGTCTACGGAGACAGCTCGCGACCCGAACGCGTGCTCGCTCAACTCGGGCGCCAGCTGTCCGACGCCCGCAGCTCGCACGAGGCGGTCCAAGGCCTCGTCGACACGCTCGCCGTTTCGCTCCGACTCCCGCACGTGGCCATCGAGATCGACCTGGGCGGCGATCTACCCCCCGTTGTCGAGGCCACCCGAGGTGACCCCGGGCCGCTCGACGAACGGATCCCGCTCGTCTACTCGGGAGAGACGCTCGGCCAGCTCGTGATCGGCCGGCGCACCGGCGGCGATGATCTCCGAACCCGCGACCGCGAGCTGTTGGCCGATCTCGCCGGCCACGTCGGGGTCGTCCTGCACGACGCTCGTCTCGAAGCCCAGCTGCGGGCCAGCCGTGAGCAGATCGTGCGGACCCGCGAGGAGGAGCGCCGGCGGTTGCGAGCCGATCTCCACGACGGTCTCGGGCCGACGCTGGCCAGTGTGGCCATGGGTCTCGACGCCGCCACGGTCGCGGTCGACAACCGCGATCTCTCGACCTTGCTCGGCGACCTAGGCACCGATCTCCGCGGGGCGATAGCCGACATCCGTCGTCTCGTGTACGGACTTCGGCCACCGTCGCTCGACGAGCTCGGCCTGGTACGTGCGGTCGAGCACCACGCCCGGGCGGTCGAGGCGCGAGCGAGCGGCCTACACATCAAGGTCACGTCGTGCGACCTGCCCGATGTCCCTGCGGCGGTCGAGGTCGCGGCGTACCGCATCGTTCTCGAGGCGATGACCAACGTCAGTCGTCACGCCCGGGCGGCGAGCTGCACCGCTCATCTGGGCGTCGAGAACGAGTCGCTGGTCGTCGAGGTCCGCGACGACGGGGTGGGCCTGTCACCATCGAAGGGCGCCGGAGTCGGTCTCACGTCGATGCGCGAGAGGGCCGACGAGCTCGGTGGCCATGTGTCGGTGACCTCGAATGGAACCGGAACGACCGTGCGAGCCACCCTCCCGTTGAGCGGTTGGAAGCGCACATGAGCCTGCGGATCGTCGTCGTCGACGACCATGCCACTTTTGCCCGCACGCTCACGGTGCTGTTGCGGGCCGCCGGCCACGACGTCGTCGGCGTGGGGGCCGACGGCCACCAGGCAGTCGAACTCTGCCTCGCGCTCCAGCCCGACATCGTCCTCATGGACATCCAGATGCCGGGTCTCGACGGGGTCGCCGCGACCGGCCAGATCACCGAAGCTGCGCCTCACATCGGCGTGCTGGTACTCACGATGTTCGAGGACGAGGAATCCCTGGTCGCCGCCCTTGGAGCCGGGGCCCGCGGCTACCTGGTCAAGGGTTCGCGCCACGACGAGGTACTCGCCGCGATCGAGACCGTCAACCAGGGTGGGCTCGTCGTCGGCCCGGGAGTGGCCCGTCGGCTCCGCGGGCTCGTTCACGCCCAGCCGTCGTCACCGCCGGCTCCGGCTGGGCTCGGGCTGACCACCCGCGAGGCGGAGGTGCTCGATGCGCTCGCCCGCGGACTCGACAACGCGACCATCGCCCGCCAGCTCCATCTCGGCGAGAAGACGGTCCGCAACTACGTGTCGATGCTGTTCGCCAAGCTCCACGCGTCGAGCCGGGCCGAAGCGGTGGTCAAGGCGCGCGAAGCCGGTTACGGCCTCAGCTGAGCAAACGCGCTCCATACAACGGGTGGCACCATGTTCTGGCCCTGACTGCGTGGCCGTGACGCACGCCGTCAGGGCCAGAAGCGAGCGGCTCCTGCTAGACAACGAGGGTGGCAGACTTCGCCGTAGAGTCGAGCGGGCAGGTGTGCGGCGCGACCGTTCGCGGGATCGATCTTCGCGAGCCCATCGCACCGACGACGGTGGCGGCGCTGCGAGAGGCGTGGCTACGCCATCGCGTGATCTCGTTCCCCGACCAGAACCTGTCTATCGACGACCTGGAACGGGTGGCGGCGAGCTTCGGACCGTTCGGCGAGGACCGATTCATCCGCCCGATCGACGGCCATCCCCACGTGATCCAGGTCAAGCGCGACGCCGACGAGCAGACACCGCTGTTCGCCGACACCTGGCACTCCGACTGGAGCTTCATGGCGACCCCGCCGGCCGCGACGTTGCTGTACGGCGTCGAGATCCCGCCGACCGGCGGAGACACCCTTTTCGCCGATATGCATACGGCGTTCGACGCCTTGCCGGCCGAGCGTCAGGAGCAGCTGCTCACGATGTCGGGCGTGCATTCCGCCCGCCGGGGCTATTCGACCCACGGCGCGTACGGCGAGCGAGACAAGGGGCGCTCGATGAGAATCGTCGCCTCCGACGACGCCATGGCGACCCAGCTCCACCCTCTCGTGCGAACCCATCCCGAGACCGGTCGCCCGGCCCTCTATTGCAGCCTCGCCTACACCATCGGGATCGACGGCTTGAGTGACGACGACGGCAATGCACTTGTCGCCGAGCTCCAGCGTCACGCCACTCAAGACCGGTTCGTGTACCGGCACCGGTGGTCGCCGGGCATGCTCACCCTGTGGGACAACCGCTGCCTGCTTCACTCGGCGACCGGTGGCTACGACGGCCATCGTCGACGCCTCTACCGAATCACGATCGCCGAGCAGCCTCGGCCGGCTTGGGCGAACGCTGACGTCGTCTTCGCGACCGTCGATCCCCGCGCCGCGGAAGCCCGGATCGCGGTCGGCCGGTACTTCGCCGAGCTCGACGACCGCTTCCCGGCCGGTTTCGATCCCGGCGACGCCACCGAGACCGACGCACCGGCGATGAGCCCGCCCGGCGGGGCTTTCGTCGTGGCGCGCTCCAACGGTGCACCGGTCGGGTGCGGCGGTCTGCAGCGGCTCGACGACTCGACCGGCGAGATCAAGCGCATGTGGATCGACCCGGGCTTCCGGGGTCGCGGGCTGGGGCGCCGACTGCTCGACCACCTCGAAGCCATCGCCGCCGAGTTGGGCCACACCCGGATCGTGCTCGACACCAACGCCACGCTCGTCGAGGCGATCGCCATGTACGAGTCCGCCGGGTACATGCCAACGGATCGCTACAACGACAACCCCTACGCCCAACGGTGGTTCGTCAAGCAACTCGGCGTCAGAGGTCGGTGGCCGATGACGACCGCGGTCGTCGGCGCCAACGAAGGGGCGCCGTGACCGAACCAGCGATCAACCGACTCCCCTGGTTCGGCGAAGCGCCGACGGGGGTGGTTTCGTTTCACGCTATGGCCGACGGCACCGCCGACGACTACGCGCTGCTCGACCGGTACGAGCGCTTCTACGCCGTGGGCTTGGCGGATCGCGTGCTGTCGAGCCTCGACAACCTCCGTGGCTCGTTCGGCGGTTATCAGATCTCGCGACTGGAGCACTCGCTCCAGACCGCGACCCGGGCCCGACTCGACGGGGCGAGCGCCGACTGGGTCGTGGCCGCCCTCGTCCACGACATCGGCGACGACCTCGCCCCGTACAACCACAGCGAGATCGCCGCCGCGGTCCTTCAGCCGTACGTGCCGGCCGAAGTGCACTGGGTGGTGCTCCATCACGGCGTGTTCCAGAGCTACTACTACGCCCACTTCCATGGCGGGGATCGTCACGCGAAGGACCGATACCGCGACCATCGCTGGGCACCACGGTGCGAGGCGTTCTGCGCCGACTGGGACCAGAACAGCTTCGATCCCGGGTTCCCGATCCACGACCTGTCGTCGTTCGCCGACGATGTCCGGGAGGTCTTCAGCCGCCCGGCCTGGTCACCCGATGTGGTCGGTCCGCCGGGTCTCGGGGCCGCTTGGGAGGCGAGCGAGTTCTAGAGTGGGCGGCCGTGCCCAAGTCGCTTTCCCACGTCGTCATGTTCACCGACGATCTCGACGGTGTCATCGCGTTCCTGACCGAAACGGCCAGGGTCTCACCGGTGTCGTACTACGAGACCGAACCCGACGACATCGCCGCATTGTTCGGGTGGCCGGTCGAGCACGGTCGAGTGCGTGGGGCATTCGTCGGGGAGGGCGCTGGCAGCCTCGACCTGCTCGAGATCCCATCGGCCCTGCGCGACTCGGTGAAGCCCGGCGTTCGGCTGCTCGCCATCGTGAACCGCGACGCGACAGCAGCCGGCGCCGCGGCTCGCGAGCGCGGCCTGGCGGTTCGCGGTCCATTCAACACCACAGCAACGACCGGCGCCCCGATGTCGCTCGTCGAGATCGCGGCCGGTGGCCTCTCGTTCGAGCTCGTCCAGTTCGGCTGAGCGTCGCGCTCCAGGCACGGTGAGATCGTGGCACTATGGCGTCATGTCGGGACGCTCCCTCGCAGCAATTCTCATCGCGGTGGTTCTCGTCTCCGGCTGCGGCGGGAACTCCGAAGGCGACGAGCTCAGCGAATCCAGGGCGAGCGACGACGCCCCAGCCGACACCAGGGGCGATGCTCCAGCCGACGGCACCACTCTCGTCGCGTTGAAAGCAGCCGACGACCCTGGTGAGTTCCCGTTCACCAGCGACCTGCGCAAGGAGACAGGCTTCACCGCCGACTTCGGCTCGCCGCGGCAAGGTGCCGTCAAGGCGACCGTACCCGGTCTCTACGGGGCGCAACGAGGCCAGTCGGCCTGTGACACGACCACGCTGGTCAACGAGCTCGACGCCAATCCCGAGAAGCTCGAGGCGTTCGCCCGCGCGTTGGCCCTGCAACCGTCGGAACTGCTCTCGACGGTGAGCGGCATGGTCGCCGTCGTGCTGCGATCCGACACGTTGACCGTCGACCACGACTTCAAAGATGGCGATGCCGTCAGCCGCCTTGCCGTTCTCCAAGCCGGGACACCGGTTCTGGTCGACGGACTCGGCGTCCCGGTGATCCGGTGCACGAGTGGCAGCCCGCTGCAGAACGTCGCCGCACTACCCGACGACGCGGTGTTCGAAGGCGACGAGTGGGACGACTTTGCGCCCGAATCGGTGATCACGGTACTGCCGGCCGACGACCCGATCGAGGTACTGGTCGTCATCGACCCGGCAACGCTCGAGCCGTTCCTCCGCGGGATCCCGACCGAGGAGATCCCGCTCGATTCGCCACCGGTCGACATCGATTTGCCGCTCACCGCCGACCTCGATGGTGACGGTGTCCCGGATATCGTCCAGCTCGAGGAAGACCCGCTGTACGCCGACGACACCGATGGTGACGGCATCCCCGATGCCATCGAGGAATTGATCGGCTCGGATCCCGACGTCCTCGACGCCGATGCCGACGGTGATGGCATCCCCGACGGGTTCGAAGACTTCTTCAACGCCCTCGCCAGCAGCATCGACGCCGACGGCGACGGCATCCCCGACGATCTCGCGTCCATCTTCGACCTCCTCCCCGACATCGACATCGACGGCGACGGCATCCCCGACGATCTCGGCGACGCGTTCTCCGGCATTCCCCCGATCGACATCGACGGCGACGGCGTGCCCGATGACCCCTTCACCGACCTGACACTGCCGCCCGAAGAACCGCCGTTCGAAGAACCGCCGTTCGAAGAACCTCCGCCCGACGCGGGGTGAGCCCCGCGGAGCGAAGCCGTCACCGCCGGCGCGCGACGACCTCGTCTCGCTGCTGGCGGTCACCGCTGTGGCGGCGCTGATCGTGGGTGTTCCGGCTCGTCGACGAGGAGCACTCGTCAACCGAAACCCGAGCGGCGTCAGCGCGGCGTGGTTGATCGAGCGCCTGCACATCGTCCCCGACCGGCGTACTACCCGCTCCACACCGCTCACCAAGTAGCGATCGGGCCGACGTCTTCGAGGGAGGCCTGGCCCCGTCACCGAACCGGTGGCTCGCCGACCAAGCGGTCGAGCCAGGTGTGCAGGTTCTGGTTCCCGATCTCGTTGCGGCCGAACCGGAACACGTCACCGGATTCGGCGAGCACCTTGAGTCGGCGGCCGATCCCCATGACGGTCACGAAGTCCTCGTCGTAGGTGACGTCGGCATAACGCTGGCGCTTGGCCTCGGCTTCGGCCAGCGCCGTGTCGTCGGCGAGCGGCGCCCGGAAGTACTGGTACTGGATCACCGTGCACTCGCTCACCGTCGGACCCGGGAACAGCCGGCTCACCATCAAGCCGGTGGTGGGGTGGCCCGAGATCGAGATGTTCGGGAACACGTAGTGCACCATGCTGAAGGCGCCGTACATGTCCCACTGATCGACCGGCAGGTCGCGCTGATCGACGATCGGCTTGTTGGCGAAACCGATCCGCACGTGGGGACCGTACAGGTCGTAGGTGTTGCGGTTGGTGATCGACTTCGTGCCGATGGTCTTCCCGTGCAGGTAGCCGATGTGGTAGCCGTCGAGATAGCCGTCGGCGGTCGCCTTCCAGTTCCCGCTCGGCAACTTGGTCTCGACGTCGTGGCGGTGCAGCTCGCCGAGCCGCAGCATCTCCAACGCCGACGCCATGTCGCCGAGCCACCCGTCGATATCGAGCTCGGCGTGCGGAGTGAGCACCGCGAACACCGCTCCGGCCCGTTCCGCCGTCGGGTACTCGATCAGTCCTTCGACCTCCAGACCCTCGAAGGCTTCGCGACCGGTCACCCCGACCAGCGAGCCGCCCGTGTCGTACACCCAGAAGTGGTAGGGGCAGGTGAACCGGCGGGAGTGCCCGAAGCACGCCGACGTGATCGCCGCGCCCCGGTGACGGCACGCGTTGAGGAACGTGCGGACCACACCGTCGTCGCCCCGCACCACCAAGAGCGGCCGATCGGCAATCTCGAGGGTGGTGAAATCGCCCGGCTCGGGCACGTCGCACGACAGCGCCACCATGATCGGGTGGCGCCGGAACGCCACCTCGACCTCGCGCTCGAACCTCACCGGGTCGCAGTATTGAGCCGCCGGCACCCGCAGCAGATCGGCGGTAAGGTCGCCATGACCGGCATCGACGTTGGCCAGCACCCGCTTGCCTAGATCGGTCAACGGCATAGCCACCACGGTTCACCTCCCAGGGAAACGCTCGACGTCCACGAGCATGCTCGGCGCTGCCTGGAGTGCAACACTAGAGCCGGTCGCGCGACGTCGCCGCCGATAGGACACGGAGGAACAATGGATCTCGGACTCAGTGGCGCGCGGGCGATCGTCACCGGATCGACCAAGGGCATAGGCCGCGCCATCGCCGAGACCCTGCTCGACGAGGGCGCCGCGGTGGCCATCTGTGCCCGCGACGCCGACGGGGTCGCCGCCACGGTTGCGGAGCTTTCCGACCGCGGCGCGGTCTGGGGCCGCGCTGTCGATGCCGGCGACGAGGCATCGCTGCGATCGTTCGTCGCCGACGCCATCGCCCACCTCGGCGGGCTCGACATCTACGTGCACAACACGAGCGGCAAGCCGTCCAAGACCCTCGAAGGCTGGGGCAACAACTTCAGCATCGACCTGATGGCGCTCGTGATCGGTGCCGGGGCCGCATCCGAGGCGCTGTCGGCCAGCGGCAACGGGTCGCTCGTCAGCATCGGCACCTCGGCGGTGGGCGAGCATTTCGCGAGCGGCTCCAACAGCTACAGCGCGCTCAAGGCTGCAGTCACGAACTGGACCCTCGGCCAGGCCCAGGTGCTCGGCGCCCGGGGTATCCGCTGCAACGTGGTGTCGCCGGGGCCCATCTGGGTCGACGGCGGCGACTGGAACCGCGTCAAGGACGGCCGCGCCGAGTTCTTCGAAGCCACCGAGAAGGCCCACCCCATGGGCCACATCGGCGACGTCGGCGACGTGGCCCGGGCGGTGGCTTTCATCGCCTCGCCGGCCGCCAAGCACGTCAACGGCGCCAACCTCACCATCGACGGCGGGTTCATGAAGCGCGTCAACTTCTGAGCGACTCGGTGGCCGACGACTCGACCCCGCCAGGGCACCGCATCGACGTGGTCCTCGTCGCCGGAGGCCTGTACCACGACATCGACTTCGCCCGGCTCGAGCTGCTCAAGCTCCTCGCCGAGCACGACGAGTTCCGCGTACGTGTACAACCGGATTACGAGGACCTGTCCGGCTTCGACCGGGCCCAGATCCTGGTGACATACACCTGCGACGTGCGCCCATCCATCGCCGCGCAGCACGCGATCCGCGATTGGGTCGAAGCCGGCGGCCGCTGGGTGGCGTTGCACGGCACCAACTCGGCGCTCGACCAGAGTCCCGACGGGTGGGTGGCACCACCCACGCAACCGCTGTGGACCGACACCCTCGGCTCGCAGTTCGTCGCCCACCCGCCGATCGAGCCGTTCACCGTCGACAACGTGGCGCCCGACCACTGGCTGGTGGCCGGCGTCGAGCCGTTCGAGGCCACCGACGAGCTGTACCTCATGACCTACCCCGCCCGGCCGGCACTCGTGCCGCTGCTCGCCACCACCTTCCAGGGCACCGCCCGAGGGTTCGCGGCGACCGATTGGACCACCACCGACGCGTCGCACCTGGTCATGTACCTCCGCCCGCTCGGCGCCGGGGCCGTGCTGTACAACACGCTCGGCCACTGCCGCGGTCACTACGACATGGTCCCTATCCTCGACTACTACCCCAAGGTCGACCGCTGCGCCTGGGACCTGCCGGTGTTCCACGACCTGGTTCGCCGGTCGTTGCGCTGGGCCCGCGGCGCCGAATCATGACCCACTCCCACCGATCCGAGGACACCTCGATGGAACTGACGAGCGCCAAGCAGCTCGCCATGCTGCGCAGCATGATCCGCATCCGCCTCTTCGAGGAGACGGCCGGCAAGCTCATGGAGCAGGGCAAGATGCCCGGCTTCCTCCACCTGTACGTCGGCCAGGAAGCCGTCGCCGTCGGCGTGTGCGAAGCCATCCGACCCGACGACTACATCACGTCGACTCACCGCGGCCACGGGCACCTGGTGGCCAAGGGCGGCGACCTGGCCCGCATGATGGCCGAACTGATGGGCAAAGCTGGCGGCTACTGTGGCGGCAAGGGCGGGTCGATGCACATCAACGACCTGTCACTCGGCATGTTGGGCGCCAACGGCATCGTCGGCGCCGGGGTGCCGATCGCGGTGGGTGCCGGCTTCCGCAACAAGTACCTCGGCACCGACCAGGTCTCGGTCGCCTTCTTCGGCGACGCCTCCACCAACATCGGCGCCTTCCACGAGGCCGCCAACATGGCCTGCGCGCTGCGCCTCCCGGTCCTGTTCGTGTGCGAGCACAACCAGTACGGCGAGTACACCCCGACCAACAAGGTGATGGTGGTGGCCGACGTGGTCGACCGGGCGGCCGGCTACGGCATGCCCGGTGTGATCGTCGACGGGATGGACGTGCTGGCGGTTCATGAGGCGACCGTCGAGGCCGCGGCGCACGTCCGCCGCGGTGACGGCCCGGCGCTGGTCGAGGCCAAGACGTACCGCTACTACAACCACCACGGAATCCAGAACCTCGGGCTCAAGTACCGCCCCGACGAGGAAGTGTTGGCGTGGAAGGCCCGCGACCCGATCCCGATGCACGAGGAGCGGCTGCTCTCGGCCCGAACCGCGACCCGCGAGCAGGTCGACGCCGTGTGGGCCCAGGTGCGCGCCGACATCGAGCGGGCCATCGAGTTCGCCGAATCGAGCCCCTTCCCCGAACCGAGTGCCCTGCTGGAAGGGGTCTACTCATGAGCGCGACCACGACCTCGACCCGCGAGATCAGCTATGTCGCCGCGTTCATAGAGGCGGTGAGGCTCGAGATGGCGATGGACCCCGCGGTGTTCATCGCCGGGGAAGACGTCGGCGCGCACGGCGGAGTGTTCCACACTTTCGACGGGATCCAGGCCGAGTTCGGCGAGCGACGAGCGGTCGACACGCCGATCAGCGAGCAAGCCATCATCGGTCTCGGGATCGGGGCCGCCGTCACCGGACTGCGTCCGATCGTCGACTTGATGTTCATGGACTTCACGCTCGTCGCCGCCGACCAGATCGCCAACCAGGCGGCCAAGCTCAAGTACATGTTCGGCGGTGATGCTCGGCTTCCGCTCACGATCACCACGACCGGCGGCGCCGGGTTGTCGGCGGCGGCTCAGCACAGCCAGACCCTCGAGGCGCTGTTCTGCCACATCCCGGGCATCAAGGTCGTGTACCCGTCGAACGCCCACGATGTGAAGGGGCTGATGGCGGCCAGCGTCCGTGACGACAACCCCACCCTCTTCGTGCTCCACAAGAGAATGCTCGGCCGCAAGGGTCCGGTTCCCGAGGAGCGCTACGAGATACCGCTCGGGGTGGCATCGGTGCCCCGTGCCGGCGACGACGTGACCGTCGTGTCGTGGGGCAAGACCGTGACCGATTGCCTCGGCGCCGCCGACCTTCTGGCCGCCGAGGGTGTCAGCTGCGAGGTCGTCGACCTGCGTACGCTGTCCCCCCTCGACATCGACACCGTGGCCGCGTCGGTGCGCAAGACCAACCGGGTGGTCATCGCCCACGAAGCCGTACGCTTCGGCGGCTTCGGCGCCGAAGTGGCGGCCCAGATCCAAGAAGCCGTGTTCGACTACCTCGACGCGCCGGTCGGCCGGGTTGCCGCCCCGTTCTCGCCGATCCCGTTCACTCCGGCTCTCGAACAGCTCTACGTGCCCGACGCGGCTCGCATCGCCGAGGGGCTGCGCGACGCCCTGGCCCGGCCCCTTCTCGGAGCCTGACCGAGTGGGTTCGGTCGGGATCATCGTGAACCCCTGGGCCGGCAAGGACGTGCGGCGCCTGCGCGCCGGGGTCGGCCACTCGCCCGACACGGCCAAGATCGGCACCGTCCGCCGGGTCGCGGTCGCGGCGCTCGAGGCGGGCGCCGACCGGGTGTACGCGGCTCGCGACGTGGGCCGCATCGCCGAGCGGGCGGTGGCCGAGATGCCGAACACCCAACTGGTCGATGGCCCCGAGACCGGCTCGGCGCTCGACACCCGCCGCGCCGCGGCCCAGATGGCCGAGCTGGGTGCTAGAGCGGTTGTGGTGCTCGGCGGCGACGGCACCTGTCGCGACGCCGCGTTGGGTTGGCTCGACATGCCGATGATCCCGCTCTCGACCGGCACCAACAATGTGTTCCCCCTGATGACCGACGGTTCGTCGGCCGGGACGGCAGCGGGGCTGGTCGCGTCGGGCGCCTTGGCGCTCGATGAGGTGAGCTCGCGTGCCAAGACCATCACCGTGACCGATTGCGACGGCGCCGTCTCCGACCGCGCCCTGGTCGACATCGCCCTCATCGACGCACCCCGGGTGGGTGCCCGGGCCGTGCTCGACGCCACGACCGTCCGCACCGTGGTCGCCGCCATCGCCTCGCCCGCCAGCACCGGGCTGTCGGCCATCGCGGGCCGGTTGCGGCCCCTCGACCGCGACGACTGCGGTGCGGTGGTCGTGTGCTGCGATCCCGAGGCTCGGCGCCACGTTCGGGCGCCGATCGTGCCCGGTTCGTTTGTGACGGTCGGGGTGAGCGGCGTCTCCTCGCTCGACGACGGGGATTCGGTGACGCTCGCCGGCCCCGGCGTGCTCGCCTTCGACGGCGAGCGAGATGTGGTGCTGGCCGCCGGTCAGTCCGTTACCGTCACCGTGCGCCGCGACGGTCCCCGTGTGGTCGACGTTCCCCGCGCCCTGCGCCTGGCCGCCGAGCGCCACCTGTTCGATGCCCCGGAGGCTCCCGATGGCCGTTGACGTGCCCATGCCCAAGCTCGGGCTCACCATGGAGGAAGGCCGGATCATCGAGTGGCTCGTGGCCGACGGCGCCACCGTCGCAACCGACGACGAGATCCTGCTGATCGAGACCGACAAGACCGAGACCGCGGTCGCTTCACCGGGCGCCGGCCGGCTTCACCAGGTCGGCCGAGCCGGCGAGACCTTCGAATGCGGCCGGCGCATCGCGGTGTTGCTCGCCGAGGGTGAAGCGCCACCGGCTGCGGCACCCACGCCGGCAGCCGCTAACGCCGTACCGGCACTGGCCCGCCCAGCTTCGGCCCCTTCGGCGGCCCCGGTCAGCGTCGCACCAGCAGGTCGACGGTTCGCCTCGCCCAACGCTCGCCGGGTGGCGTCCGAGCACGGGCTGCCCCTCGCCAACGTGCGGGGCACGGGCCCGGGTGGCCGAATCGTGTCCGAGGACGTCGAGGCTGCGCTCGCGGCGCCGCGGCCGGCGCCACTCGCGGCTCCCCTGGTCGGTCGGGCGTTCGTGGTCGCAACCGCCGCGGCGCGCCAGCTCGCCGATCTGCTCGGCGTCGACCTGGCGCTCGTGCAGCCCGACCCGGTGGAGCAGCGGGTCACCCGCGATTCGGTGGCCGTCCACGTTCGGGGACTGCTCCAGACCCGCACTCCTGTGCCCGCTCCCACGGCCACGGCCTCGGCCGAGCCCCCCCTCCTCCAGACGCCCACTGCGGTGCTGCCGCTTACCGGCATGCGCGGCACCATCGCCCGCCGCATGCACGCCTCACTTCGCGACACCGCACAGCTCACCCTCACGATGGACGCCGACCTGGCCGCCGTCGCCGTCGACCGGGCCCGCCGCAAGGCCGGCGAGGGGGCCGCGCCGTCGATCACCGACTACATCGTGGCGGCCGCCGCCCGGGCACTGGCGCGGCATCCGCTCATGAACGCCCAGGTGACCGGTAGCGGCATCGCGCTCCTGCCCGAGGTACACGTCGGCCTGGCCGTCGCCGTCGAGGGCGGGCTGATGGTTCCGGTCATCCGCGACACCGCCGCCCGATCGCTCACCGACCTGTCCGCCGAGGCCCGCCGGTTGGCCGACGCCGCCCGCTCCGGCACTCTGCGCCCCGCCGATCTCGAGGGCGGGACGTTCGCGGTCAGCGCGCTCGGCACCCTCGGCGTCGATGCGTTCACCCCGGTCATCAACCCACCGAACGTCGGCATCCTCGGCGTCGGCCGCCTCCGCGACGACTTGGCGCTCGTCGATGGAGCCCTCACCACCGTGCCCCGGCTCACCCTCAGCCTCACCTGGGACCACCGCGCGCTCGACGGCGTGCCAGCGGCCGAGTTCTGCCGCACCATCGTCGCCCTCCTCGCCGAGCCCGAGAACCTCGATCAACCTTGAACTCCCGGCGTTCATCGCCGACGCAGGCAGATCGTGCGAACTGGGTGGGCCGTTGGGGCCTCAGGTCCCTATCGCCCCACCCAGCTCGGTGGGTCAGCGGCCGGAGAGGGCGGCGACGATGGGTGCGAAGGCGTCCATGTAGCGCTGGGCGACGGTGATGTAGCTCACGCCGAAGCGCTCGCGACGGTGCTGCAACAGGTCGCACACCTGGTCGACCGAGCCGAAGAACGCGTGGGGGTGGGTGGCGAAGTCGTCGACGGGCACGCCGAAGCGCTGCGCCATGGCGTCGAGCTGCGCTGGGGCATCGGAACCAACGGCCACGAAGTAGGCGCCGATCTCGATCTCCAGGTCATCGAAACGATCGCCGGCACCCTCGCGGATCCAGTCGAGCTTCTGCGCCGTCTGGTCGGCGCCCGAGCTGGCCACGCTCGCGCCCCCGAGCCGCCCCGACGAGTTGTCGAAGTTGAGGCTCACGATGTCGGCTTTGGCACCAGCGAGCCGCAGCACCTTCGGCGACCCGCCCCCGATCATGATCGGCGGACCGGGTCGTTGCGCGGGCAGCGGCCGCCCGGAGAACCCGGTGGCGGTGACGTGACGCCCCTCGACGGAGAGCGGCTCGCCCGACCAGTGGGCCCGGCACAGGTCGGCGACTTCGCCCAGGCGCTCGATCCGCACACCCGGGCGCTCCATCGGGATACCGAGGCCGTCGTACTCGTCTTTGACCCACCCGGCGCCCAGACCGACCTCGAGGCGCCCGCCCGACAGCAGATCGAGGGTGGCGCACTCCTTCGCCAGCACCGTGGCGTTGTGGTAGTCGCATGCGAAGACCCGGCAGCCGACCCGCAGGGTGGAGGTGACTGCGGCCGCCATCGAGATCGACGCGAGCGGCGCCATGTCGACGGGTCGGTGACCGGTCGCGTCGGAGATCGCGCCCGGACCGAAGTAGTGGTCGGTTCCGAACAACGTCGAATAGCCGAGCGACTCGACGCGGTGCACAAGCGTGAACCACTCCTCGGCGCTCGACGCCTCGAATGCCTGCAACCCGAACCGGAACGGCCGATGCGCCATGTTCGCTCCCCTCGATGTGGCCGCGGTGGTGACCTCGACGTAATTTACTGACGGACCGATTAATTCTGCCGGCTGCTGCCGCACACACTGGGGGACGACATGCTTGGTGACAGCTGGATCTGCGACCGGGTTCCGACCGCACGCTTCCCCGACTACACCCGCGGCAACGCCGGCGAGGTGATGGCCGAGCCGGTGAGCCCGCTCGGCTGGACGTTCGGCTGGGAGAACGGCGCGGTCCTCGGGTGCGTCGACGGCTTCCAGGACATGGGCATCTTCGACGCCAACGAATACGGCACGCCCGCTGAGTCCTTCGGTCTGTTCGGCGGCTACTTCTACAACTCGCTCACCCAGGCCCGCCTGTTCGGCGTGCGCAGCGGCGCCGGGTGGCAGGTCATCGACGAGACCTACTTCGACACATCGAGCCAGACGATCCCGCCGTACGTCGAGAAGGACTGGCACGCCTCGCCGCGCCACACCGAGAAGCTGACCGGGATCATGGGCTGGCTCACGACCCTCGACGCCGTGCCCGAGATCGAGCGGCAGAAGGTCGAGGCGAAGGCCTTGCGCGACAGCCGCCCCGACCTGGGTTCGCTCACTGATGCGCAGCTGCTGGCCCGGGCCCGCAGCATGCAGCGGCACCTGCGCGCCATGTTCTCCCAGGTCGTGTGGGCTTCGATGGGCAGCTCGATCGGCGGTGGCATCCTCGGCCCGATGCTCGGCGAGTCCGACCCCGCGGCGGTCGCCAAGCTCATGACCGGCATCGGCGACGTCGACTCGGCCGACATCGCCGCCCAGATCTTCGCTCTCTCGCGGCTGGTCATCGCGTCGCCAACGATCAACACCGGCTTCGACGGCGAGCTCGACGGCCTGCTCGACCGGGTCGCGGCGGCCAACACGCCCGAGGCCCGCGAGTTCCTCGACGCAGTCGATCGTTTCATGTACGACCACGGCAGCCGCGGCCCCAACGAGTGGGACATCTACCAGTGGAGCTACGAGACCCGGCCCACCCTGCTGCTCCAGGCGATCGAGCGAGCCCGGGGCGCCGGCGAGGAGTCGAACCCGGTCAACACCGTCGCCCGGGGCGCGGCCGAGCGCAACCGGCTCATCGATCACTACGAGTCGGTGTTCGCCGGCAACGAGGAGGCCCTCGGCGGTTTCCGGATCGCGGTGAAGACGATCGGTGTGTTCATGGCGGCGCGCGAGCGCTGCAAGTCGAACAACATCCGGGCCCACGGCGAGGTCCGCATGTGCTTCAACGAGCTCGGCCGTCGGATGGTCGATCGTGGCCACCTGGGCGAACGGCGCCAGATCTACATGCTGCTCGACACCGAGCTCGACGCCTTCATGGCCGACCCCGGTTCGTTCGGCGCGACCCTCGCCGAGCGCGAGCGGGACTACCTCGCCCTGTACGACCTCGACCCGCCGTACATCATCGACGGCACCGTGCCGCCGCTCGGCGAGTGGCCCAAGCGCAACAGCGGCGCCGTCGAGCTGGTCAAGGTGGGCGATGTGTTGACCGGCGTGGCCGGCTCGCCCGGCGACGTGACCGGCACCGCCCGCATCCTGCTCGACCTGTCCGATCCCACGCGGCTCGAACCGGGCGACATCTTGATCGCGCCGTCGACCGACCCGTCGTGGACACCGCTGTTCCTCGCCGCCGGGGGTGTGATAACCAACATCGGCGCGGTTGGAACCCACGCCGTGATCGTGAGCCGCGAGCTCGGCATCCCGTGCGTGCCCTCGATCGCCGAGGCGACGCGGCGCATCCCCGACGGCGCGACCGTCACCCTCGACGGAAGCCGCGGCACCGTCACCATCGACGCTCTCCCTTGACCGATTCGGCGTTGACCGATTCGGCGTTGACCGATCCGGCCCTGACCGATCCGGCCCTGACCGATTCGGCGAACGCCGCCCACCCGCGCTGCTTCGCGCCGATCTCGGTCGGGACATTGCGTCCGCCTGGTCGAGGCGTTCACCGCCGACGGCACCATCGACTACTTCAGCCTCGACATCGGCGGCAACTGGGACGCCCGAGCTACATCCCCATCCCCTGGTACGACGACATGCAGTGGGCGCCCCTGTGCGGCCAGGTCAAGCAAGCCACGCACCTTCCCGTGGTCTACGCCGGGCGGGTCACGTCCGTCGAGCAGGCCGAGGACGTGCTGGCCGCCGGCCACGCCGACATGGTGGGCCTGGCGCGGGCCACGATGGCCGACCCCGAGCTCATGAACAAGGCCCGCGGCGTCGTGGTCGAACCGCTCCGGCCGTGCATCGGTCTGGGCGACTGCATCCACCGCAAGCTGGTCGACGGGCTCCCCTACGCGTGTGGCGTGAGCCCGACGTTCGCCCGCGAGCACGCGCTGGCCGGCCGGGCGACCCGCACGCGTACCCCCCGGTCCGTGCTGGTGGTCGGCGGTGGCCCCGGCGGGTCCGAGTTCGCCGCCCGGTGCGCCGAGCAAGGCCACGCCGTCGAGCTGTGGGAACGCGACTCGGCCATCGGCGGTGCACTAGCCGTCGCCGCGCTGGCGCGGGGCAACGCCGGCTACCGGCGCTGGATCGCGTGGCAGACCGAACGCCTGAACCGGGTCGGCGTCGACGTGCATCTCGGCCGCACCGCCACCGCCGACGAGGTCGTGGCCACCGGCGCCGACGTCGTCCTGATCGCCACGGGGGCCACGCCGCGACTCCCGCCGATCCCCGGCGTGTCGGCGCCGCACGTCCACACAGCGGTCGCGGCGCTGCGCGGGGCCTCGCTCGGCCCCCGGGTCGCGGTGATCGCCGAGGACGACGGGCCGGCGCCGCTGTCGGTCTCGGACCATCTGGCCGGCCTCGGCCACCAGGTCACCCTCGTGTACCAAACGACTGCGCCGTCACCGCTCGTCGGCAAGTACTCCGTCGGAGGCATGCTCGCCCGCCTGATCGACGGCGGTGTCGAGTTCGTGTCGATGGCTCGGGTGGTCTCGATGGAGGGCTCGACGCTGCACGTCGCCGCGACCTACGGCAATCGCCGATGGTCGGCCGGCCCGTTCGACGCGGTCGTGCTGGCCACCGGCGCGTGCCCGACGACACCCTGTACCGCCAGGTCAAGGACCGCCGTGGCGGCGTACACGTCCTCGGCGACGCCTTCGCGCCGCGCCGCATGGTGTTCGCCACCCGCCAGGCTTTCGATCTGGCGCAGACCCTTCTCGACTGAACGGCACCTGGAGGCCACGTGATCGCCATCATCGGACACATCGACGTCGAACCGGCCGGGCGCGACGCTCTGGTCGCGTCGACCGGCGACCTCCAGCGGGCGACGCGCACCGACGAACCCGGCTGCCTCGAATACATGATCTCGGCCGACCCGGCCGACCCCGGCCGGATCAGCATCGTCGAGCTGTGGGCCAGCGCCGCCGACCTCGACGCCCACTTCCAGCACTCGAACTTCTTCGCCACCGGCGACGCGCTCCGAGCGGTGCCGCGTCTCGGCGCCGCGTCGGCCAAGTACCGCATCGATGCCACCGACCCGGTTCGCGGGCCCGACGGCGTCGCCTCGTCGGCGTTCTGGTCGGACGGCGTCTGACCATGCTCGATCCCGGTGACCGCATCGCCATCCACGAGTTGCTCGGCCGGTACGGCCACCTGATCGATGCGCGTGACTGGCCGGCGTTCGCCGAGCTGTTTACTCCCGACGCGGTGCTCGACTACACGGCCGTGCGGGCGCCGTCGATCTGTCGTGGGATCGAGGAGATCGTGGCCTACTTCGAGCCGGCCAACCACCCGTCGGCCCACCACGTCACCAACATCGTGGTAACCGCCGACGGCGCCGACCGGGCCCTGGTCCATAGCAAGTTCATCGCCCCCTTCGCCGGGCCCACCCACACCCCAAAGCGGCTGTATGGAGGCGACTACCACGATGTCGTGGTCCGTGCCGCCGACGGCTGGCGCTTCGCCGAGAAACGCTGCGTCGGCCGCTGGACCCACTTGTTTCTCGACCCCTGACACACCCGCGGAGGGAATCCCAATGTCCGACCGAGACGCCATAACCGACCTGGCGATCGCCTACACCTGGGCGCTCGACACCAAGAACCTCGACGCGCTCCGCGACGTGTTCCTGCCCGACGCAACCGCGATGCTCCGGGGCGTGGCCTGCACCGGGGTCGACGAGATCATCGCCCGCATCGGCGGCGCCATCTTGCGCCTCGACCACACCCAGCACCTCGTCGGCAACCATCAGGTGATCGTCGACGGCGACACCGCGACCCACCGCTGCCACCTCCAGAGCCAGCACGTCAAGGCCGGCACCGAGGGCGGCGACAACTACATCGTGGGCGGCCACTACGACGACCAGGTCGTGCGCACCCCCGACGGCTGGCGCATCCGCCACCGCGTGATGCAGCAGACCTGGACCGAAGGCAACCCGAACGTCACCAAACGTTGAGGCGCTGTCGGTCAGATCGGAACGACGGTCGCGACGACGCCACGCGCCTCGAGCAGAGCCGCAAGATCTTCCGGATCGCTGGTGAGGACCTGGTCACCCGAGGTCGCGAGGCCGGCCAGCAGCGCATCGACCACATCGGCGGTCCCGGACACAGCGAGCAGCTCGCCCGCAGCCTTCGAGACATCGACGTCCACCGACCGGGTGTCGATCATCGGAAGGTGCCGAGCGAGCCGCGCCTGCCGGGCACCATCGCGCCAGGCCTGGGCGAGAACCGGCGCGCTCGTCACCAACTCGGCACCGTGGCGCCGGGCAAGTTGGATCAGCCCGGCGACACGTCGATCGTCGCGATCGATTCCGATCAACGCTCCTGCATCAAGGACGGTCTTCACGGCGCGCTGGTGCCACGGGCCGGAGGCGCATAAGGCACTCCGGCGTCGAGCGCCAGTTGCCGGAGCTCGTCCTCGTCGAACGCTCCATAGGCCACCTGGTGCTCGGCCAGCCACGCATCGACGAGCCGGGACCGGAGCCACGCAACCAACGCTTCGTTGACCACAGTCGAAAACGCCACGCCCTGCGACTCGGCGACCCGTTGCGTTGCATGACGAACCTCGGCCGGCAGCGAGATGGTGACTCGTTCGACGGATGTCATACCGAGAAGCGTACGGCCGTATGAAGAGTGCCACCACCAACTTCGTACCTGGCCCAAAGCCCGAGCGCCGGTGTCAGGATTCGCGGCCAGAAGGCGTGTCCTCGACCCAGTCGGCCAGCAGGTCGGGCACGCGCAACGGTTCGGGGATCAGCTCGGGGCCGATCACCTTGTCGATCCAGGCGTGCACGTGCCAGATCCGCCGCTCCTGGTAGTTCACGACCTGGCCGCCGTGGGCGGCGTGTTCCATCGACCGCTGGATCGGTTCGAGGTTCGAGTAGTCCTCGTCCATGATCAGGTCGAACCGGTCGAGCCGGCGCTTCCAGATCTCGGGGTGCGGCATCTCGCCCTCGCCCCAGTCGGCCGCGAACCACACGATGTCGAGGCGGGTCCGGTCGATCGCCGTGGGCCAGAACACGAGGAACGGGAAGCCGCGACCGTCGAGCGGCGTGATCAGGTTCGGGAAGATGCCGTGGGCGGGCTGGATGGCTTCTCGCATGACCGCGGGCAAGTGAGCGAGGGTGGCCAGCTCGTCTCGGCGATCGGTTCGGGTGCCCGGCCGCACCGGCGACAGCATGTTCTGGTGGCCGTGGTCGAACAGCGCGATCACCGTGCCGCGGGTGTCGAGCGTGGGAGCGATGGTCACCGGGTGGATCGTGCGGGCGTGGTACACCTCGAGGAAGCCCTCGGCCAGGATCTTCCAGTTGCAGCGCAGCTCGACCGTCTTGGTGTCGATAACCCGCAGCGGTGACTGGGCCACGTCGGCGAGCAGAACGGGCAGCGGATCGAGCCAGTCGAGCAGCGGCGCGGAACCAGGGTCGAGGTTCACGAACCACCACCCGCCCCACGACTCGCAGCGCACCGGTGGTAGGCCGCGGTCGGCCGGGCATAGCCCGACGAAGTCACGCTCGTCGGGGACCCGAACCAGATGACCCTCGAGATCGTAGGTCCACGAGTGGTTCTGGCACACGAACAGCCGGGCATTGCCCCCAGCGCCTCGCACCACCGGGGCGCCGCGGTGCCGGCATGCATTGCGGAAAGCCCGGACCGCGCCATCGGCGCCGCGCGCCAACAGCACCGGGGCTCCTGCGATGTCGCACACCTTGTAGTCGCCAGCGTCGGGGATCTCGGAGTCGTGACCGGCATAGAGCCAGGTGCGCCCGAACAGCTGACGCAATTCGAGCTCGTAGAAACCGGGGTCGGTGTAGCGACCTAGCGGAAGATCCGGAAGGGCCGGGAACCCGTCGGGCGGCGCGACCCGCGAGGTTTCGTACGCCGATCGCTCCCGGAACCACATGAGGTAGTCCTCGTCCATCCCGATCCTCGTTGCCGTGAGCCTCGCTACAGTAATGCGCTGTTGCCACGACCTGGAGGCCGACGTTGAGCGCTGAAGATCCGAACGACTCGAACGGCTGGTTCGGCGACTCCACCCTCGGTGCCCGGTTCCCGGCGTGGACCCGGGGCAACGCCGCCGAGGTGTTCCCGGACCCCTTCAGCCCGCTCGCCCAGACGATGGTGTTGCGCAACGGCATGTGCACGGGCCTCCGCGACGCCTACATCTCGATCGGCGCGCTGTCGTTCGACGAGTTCGAGGAGCCGGTCCGGCCCGACCTGTTCAAGATGTTCGGCGGCTATCTCTACAACCCGCTCACCATGACCCGCGTGTTCGGCGCCCGCATGCCCGGCGCTACGCCGGAGATGATCGACAAGGCGTTCTTCGACGAGCGCGCCGACGTCCCGCCCTATGAGCACCAGGATTGGCACGACTCGCCCGAGCACGAGGCCCGGCTGGGCGAGTCGATGGCGTGGGCCATGTCCACCGAGGCGATTCCCGAGCTCGACGCCGACAAGGCGCTGGCCCGCCAACAGCGCGAGAACCGTCCCGACCTGGCCACTCTCCCCGACGGCGCCCTCATCGCCCGGGCGCGCTCGATGGTGCCCATCCTTCAACGCGTGTTCGAGGGCAGCATGCGGGTGTCGACCCTGGCGTCGCTCGGTCCGGGCGCCCTGGGCGCGATCTGCGAGGGTCTCGGCGACGCCACCCTGGGCATCCGGCTACTCGCCGGGATCGACGTCGACTCGGCCGAACCGTCCCACGCCATGTGGGCTCTGGGCCGGGTGGCCGCCGCGTCCCCCGCGGTGAGCGAGGCGTTCGACGCGGGGGCCGACCACGTGCTCGGCGTGCTCGGCCAATCGAGCAGCGACGCGGCCCGGGACTTCGTGGCCCGGTTCGATCGCTTCCTCTTCGACTTCGGCGCCCGCGCGCAGAACGAGTACGACCTGATCTCGTTGTCCTGGGAGGTCGCGCCCCGTATCGCCCTGGCCGCCATCGATCTGATGCGCAAGAGCGACGAGTCGCGGGCTCCGGCGTTGCGCCAAGCCACGTCGGTCGCCGAGCGCGACCGGGTCGCGGCGCAAGTCCGCGAACAGATCGCCGGCGACGCCGAGACCGCGGGCCTGTTCGAAGCCGCGCTCCGATCGGCTCGGCTGTTCCTCAGCGGGCGCGAGCGGGCCAAGACCAACACCGTCATCGTCATCAACGAGATGCGGGTGGCGCTGCGGGAGCTGGGCCGGCGCATGGTCGACCGCGGCGTGATCGACCAGATCGAGCAGATCTTCATGGTGACCGACGACGAGATCGACCATCTGCGCCACGAGCCGGATCGGTTCCGCGGCGTGATCGCCGACCGGTGGGCTCAGTACCGCTCCCTGTTCGACTACGAGCCGGTCTTCATCGTGAACGGTCGGGTCCCAGCACTCTCGGAGATGACCCGCCGGTCCGACAAGACCGCCGCGGTCTCCACGGCCGCGCCGGGCACCGTGCTCGCCGGCTCCGCCGGGTCGGGGGGTGTGGCCACCGGTCGGGCCCGGGTGATCCTCGATGCGGCTCATCCCGAGGGACTCGAGCCGGGCGACGTGCTCGTCGCCCCCCAGACCGACCCGTCGTGGGTGCCGCTGTTCGTGCCCGCCGCGGCGGTGGTGGTCAACGTGGGCGCCATGGGCAGCCACGCCATGATCGTGTCGCGTGAGCTCGGGATCCCGTGTGTGGTGTCGGTCGCTGACGCGACCCTGCTGATCCCCGACGGCGCCACCGTGACCGTCGACGGAAACGCCGGCACCGTCACCGTGCACTGACACACCCTCGAGACGGGGGTCAGGGGTCGACGTCGGGGATGCCGACCATGCCCGCGGTGGCGCTGGCGAAGCGCTCGGAGCCGCCGTTGATGCTGCGACCGCCGTCGACGACGAGCGTGTGGCCGTTGACGAGGCGGGCCTCGTCGCTGGCCAGGTACACCGCGGCGTGGGCGATGTCGAGCGGGTCCGATGCCACACCCCAGCGCTCCCTTGACCTCTCGGCCACCGCGGCGAGGTTGGTGGAGTCGCCGGTGAGCGCCTGGGCGGTGAGGGGGGTCGGGATGTTGCCGGGGGCGATGGCGTTCACCCTCACCCCTTGCGCGCCGAGCTCGCTCGCCACCGATTTCGTGAACCCGACCACCGCGCTTTTCGCCGCGGTGTAGGCGTGGGGCCCGAGCCCGCCGATCACCCCGGCGATGCTAGACGTGTTGATGATCGACCCCGACCCTTGTGGGAGCATCACCCGAGCGGCGTGCTTGCAGCCGTAGAACACCGAGTGCAACAAGACGTCGACGGTCGCCAACCACGCCCCGGTGTCGGTGTGGGCGATCGGCCCCACCGCTCCGATGAGCCCGGCGTTGTTGACCATCACGTCGAGTCGACCCCACGAACCGACCGCGGCCTCGATCGCGGCAACGACGTCGTCCTCGATCGTCACGTCGCAGCGCACGAACCGGGCCGCATCACCGTGAGCGGAAGCGACCACGGCGCCCCGCTCGACCTGGATGTCGGCCACGACGACGCGTGCGCCTTCCTCGACGAACCGGCGGACGATCGCCTCGCCGATACCGCTGGCGCCCCCCGTGACGACCGCGACCTTGCCCTCGAGTCGACCGGACACCTCAGCCTCCCGCCCGGACCGGGCCGGCCCCGTCGCGGCTGATCATCTTGGCCATCGTCTCGTGGTAGTGCGCGATCTTGAACTCGCGCTCATTGAGGATGTTGGCGCGATAGGCGCTCGATCGCTTGGTGCGGGCCAGCTGGTCGTAGATGGCGATGTCCTCGGCCACCACGTCCTTCAGGTGATCCCAATGGGCTTGCATCCGCTCTCGGTACTCGACGTACTCGGGGTCGGTGTCGCTGCCCGGGTAGACGATCTGCCAGCACAGGAACTTCGTGCGGTCCACGTCGATCGGGATGGGGTTGAACACCTGGATGTGCTCGGGGTTGCAGTTGAAGACGGTGTTCGGGAAGACCACGTAATGGCAGATGGCGAAGCGGTGGTGGTCCCAGTCCTCGACCAGCTGGTCGCGGAGCTGGTACCGCGGCACGAAGCACATGTAGTTGTGATCGTTGACGATGTGGAACGTGGTGTCGCGCGCCGACTTCACCCAGTCGGCTCCGACGTTGTGCAGCTGGGCGGTGTGGTAGATCTCGTTGAAGCCGTCGACCACGGCCTTGTAGCTGACCGGCACGTCCCACTCGAGCACGTCGAGCAGCACCATGTCGTCCATCCGATACTGACCGAGGTCGACCATGATGTCGTCGCCGATCCACGAGCGGAGGTCCGGGGCGACATCGGGTCCCGCCAGGTTGACCCACACCCAGCCGCCCCACTCGTCTGCCGCCACCTTCGGCGACCGCAAACCTTCGATGTGCTCGGGCGCGAAGTCCTGCCGCTCGGGCACCCCCACGACCGCGCCGGTCGTGTCGTAGACCCAGCCGTGATACGGACAGCTGAACCGGCGGGCGCCACAGCCGCTCCACTCGGTCACGAACGCCGGGCCGCGGTGGCGACACACGTTGTGGAAGGCGGCGAGGGACCCGTCGGGCTGACGGGTGATCACCACGGTCTCACCGTGGCTCTCGAAGCTCAGCCAGTCACCCGGTGCAGCGACCTGGCTCGACCGGCCGGCCAGGAGCCAGGTCGTGTTGAGCACCTTCTCCCGCTCGAGCTCGAACTGCATCGGATCGGTGTAACCGGACCGGTCGAGGACGCTCGGGCCATAGCCCGGGGTATTCGGCACCGTGGGCCCCAGTCGAACCGGGACCTCACCGCGGATCGGGATGTGCACCATGGACTGCCCCTCTGTACATCGTTGGCGGAGATGACCTAACACATGTTATACAACGTGTGCCCAGCACGAACGAGACCCACGACGATCCTTGGAGGACCGGTGCCGAAGGCGGTCGACGCAGCCGAGCGGCGCGCCGAGTTCACCGGGGCCGCGGCCCGCCTCATCGCTCGTTCTGGCGTCGAGTCGGCCACCATGCGCGACGTCGCTGCCGAAGCCGGGTTCACGACTGGCGCCGTGACCCACTACTTCGCCGACAAACACGAGTTGTTGCTCGCGACGTTTCACGAGTCGCTGGCCCGCCGCCGGGCGCGCCGCCCATCGAGCGCCGACGCCGCGCCCGCCGAGCGCCTGCGTGCCTCACTCGTTGGCGCTCTCCCGCTCGACGACGACCGGCGGCGCCACTGGCTGGTCACATTGTCGTGCGCGGCCCGCGCCGTGTCCGATCCCGAGCTGGCTACCGCGCAGCGAGACGCCTATCGCGAGTTCCGCCGACACGTCGCGCGAATGGTCGATGCCGCGGGCCTCGCACCGGCCGGCGAGGCCCGACTGGTCGCAGAACGGCTGATCTCGGCCGCAGACGGAATCGCGATCCAGGCCTTGTTCGATCCCCAGTCGTGGCCGCCGGCCCGCCAACTGGCCGGCCTCGATGCCATGATGGCCGTTCTCACCATGTCGCCGTCGAGCGATGTGTAGCGTTTTCTCCCTATGGCAGGCGACGTGCACCTGAACGATCGGATCATCGCGGCGGTGCGCGCCGCCGATCCTGCCCGGCCCCGATCCGTCGCCGAGGCGGTGTGTGCAGTGCAGCCCGACGAGCTCGCGGTCTTCCTGCACCAGACCCTCACCGTCCCCGAGGGAGTGCTCCCGATCGGCTCGGGCCTCGCGGCGTCGCCCGGCGCCGCTTCGGGCCGCGTCGTGCTCAGCGCCGACGCTGCCATGGCCGCGGCCGACGCCGGCGAGGCGGTGATACTCGTTCGCACCGCGACCACCCCCGACGACGTGCAGGGCATGGTGGCGAGCCGGGGCATCCTCACATCGAGGGGCGGGCTCGCGAGCCACGCCGCGGTGGTGGCGCGCGGCTGGGGACTCCCGGCCGTCGTCGGCGCCACCGACGTGTCGATCGATGGCTCGACGGTACGCATCGGCGACACCGTGGTGAGCGAGGGGGATCTGATCACGGTCGACGGCTCGACCGGCAATGTGTACCTCGGGGCGCTGGAGTCGTCGGGGGCCGAAGCACCACCCGAACTCGACACCCTGCTCGGCTGGGCCGATCGGATCGCTGACGGCGCGGTGCAGGTACGCACCAACGCCGACAACCAGGCCGACGCCGCGAACGGTCGGCGCCTCGGGGCGCGCGGGATCGGCCTGTGCCGCACCGAGCACATGTTCCTGGCCGCCGACCGGCTCCCGCTGATGCGCCGGTTCATCCTGAGCGACGACCCTGTCACCGAAGCCGCTGCGCTCCACGCTCTCGAGGCCGTGCAGGTGGCCGACTTCGAGTCCATCCTCGAGGCCATGGACGGCTTGCCGGTCACCGTCCGCCTGCTCGATCCGCCCCTGCACGAGTTCCTTCCCGACCTCCTCGATCTGATCGCGAGAGACGCCCGAGCAGAGCTCGCCGACGACGAGGCCATCGAGCTCGTCGCCGTGCGGCGCTTGCACGAGGCCAATCCGATGATCGGCACCCGCGGCGTGCGGCTCGGCGTGGTCCGTCCGGGCGTGTACGAGATGCAGGTGCGGGCGCTGTGCACAGCGGCCGCGAACCTCCACGAACGCGGTCTGAGCCCTCACGTCGAGATCATGATCCCGCTCGTCGTGCATGCCACCGAGCTGCGCCTCGCGCGCGGCTGGGTGACCGGCGTGCTCGACGCCATCGGTCACCCCGAGCTCGCCGCCGACACCGTCACGATCGGAGCGATGATCGAGACGCCCCGAGCAGCGCTCACCGCTGGTGCGCTGGCCGAACATGCCGATTTCTTTTCGTTCGGCACGAACGATCTGACCCAGATGACCTTCGCGTTCAGCCGCGACGACGTCGAGGCCAAGTTGCTCCCCGCGTACCTGGCGCACTCGATCCTGCCCGCCAACCCGTTCGCCGTTCTCGACCAGGACGGCGTCGGCGAGTTGATTCGCCAGGCCTGTGAATCCGCTCGAGCCGCCAAGGCGTCGATCAAGCTCGGTGTGTGCGGCGAGCACGCCGGCGAGTCGTCGTCGGTCGCCTTCCTCGTCGGCCTCGGCCTCGACTCGGTGAGCTGTTCCCCGTACCGCGTGCCGATGGCCCGCCTCGCCGTCGCGCGGGCTCTGCTCGCCACCGGTCGTGTCGACATCGACCGTGTCGACTTCTCGGCACCGCCCGCCGCCACGCGGGCGGGCGCCGACGCTCTGGCGAGCGACGCCATCGACGTCGGGCATGTGCTACACACGATGCGCATCCGCGGCTTCGTGACGCCCGCCGGGTTCGTCGCCAGTCTCGGGTTTCACCCGGTCGACCTGCTCACCGCGCTCATAGAGGCCGGCGAGGTCCGCCACGTCGAAGCCCGCGATCTCTACGGCCTCCTCTCACCCGGGAAGGAGCGCCACACCGCACTGCTCGACGAGCTCGCACCCGCCGAGGTCGTCGCATCGCTGCACGGGCCCTACGAGACCTTCCTCGGGCTCAACCTCGAGTTCAAGGCACTGTGCACCGCGTGGCAGATGCGCGGTAGCGACATCAACGACCACACCGACGCCGCCTACGACACCGAACGGATCGCCGAGCTGACCGACCTGACCTCGCGCGCCATCCCCGTGGTCGATGCCATGTCGGCCGTCCTCGGCCGGCTCGCTCGCTACGGCGATCGGCTCCGTGCCGCAGCCACCCGCGTGGTTGGCGGCGAGCACAAGCAATTCACCGGCGTCATGTGCGAGTCGTACCACGACGTGTGGATGGAGCTGCACGAGGACCTCATCGTCCTCCAGCGCATCGATCGCGTCGCCGAGGGAAGCTTCTGAACGCGGCTCCGCGAACCGGGGGCGGCTGGAGGGGTGGCCGTTAGACTCCCGGCGTGACCACACGGCGGCTTGGCCGACCACCGGCTTCGAGTTCGACCGAGACGCGTGAGCGCCTCGTCGATGTGGCCCGACGCTGCTTCGCCGAGTTGGGTTTCGAGGCGACGACGAACCGGTCCCTCGCCGAAGAGGCCGGCATCACCACCGGTGCGATCTACCACTACTTCGATTCGAAGCTCGACATCTACACGGCCGTGTTCGAAGACGTTCGACGCCGCGTCTACGACGAGCTCGAGGGGGCGGCCGCCCGCGAGGACACCTTCGTCCTCAAGCTCGAAGCGGTGCTCGAACGCGCCCACTCCCTCAACCGCGAGGACCCGACGCTCGCCACGTTCCTCGGCGCGGCTCGGGTCGACGCGCGCCGGCACCCCGAAGTCGCCGGTGCATTGATGGCGGGCTGGTCCGAGGCCCGCAACGGCTTCTTCGCGAGCATGGTCGACCACGGCATCACCACCGGCGAGATCGACTTGTCGCTTCGCGACGCCGCGATCGCCCTCATCTCGGTCATCACCGTCGGGCTGACCGACGCCGTATCGGACGATCTGGCGACCCATCGGCTCGCCGTCAACGGTGTGAAGTTGCTGCTGCGGGCCGAGTTGTTGTCGCCCCCGGCGGCCATCGCCGCCTCGGCCTGACCGGGTCGGCCCGGCCCGACCCGACCCGGGAAAGTGATCGCGCGATAGATTTCCTCCACGACCGCGATTGGTCGTCCGACGACGAGTGCGCGCAGGGGGAGACATGGAGCTCGAAGGCAAGGTCGCTGCCATCACCGGCGGTACCCGCGGCATCGGCCGAGCCGTGGCCGAGGCGTTCCTCGCCGAGGGTGCCCGGGTGGTGATCAACGGTCGAAGTCCCGACAAGGGTGCTGCCACGCTGGCCGAGATCGGCGCCGGCGACCGACTGCACTACATCCAGGGCGACGCCATCGTGCGGTCCGAGGTCGAAGCGGTGATCGACGGCACCGTCGAGCATTTCGGGCGCATCGACATCCTCATGGCCAACGCCGGCGGCGGTGACAACTACGCCCCGGTCGTCGATCTCACCGACGACGCCATGGACTTCGCCCTCAAGGTCAACTTCTGGCACACGTTCTGGGCCATGCGCCGGGCGCTGCACTACATGATCCCCCAGCAGTGGGGCCGGATCATCACGATGAGCTCGGTCGAGGGCAAGTACGGCAAGCCGGTGATATCGCCGTACGTGGCTGCAAAACACGCGGTCAACGGGCTCACCAAGTCGGCCGCGCAAGAGGTCGGCACCCTCGGCATCACGGTCAACGCCGTGTGCCCGGGCGCCATCGAGACCGACATGATGAAGGAAAAGGGGCCGGGGGCAGCCGAAGCCGCCGGCATGACCTACGAAGCGTTCCTCGAGCTGTTCGCCTCCGAGACCGCGACCAAGCGGCTCAACGCCGTGGGCGACGTCGCCCAGGTGTGCGTGCTGTTGGCATCAGACATCGGCGGCGGCATCAGCGGGGCGCAGATCTCGATCGACGGCGGCACCGCCGCCTACTGAGCTGAGGGGGAAGACATGGGAAAACTCGACGGTAAGGTCGCCGCCATCACCGGCAGCACCCGGAGCATCGGTCGCGCCATCGCCGAGGCCTACGTGGCCCAAGGGGCCAACGTCGTGGTCAGCGGTCGGAGCGCCGAGAAGGGCCAGCGGTGTCTCGACGAGATGGGCGCCGGCGACAACGCGCACTTCATCGAATGCGACGCGACCAAGAAGGCCGATGTCGAGGCGCTCGTGCAGGGCACGATCGACCACTACGGCCGCCTCGACATCATGGTGCTCAACGCCGGCGGGGTCGGCCAGACCGCGACCGTCGCCGACATGAGCGACGAGGAGTGGCAGTACGAGCTCGACCTCAACTTGAACCACACGTTCTGGGGGATGCGCAAGGCGTTGCAGCACATGATCCCGCGAGAGAGCGGGCGGATCATCGCCATCTCGTCGGTCGAGGGCAAGCTCGGCAAGGCTGGCATCCCCGGCTACGCCGCCAACAAGCACGCCATCAACGGGCTGGTCAAGAGCGCCGCCCACGAGGTCGGCACGCTCGGGATCACGGTCAACGCCATCTGCCCCGGCATCGTGCTCACCGACATGTTCTACGACTCGGGTCCCGACACGATCCAGGTCATGGGCCTGCCCGACCTCGACGCGCTGGCCGACATCTTCGCCAAGGACTCAGCGATCAAGCGGCCGAACACGGTCGAGGAGGTGGCGGCCGCCGCCGTGCTGCTCGCCACCGACCAGGCCTCCGGCATCACCGGGGCCCTGTTCCCCGTCGACGGCGGCACGGCGCAGTACTGAGCAGTCCACGCTCCTTCGGCGCTCTCGGTCTCGGGCCGCCGATCCAGGTCGCCTACGCCGTTGCCGACGTGCGACCCGCAGCGTTGGCGTGGGCCGAGCGCGGCGTCGGGCCGTTCCGCGTGCGTGACCACATCGAGGTCAACGGCGCCCGCCTGGCGGGCCAGCCCGGCACGTTCGACCACTCGTCGGCGTTCAGCCAGTGGGGCGGGCTCATGCTCGAGCTGTTCTGTGTGCACCACGACAGCCCGGTGACCATCGCTCCTGGCGTTCACCACCTGGCCTTCTTCATCGACGACGTCGATGAAGCCGGCGCCCGGCTCGCCGTCTACGGCTGGCCCGAGGTGCTGGCCGGCACGTCCGGCGGGGGCAACCGTTTCGCGATGCACGACGCCCGGCCCGAGCTGGGCCACTTCGTCGAGATCTACGCCGACACCGACCGCATGCGCGCCTTCTAGGCCGACATCGCCGAGGCGTCGGCAACCTGGGACGGCACCGATCCGCTGCGCTGACGGAGCGACTGCTCGGCGCGGGGACGCGTCAGCAATCGGCGAGTGCGTGCAGCGCGCCACAAAGGAGGGATCGCTCCTCAGAGCGCAGCGTTCCGACGTGGGCTGCGAGAAGCGTCTTGCGAACAGGTTGGAGGTCGTCAAACTATGCCGCGCACGCAATGCACGTCTACGCCCCCCGTGGCGGCCAGGGGCAGTGGCGGCAGTTCGACTCGCAGCACGACCCGCGGTCGAGGTGGTAGGCGCGCGTGAAGACGAACAGGCCGGTCCCGGGATCGTTGTAGCCGTCGAGTCCGGCGTCGCACGCGGCCCGGTGGGCGGCCTCGGTCTCGCGGTCGAGGGCCATTCAGCCGCCACTGAGCCGCGCGGCCAGGCGGTCGACGACGACGGGGGCCTCGTCCTTGGGGATCGAGATGATGGCGAGATCGGCGCCCGCCGCCTCGTAGGACGCGCACTCGGCGACCAGGTGGTCGAGATCGCCGCCGCGAACCATGACCGACACGGTGAGATCGGCGAGGTCGCGCTCCGCGCCTTCACAGCAGCGAGCCAGTACCTCGCGCGTCGCCGTGAAGTCGTCGACCGACGCCGTCTGGGAGCCATAGTTCCAGTGGTCCGCGTAGCGGGCCACCAGCGGAATGGTCCGCGTGCGTCCCGACCCACCGATGCAGAGCGGCAACGACTGTTGGACCGGCTTGGGGTTGCAAGGCGCGTCACGGAGCTGGAAGTACCGGCCCGAGAAATCGCTCCGGTCCTTCGTGAGCAGCGTCTCGATCACGGCCAGGCCCTCGACGAACCGGTCGAAGCGCTCGGTCATGGTGCCGAGATCGATGCCGTAGGCCGCGCACTCCCCCACGTGCCAGCCGGCGCCCACGCCGAGCTCGAGACGTCCCCCGCTGGTGACGTCGAGAGTGGCTGCCATGTTCGCTAGCAGCGCCGGGTGGCGGTACACCATGCCCGAGACCAGCACCCCGCCCCGCAGCCGTTCGGTGGCGGCGAGTAACGCTGTGAGCGTGACCCATCCTTCCAGGCAGTCACCGTCGAGGTCACCGCTCAGCGGCACGAAGTGATCGAAGGTCCACCCCGACTCGAACACCTCGTGGGTGTCGGCCCGCTGCCACACCTCCGACAGCCACGGCCATGTGGTGTGCTGAGGCGAGGTGCTGATGGCGTACCTCACGCCGGCGGGGACCACAACGACTCGGGCACCGACCAATCCACCGGCTGACCCCAGCGCTCGGCGAACACCGCCTCCTCCGCGGGGCGGCGCTTGGGCACACCCCACTTCCCCGTGGGGAAACCGATCGGGATCATGGCGTGCATGTGCCACACGCCGTCGGTGGGGACGCCGAGCAGCGACTCGACCTCGTCCTTGCGGTGCTTCAGCAACGTCGTGACCGTCGTGCCGAGCCCGTTGGCCCGGGCGACCAGGCACAGGTTCCACAGGCACGGGAAGGTCGTGGTCTCGCCGCCCGGCTTGCCGAACACGAAGATCAGCGCCGGCGCCTGGTGCAGGTTGTCGGCCAGCCATTGCGCCGACCGATCGACCCGCGCCGACTGCGCCACGAGAGGGTCGTTGGGGTCACCGGCCGCGATGCGGTCCTGCACCGCGGCGTACTGCGTGGCGTTGATCTGGTCCAGGCAGGTTCGGTACAGCGCCTGCATCTTCGACTTCACGTCGAGGTCGGTGACGACGACGAACCGGAACCGCTGCTCGTTGCCACTGTTGGGGCCGCGGATGGCGGCGTCGAACAGCACGGGCCACAGCTCGTCGGGCACCGGGGTGGGCTCGAGGCGGCGCATGGCGCGAGTGGTGTAGACGGCTTCGAGAATGTCCATCCGAAGAAACTAACCGCGCGATATGTCCGGCGCGCCTTCGGTGACGCTCAGGGGTGGTGCAGTTCCTCGGCCGCGGCCACCAGCGCCGGCAACTCGTCGTCGCCGGCCGCGAGGAAGCGCTCGACCCATGCGTGGAACCGCTGGCCGCCGGCCTCGTTGCGCCCGAACAGCACGTGCTCGCGGATTCCGGTGCGAAGGGCCTTCTGGATTCCGAGCCCAGTCGCGTAGTCCTCGTCGCGGACGACGTCGAGCAGGAACGCCATGCGCATGTCGATCGACTGCTGGGTGTCGGGGGTGGGCTCGAAGGTGGCGAGGAAGTTCTGGTAGGTGACAGACGAGCCGGGGGCGTCACCCGGCAGGAGCTGGGACACCATGTAGAGCCGGCCGCCGGGCGGTGCGTCGTCGATGGCGAACGTGGCGACCGAGACGTGAGGGAAGATCGTCCACACGCCGCCGAGCATGGCCTCGACCGGCCAATCGTCCTCGGGCACGTCGTCGAGGACCTTCAGACGGGCGTCGGGCTGGGTAAGCCGCTGGTGCGGTCCCCAGGCGTCGTAGATGGCCACGTTGCAGTAGTCGGGGCCGAAGCTGTTCCGGTGCAGCACCGGCAGGTGGTAGAAGTCGAGGTAGCCGTCGTAGGCCAACTTCCAGTTCGGTCCGGCCACCGTTTGGCGACCCACCAGGCGGCAGTGTTCGAACCGGTGCTCGGCCAACAATTCGGCGTAGCCTCCGAGCCAGGCGTCGATGTCGAACCAGGCGTCGGGCCGGACAGCACCGAACACCAGCCCGGCCCGCTCGGCCACTGGAAGCGGCACGAGGCCATGGCACGACGGGTCGACGTCGCCGAAGACACCCTTGTCGAAGATCCCGACCAGGGCGCCCTGGGGGTCGTAGGTCCACGCGTGATACGGGCAGCTGAACCGTCGAGCGACGCCCGAGGGCTCGGTCACGACGATCGCACCGCGATGGCTGCACGAGTTCACGAACGAGCGCAACACGCCGTCGCCGCCGCGCACGAGAAGGATCGGTACGCCGCGCACCTCGATGGTCTTGAACGCGTGCGGCTCGGCCAGCTCGCAGCTGAACCCCAGCACCAGCGGGACCCGCCCGAAGATCTGGTCCATCTCGAACTTCCACCGATCGGGGTCGGTGTACGTCGACGCCTTCACTTTCACCACGCCGGACTCGATGGGGTGCGTCCCGGCCCTGGCGTGGGCCAGCGTGCGCCGCGCCATCGCGACCAGGCCGGACCGGCCCGCGCTCACGGCTATCTCCTCGACGAGCCGGTGATCGACGGCACACCCACCGAGGGCGGGGGGACCGACTCGACCAGGCGATGGTTCGGGATGATCGGCCCGACGACCCAGCCGCACAGCTGCGGGTCGCATTCACGGACCGCTCCCTCGATCCACGACCCGTCGGCGCGGAACCGCCCCCACCGGTCGCCGAGGGTCACGAGCAGGTTGCCGTCGGGTTCGCGCTCGTAGAGCGCACCGGTGAAGGGATGGCGTAGGCCCAACATCAGCGCGCACCGCCCGACGAAGCGCTCCCGAGTACCCACTCGTCGAGCTTGGCGTGCAACCACCGGACCTTCGATTCCTGGTACAGGCTGAGGGTGACCGTCGGTTTGCGGGTCGACTCGAGCCCCTTTTGCACCTTGGACATGTTGAACAGGTCCTGGTTGAAGATCTTGCCGAGCATCCCGAGCTCGGGCGCGTCGGTGAACGACTCGTGGTCCTCGAGCATGTGCATCGGTGCCGGCGGTGGCCGTTCGCCGGCAAAGGGGGCGAGATAGATGCATTCCATGATCGCGCTCCGATGGTCGTCGCCGTTGGGGCGGAACCGGTACACGATGCGGTTGAACGCCCCCCACGGATGGAAGTTCGGGAACACCGTGTAGTCGAGGTTGTCGTTCAGCTCGGCGTCGGACATGTCGTCGACCACGTCGCCGACGGTCGGGCGCCACCGTTCGCGGGCGCCCTCGGCGGCCACCTGCCGCATCGTCTTGCCGTCGGGCACGGGAAGGGGGTTCGCCTGGCCATCGCGGATGTCGAGCATGGACCGCATCATCTCGTCCTCGCTCGGCGGCGGATCGAGTTGTGGGCTCGGCGTGCCGCCAGGCGTGATGGCCCGGGCCACGTTCTCCCAGATGTCGACCTGGGAGTTGGTGTCACCCAGGTACGCGAGGGCCTGGGGGTGGGTGCCGCTCACGTGGTAGGCCTCGCAGAACGCCTCCTGGGCGATCTTCCAGTTGGCCTGGATCACCTTGGCTACATGGGCCTGCTTGTAGCGCGTCGACAGGTCCCAGATCGCGAAGTGGTCGACGATCTCGCCGAGGTAGTCCGCTAGCGGCTCGGCGCCCGGGTCGGGGTTGATGAACACGAACCCGCCCCACGTACCCACCCGACACTCCGGCAACGAGAACTCCTCGGGCACGACCTGGCCGAAGTCCCATTCCGACGGGACGCGCGCGAGGGTGCCGTCGAGCGCCCACGTATAACCGTGGTACGGGCATCGCAGCTCGTTGCAGCGACCCGCGTAGTCCTTGAGCTGACGGCCGCGGTGAAGGCAGGCGTTGGGGTATGACTTGATCTCGTCGGCCGCCGTGCGGATCACCAGATACGACGACCGCACGATCTCGTAGATGACATAGTCGCCGACCTCGGGAATCTCCTCCTCCCGGCAGGCGAACTGCCACACCCGGCTCCACAGGTTGGCGACCTCGGCCTCGTGCCACTCGCGCGAGATGTAGCGGTCGATCGAGATCTCGCCGGCGCCCATGAAACGGGGGTGCTCGACCCGCAGCACGTCCGGCACCGGGCGCGTGTCGGTGTCGAGCAACTCCTGGTAGCTGATGCCGGGCGATCGGGCCTGGCCGAGTTCGGTTGAGTCGCCCGCCGGTAGTTGGCTCACGGTTGGTGGGTCCCTTCGAGGAGGTAGACCCCATTATTGATCGAAGAGTTAATTAACGTCCAGCCGGGGCTCTCCGCGACATCAACTCGGCGACATCAGCTCGGCGAGTCGGCTGAGCGCCTCGTCGGGGTCGACGACGTGGATGGTCGACCACCCGAGCGCCTCGGCCGGGGTGAGGTTGTCGGCGAAGTCGTCGAGGTAGGCGATGCGATCGTGTGGTACACCGAGCCGCGACGACGTGACCTCGTAGATCCCCGGCTCGGGTTTGCGACAGCCCACCAACGACGAGTCGACGACCTCGGAGAACACGGCGAAGTCGATCGCGGCCTCGATGATGTGGCGGGCCTCGACGAAGCTGTTGGTGAGCAACGCCACCGGTAGACCCTCGGCCCGTAGCGAATGGATGCGATCGACGACGACGTGGTTCACCGTGAACCCCTGGCCGGTCATGATGTCGTCGATCTCGTCGCCCACCAGGTTCATGTTCGCCGTGTGGGCATAGGGCGCCAAGAGGCCCTGGATGTCCGATGTCGGTATCTCGCCGCGCTCGGCCCGGTGCCAGGGGTGGTCAGACGAGTGGTGACGGGGCCCCATCACGACCTCGAGCATGGTCAACATGTCGACGCCGGCCCGTTCCGCCAGACGGGTGAGTTGGTTGGTGATGGGCGTGATGACCACGCCCCCGAAGTCGAACACGACAGCGTCAATGGGCATGTTGGCCCGCTCAGATGATGTCGATGGCGTCGAGGACCGCCGCCGCGTAGTTGGCGTCCCCGTCGATCGTGCAAGCCGCTCGCCACGAACTCCGGGTGGTACCCCAACTCACGAAGTCGTGCGCGGCGGACGTCACTATGGCGACCCCGCTGCGGTCGCACGCGGCCACACTCACGAGCCCGTCAGCGCCCGCAGGATGCAGCGTCCACACTCCGCCACCGGCTCCGGTGAGCTCGACGGTGAGGGGCCGAGCCACAACCGACAGAGTGCCGGCGCACATTTGTGGGAGCCCGGCCCACATCCAGTCGATGCCCGGCGCAGCCGGACGTCGTCGGCGGCTGGAAGATCGAGCTCGAGCGGTCCCGACGGTGTCAGCAGATCGTGGCGCAGGTGGCAGTAGCGGTCGAAGCAGTAGGCGTTGGCCAACTGGTGCATCTGGTAGGTGCCGAGCTCTCCGACCGGCAGCGGCGCCGATGCCAGCGGTTCGTCCTGCATGGCCGTGAGTGTCGCGAAAGCGGCCTCGCGGAACTGCTCGTACTCCGCGAGGAGTTGCTCGGGTGTAAAGGAACGGCGAGGGTCGACGAGCGCGTCCATGGCCTGCTCGGCGGTCATCGCCGGCGGCGGATCGGAGGGAGTCGGCGAGGGGTCGACCATCTCCTTGAAGTTCGACGTGATGTGGGCGAGCACGTCGCGCACCCGCCAGCCTGTACAGGCGCTCGGCCGATCCCACTGCTCGGGCGTGATCCGTGCCAAGACGGATTTGCAGATCGGCGTGGGTGGCCTTCAGGCCCTCGATGGCGTCGGCGCTCATGCGGCCACCATAATTGCCAATCACGGAAATTGATCGCGCGATAGATTCCTGACACGAGGGAGCTCACATGTTGGCAGCGCTGATCACCGGTGCCCGGATCGTCGAGCTGAGGGAGTTCCCCGAACCCGTGCCCGCGTCCGGTGGCGTGGTGGTCGACATCGCGTTCTGCGGCATCTGCGGGACCGACGTCCACGCCTACCAGTCGGGCCGCCCCTACAACCCGGCCATCTGTGGCCACGAGTGGACCGGCACCGTGTCCGCCTGATCGAGGAGGGGCGCGATCCCGCCAACCTGCATCCCTTCAAGGGCAACATGGATCTTGCGCGCCTCGAGGCGCTGCTCAACGCCGAGCGCGGCAAGGTGCCGTGCGTGATGCTGACGGTGACTAACAACGCCGGCGGCGGGCAACCGGTGAGCCTGGAAAATATCCGCGCGGTCGCCGCGCTCGCCAGGCGCCATGGCATACCGATGATCATCGACGGTTGCCGCTTCGCCGAAAATGCCTGGTTCATCAAGATCCGCGAGCCGGGCCAGGGCGCGCGCGGCGTGGTCGACATCGTGCGCGACATGTTTGCCGATGCCGACGGCATGACCATGAGTGCCAAGAAGGATGCCTTCGCCAACATCGGCGGCTGGCTGGCGCTGAATGACGATAGGCTCGCCGAGCAGGCGCGCACCCGGCTGATTCAAACCGAAGGGTTCCCGACCTACGGCGGCCT
>CAYMJU010000189.1:0-9349 GCA_964390555.1 uncultured Acidimicrobiales bacterium | reverse complement strand
CCATAGCCCAGGCGTTCGTGATCGCGGAGGGCGCCGCGCCGTGATCCCGATCGTCACGCCGGCCGAGATGGCCGCCATCGACAACGCCGCGCCAGCGCCCATCGACGTGCTTGTCGAACGCGCCGGCGCCGCCGTGGCGCGCGAGGCGCTCCGCATGCTCGGCCAGGCCTATGGGCGCCGGGTCACCGTCGTGGCCGGCAAGGGCAACAATGGCGCCGACGGCCGCGTCGCCGCCCGCCGGCTCTGCGAACGCGGTGTGCGAGTCCGGATCGTCGAAGCCACGACCGCCGGGCTCGAGCCCTTGACCGATCTGGTGATCGACGCCGCGTACGGCACCGGGCTGCGATCCGATTACCGAGGACCAGCGATCGCCTCCGGCGTTCCGGTGCTCGCGGTCGACATCGCCTCGGGCGTCGATGGGCTGACCGGAGAGCTTCGCGGCGAGCCGTTCCGCGCTGATCGAACGGTGACGTTCGCGGCGTACAAGCCGGGGCTCCTCCTGCCCCCCGGGCGGTGGTATCAGGGTGAGGTCGTCGTGGCCGACATCGGCCTCGACACGTCGAGGGCCTCGGCCCACCTCGTCACCGATGCCGACCTCGGGGACCTGCCGGTGCGACCGCGCGACGCGCACAAGTGGAATGCGGCCTGTGTCGTGATCGCCGGCTCGCCGGGGATGACCGGCGCGGCCCACCTGGCCAGCCGAGCGGCCTTGAGAAGCGGCGCCGGATACGTCGTGTGGACATCGCCATCGGGCGCGGTCGACGACGCGGCACCGACCGAGGTCGTCACGTTCCGCGGCCGCGTGCGCGAGCTCGAGTTGGGTCGCTTCCGTTCGGCCGTGCTCGGACCAGGGATCGGTCGCGAGACGCCGACGGTGAACGCCGCCCGAGAGCTCGCCGCCACGCTCCCGATGCCAGTGGTGGTCGACGGGGACGGGTTGTGGGCGCTCGGCACCGATGTCGGGCAGATCTTGCGACGCCGTCTGGCGCCGGCGGTTCTCACGCCACACGACGGCGAGTTCGAGCGGCTCACGGGTCGTCGCCCGTCGGCCGACCGACTTGCCGACACCCGGTCGTTGGCCGCGGCCACCGGTGCGGTGGTCCTGCTGAAGGGACCGACGACCGTCGTGGCTGACCCTGCGGGGGCCGTGCGCGTGGTCACCGCTGGCGACGCCCGGCTCGCTACCGCGGGCACTGGCGACGTCTTGGCGGGGATCATCGGGGCACTTCTCGCCCGCGGCGTGGCTCCCCTCGACGCCGCCGCGCTGGGCGCTCACGTCCACGGCAGGGCGGCCGGCTTCGGCCCGTCTCATGGTCTGATGGCCGGCGATCTCCCCGACTTGATCCCACGAGCGCTGGCGTGAGACCCACCGAGGCGGTGGTCGACCTGTCGGCCATCGCGTCCAACGTCGAGACCCTCCGCCGGATCGTCGGGCCGAGCGTCGAGCTGTGCGCGGTCGTAAAGGCCAACGGCTATGGCCACGGCGCGGTCGAGGTGGCGTCAGTGGCCGTCGATGCCGGGGTCGCGCGGCTGGCGGTGGCCATGGTCCTGGAGGCGGCGATGTTGCGGAGGGCAGGGATCACCGCGCCGATCATCGTGCTGTCCGAGCCCCCTCCTGAGGACATGGCCGCGGCGGCTGACCTGGGGCTCGAGGTCACCGCGTACTCGGTGCCGGGCGTGGCCGCGGCGTCCGCCGCCGGCGTTGCCGTACACCTCAAGGTCGATACCGGCATGCACCGGGTCGGGTGCGACCCCGGCGACGCGCCCTCGCTGGCCAGCCAGATCACCACCGGGAGGTCACGTTTCGCTGGGCTCTACACCCACCTAGCCGTGGCCGACGCGCCCGACGACCCGTTCACCGATGTTCAGCTCGATCGGTTCGAATCGGTCGTTGATGCGGTACGGGCCGTGGCCGCGCCCGAACAGCTCCACGCGGCGAACTCAGCTGGAACGTTCGCTCATCCGCGTGCCCGCTACGACATGGTCCGCTGCGGGATCTCGCTGTACGGAATCCCACCGGCTCCCGGCATTGGCGACGCCGAGCTGCACCCCGCTCTCACCCTGCGTTCAGCGGTGAGCGCCCTGCGCAGGATCGGATCGGGTGAGACGGTGTCCTACGGCCGCCGGTGGACGGCCGAGCGTTCGACCACCGTCGCCACGGTCCCGATCGGCTACGCCGACGGGGTGGCGCGGCGGCTTGGACTGGTAGGGGGCGAGGTGCTCATCGGCGGACGGTTGCGACCCATCCGGGGCGTGGTGACGATGGACCAACTCGTCGTGGACTGTGGTGACCACCCGGTTGCTGTCGGTGACGAGGTCGTGCTCATCGGCGCGCAGGGCGGCGAGTGCATCACCGCGAACGAGGTGGCCAGCCGGCTCGACACCGTCGGCTACGAGATCGTCTGCGCCATCGGGCCCCGCGTGCCCCGCCGCTACGCTCGCTGACGGGCGGACGAACCGCCGACGCACATCGCGCGGCGACCGCGCGCGTGCTTGACTGGCCGAATGCACATCGACGGCTATTGCGACGAGCGGTTCGCACCGGTTCGGGCTGCCTTCGAACGGAACTTCGCCGAGAACGGCGATCTCGGCGCCGCGGTGTCGATCGTGTTCGATGGCGAGTGCGTTGTCGATCTGTGGGGCGGCCACGTCGACGCCGACCGCGCCCGTCGGTGGGAGCCCGACACGATCGTCAACGTGTACTCGACGACCAAGGGGATGGTCGCGGTGTGCGCCCACCTGCTCGCCGACCGGGGACTGCTCGATCTCGACGCCCCGGTGGCCCGGTACTGGCCCGAATTCGCCCAAGCCGGCAAGGGGTCGATCCCGGTGTCGATGCTCCTCAACCACAAGGCGGGGCTGCCGGGGTTCGAGGACTGGATCGAGCTCGACGAGCTGGCCGACTGGGATCGGGCGTGCGCCCGGCTGGCGGCCCAGACACCGATGTGGGAGCCGGGCACGGCATGCGGCTACCACGCGGTGACCTACGGGTTCCTCGTCGGCGAGGTGATCCGGCGAATCACGGGCCGCTCAGTCGGCCGGTTCTTCGCCGACGAGGTAGCGACGCCGCTCGGGGTCGCCGACGGCTTCTACATCGGCGTGCCCGTGGCGGAACACCCCCGGATCGCTCCGCTGGTCGACCCGCCCGGTCCGCGGTCGGTGCCGTTGCACGAGTCGCTGCCCGAATTCGGCCGCATCGCGCTGGGGAACCAGTCGATCGATACCGCGGCCGCCAACCGCGCGACCTGGCGCTCGGCCGAGATCCCCGGGGCCAACGGGCACGGCCACGCCCGGGCGCTGGCGCACATCTACGGTGAGGTCGCCCGCGGCGGCGTGCTCAGCCGCTCCGCCCTCGACGCCGCACGGCAACCCCAGAACTCCGGCATGAACCTGTGCCTCGGAATGGAACTGGAGTGGCTTCTCGGGTTCCAGGGCAACAGCCTCGAGATGTTCGGCCCCAGCTCGACGGCGTTCGGGCACAGCGGCATGGGTGGGTCGTCGGCGTTCGGCGACACCGACAACCGGGTCGGGTTCGCCTACACCCCGAACGAGATCCGGGTAGCCGACCTCGACCTGCGCGGGTTCTCGCTCAAGCAGGCCGCCTACGAGAGCCTCGGACTTGCCTGACGGCATCGATCTCGGGATCGTCGGGGTCGGGGTCGGGCATTGGAGCGACCACGACGCCATGACTGGGTGCACGGTTGTCGTGTTCCCCGAGGGTACGGTCGCGTCGGGCGAGGTGCGTGGCGGGGCTCCCGCAACCCGCGAGTTCGCCCTGCTCGACCCGACCCGGACGGTGGCCAGCGTCGATGCGGTGGTGATGAGCGGCGGGTCGGCGTTCGGACTGGCCGCGGGGGACGGTGCAATGCGGGTGCTCGAATCCGCCGGCCGGGGATTCGAGACCGCAGCCGGCCGCGTGCCGATCGTCGTGGGAATGGGGATCTACGACCTCGCGGTGGGCCGGGCCGACGTTCGGCCCGGTCCGGCCGAGGGCGCGGCGGCGACGAGCGCGGCGCTGGCGGCGATCGACGGACCGGTCGCGGTCGGCCGCGTGGGTGTCGGGACCGGAGCCACGCTCGGTAAGTGGCGGGGCCGCGAACACGCGCGTGCGGGCGGGCTCGGAGCGGCCGTCGTGCGTCGCGACGACGTGGTGGTGGCGGCCCTGGTCGTCGTCAATGCCGTCGGCGAGATCGACGACGGCGTCGCGGCGGCAGCGATCCTCGACGGTGCATGGGAAGGGTGGCCGGCCCCGGTCGGCGATCCCGAGGGCGCCGAGGCCACGACGGTCGGGCTGGTGGTCACCAATGCCGCGCTCGACAAAGTTGGGTGCCATCTCGTCGCCCAGGGCGGCCACAATGGTCTGGCGCGGGCCCTCGTACCCGCCCACACGCGCGGCGACGGCGACGCCATCGTCGCCGCGGCGACCGGCGAGGTCGAGGCACCCGTCGACGTGGTCCGGCTGCTCGCCACGATGGCCGTCGAGAGCGCGGTCCGATTCGTGGGCCGCCTGTAACCTGGATCGCTCAAACGCCATGATCCTTGCCCGCACGAACGCCCCCGATCAGACGCGCGACCTCGCCGCGGCCGTGGCGACGCTCGCCCGGGCCGGCGATCTCGTCCTCCTGGTCGGCGACCTGGGGGCCGGGAAGACGGCCTTCAGCCAGGGGTTCGCCATGGCGCTGGGCGTCACGGAGCCGGTCACGAGCCCTACCTTCACCCTCGCCAATCGATACGAGGGCCGCCTACAGGTCAACCACCTCGACGTGTACCGGCTCGACCACCTCTCCGAGGTGAACGATCTCGACCTCCCGGAGGTGCTCGACGACGACGCCGTCACCCTGATCGAGTGGGGCGATGCCATCGTCGCCGCGCTGCCGGCAGACTATCTCGAGGTGACGATCGCCCTTGGCGACGGTGACGACGATCGCACGTTCGTCGTGCGGGTGGTCGGCCCGTCGTGGGCGGCGCGCCGGCGAGGCCTCGAGCGGGCCCTCGGGCCGTGGACCGGGGGTGGATAGTGCTGATCCTCGGGATCGAGACCGCCAGCTCCCAGGTTGGCTGCGCGATCGGGGGGCCTGACGGGGTCGTGGCGTCGTGCCATGCGGTGCGACCCCGGATGCACGCAGAGCTGTTGGCGCCCCAGATCGACATGGTGTGTCGCCAGGCGGGCGTGGCACTCAGTGAACTCGGCGCCGTCGCCGTCGATGTGGGGCCCGGCCTGTTCACCGGGCTCCGGGCCGGTATAGCCACCGGTGTCACGATGGCCCACGCCCTCGGGATCCCGATGGTCGGCGTCGCGAGCCTCGACCTGCTGGCGTTCGTCGTGCGCCATTCCAACCGGCGCATCGTGGCGGTGCTCGACGCTCGCCGAGACGAGGTGTTCCACGCCGCCTACCGCCGCGTGCCGGGCGGCGTTCAGCGTCTCGACGGCTATTCGGTGTCGAGGCCCGACGATCTGGCCGCCGATCTACAGGCGTCGGGCGAGGAGTGCCTGCTCGTCGGCGACGGTGCCGGGCGATACGCCGAGGTGTTCCGTGAGATCGGTCACGTCGAGGTCGTGATCCCCGGGGTGGCGCACCCCGATGCCCGCGCCCTGGTCGAGTTGGCTCACGCTCGCGCCATGCGGGAGGAGTTCGTCGCCCCCACCGCGATCGAGCCGCTGTACCTGCGCGAGCCCGACGCGGCGATCAACTGGACGACCCGATCGGGTCGGGTCGGCGGTGTCCGGTGACCTTGCCGGCGAGTCTCACGGTCGAGTCGATGACCGCCGACGACTTGCACGACGTGCATCGCATCGACCTCGCGGTGTACTCCGAGCCGTGGTCGCTCGTGCTCTGGAAGCAGGAACTATCGAAGCCCCGCGACCGCCTGTACCTGGTGGCCCGCACCGACGAGAACGTGGTCGGCCACATTGGTCTGCTGCTGGTGCTCGACGAGGCCCACCTGTCGACGGTCGCGGTCGATCCGGGGTGGCACGGGCGCGGCGTCGCCACCGCACTGCTGCTCGCCGCGTTCCCTCGTGCGATCGAACGTGGAACGCGGGCGCTGACCCTCGAGGTGCGGGTGACCAACGAGCGGGCCCAGCGGCTCTACCGGCGCTTCGGGTTCGCGCCAGCGGGGATCCGCAAGAATTACTACTCCGACGACAACGAGGATGCGCTCATCATGTGGGCCCACGACGTCGACGCCCCCGAGTACGCGGCCCGACTGGCCGGCATCGCCGTCTCCGTAGGCGAGCGCGCCCGATGAGCGAAGCGCAGCGAGCGAGTGCAGCCGAGGGAGCGCAGCTCCCCGGATGCCGATGGGGTCTGGGGGCGCGCAGCCCCCAGCGACGACGATGAGCATCGACCGGATCCTCGGCATCGAGACCTCGTGCGACGAGACCGCGGTCGCCCTCGTCGACCGCGGCGTCGATGTGATCAGCTCGGTCGTCAGCAGCCAGGTCGACCTGCACGCGCGCTACGGAGGGGTCGTGCCCGAGGTGGCGAGCCGGGCCCACGTCGACCGAATCGTTCCCGTGCTCGCCCAGGCGCTCGTCGAGTCAGGCGTGCCTGACGCCAGCGTTCAGGCCGTGGCCGCGACGTGTGGGCCCGGCCTCGCCGGAGCACTGCTCGTGGGTGTGTCGGCGGCCAAGGCCCTGTCGCTCGTGTGGGGTGTGCCGTACGTGGCGGTCAATCATCTCGAGGCCCACCTGTACGCGGCGTTCCTCGACGAGCCCGAGCTCGAACTGCCAGCGGTGGTGCTTCTCGCGTCGGGCGGGCACACGATGATCGTGTCGATGGACGATCACGGCCGCTACCGGCGGCTCGGCTCGACGGTCGACGATGCGGCAGGCGAGGCGTTCGACAAGGTCGCCCGCTATCTCGGGCTCGGCTATCCGGGCGGTCCACTGATCGACCGCCTGGCCACCGAGGGCGATCCCACAGCGATCGCCTTCCCCCGCCCTCTGCGCGACGACGGCCTCGACTTCAGCTTCAGCGGCCTCAAGACCGCGGTCGTCAATCACGTGCGCAAGAACCCCGACGTGGCGACCGCTGACGTCGCGGCCAGCTTCCAGGAAGCCGCGGCCGATGTGTTGGTGACCAAGACCATGCGTGCGGTCGAGGCGACCGGGGTGTCCACCGTGTGCCTGGCCGGAGGCGTCGCCGCGAACAGCCGCTTGCGGGTGCTGCTGGCCGAGTCGGCCGCGGCGGCCGGCGTGCGTGCGGTGCTACCGAGCCGGGCGATGTGCACCGACAATGCCGCCATGGTCGCGGCCGCGGCCTGGTGGCAGCTACGCGATCGAGGTCCGTCGCCCTTGGACTCGGGCGCCGACCCCAACCTCGGACTCACCTGACATCGTCGCCGCGTTCGCGTCGTTCCCCAACCGGAGATGGGATTTCTCGACCGTGACGTTGCGGCCGGTCGGGGCGGCCGCATATCGTTAGCACTCGCCCTAGGAGAGTGCTAACGCGCTCGCCACCCGTGGGCATTCGAACCGCCCAGACATGGAGGCATGTATGAATCTGCAGCCCCTCGAGGATCGCATAGTCGTGCGTCCCGGCCAGTCCGAGGAGAAGACCGCGAGCGGTCTTGTCATCCCCGACACCGCCAAGGAGAAGCCGCAGCAAGGTGAAGTCCTGGCCGTTGGCCCGGGCAAGCGCTCCGAGCAGAACGGTGAGCTCATCGCGCTCGACGTCAAGGTCGGCGACACGGTCGTGTACAGCAAGTACGGCGGCACGGAGATCACCGTCGAGGGCGAGGATCTGTTGATCCTGTCGAGCCGCGACGTACTCGCCGTGGTCAAGTGAGCTGAACCATGGCAAAGGAACTCCGTTTCGACGAGTCGGCGCGCCGCGCTCTCGAGGCCGGCGTGAACAAGGTCGCTGACGCGGTCAAGGTCACGATCGGCCCCAAGGGTCGCAACGTCGTGCTCGACAAGAAGTTCGGTGCGCCGACGATCACCAACGATGGTGTATCGATCGCCCGCGAGATCGAGCTCGAGGACCACTTCGAGAACATGGGCGCCCAGCTCGTGAAGGAAGTGGCGACCAAGACCAACGACGTCGCCGGCGACGGCACCACGACCGCCACGGTGTTGGCCCAGGCGCTGGTGCGTGAGGGTCTGCGCAACGTGGCCGCGGGCGCCAACCCCATGGGCCTCAAGCGCGGCATCGAGAAGGCCGTGAAGGCTGCCGTCGAGTCGATCGCCGAGCAGTCGGTCAAGGTCGACGACTCCAAGGAGAAGATCGCCCAGGTGGCGTCGATCTCCGCGGCCGACCCCGCGATCGGTGAGATCCTCGCCAACGCCATCGACCGCGTCGGCAAGGACGGTGTCGTCACCGTCGAGGAGTCGAACACGTTCGGCATGGAGCTCGACTTCGTCGAGGGCATGCAGTTCGACAAGGGCTTCTTGTCGCCGTACTTCGTGACCGACCCCGAGCGCCAAGAGGCCGTGCTCGAGAGCCCGTACATCCTGCTCGTCCAAGGCAAGATCTCCTCGGTGCAGGATCTCCTGCCCGTGCTCGAGCGGGTCATCCAGACCGGCAAGCCGCTGCTGATCATCGCCGAGGACATCGAGGGCGAGGCTCTGGCCACGCTCGTCGTGAACAAGATCCGCGGCACGTTCAGTTCGGTGGCCGTCAAGGCCCCGGGATTCGGCGATCGCCGCAAGGCGATGCTTCAGGACATGGCCACCCTCACCGGTGGCCAGGTCGTGGCCGAAGAGGTCGGCATCAAGCTCGACAACGTCACGATCGATCTGCTCGGTCAGGCTCGCAAGGTCGTCGTCACCAAGGACGACACCACGATCGTCGAGGGGGCCGGTGACCCGGCCGACGTCGAGGGTCGCGTGTCCCAGCTCAAGCGCGAGATCGACGACACCGACTCTGACTGGGATCGCGAGAAGCTCCAGGAGCGTCTGGCCAAGCTGGCCGGTGGCGTTGCGGTCGTCCGCGTCGGCGCCGCCACCGAGGTCGAGCTCAAGGAGAAGAAGCACCGCATCGAAGATGCGCTGTCGGCCACTCGTGCCGCCATCGAGGAGGGTGTGGTCGCCGGTGGCGGCACCGCCCTGATCCGGTGCCGTGCCGCAGTCAAAGCAGCGGTTGACGGGCTCGAAGGCGACGAAGCGACCGGTGCCCGCATCGTGTTGAACTCGCTCGACACGCCGTGCCGGCTCATCGCCGACAACGCCGGTCTCGAGGGTGCCGTCGTCGTGCAGCAGGTCGAAGCGGCGTCGGGGCCGGTCGGTCTGAACGCGGAGACCGGTGAGCTGGTCGACCTGGTCGAGGCCGGTGTGATCGACCCGGCCAAGGTGACGCGTGCCGCGCTGCAGAACGCCGCGTCGGTCGCGGCTCTGCTGCTCACGGCC
>CAYMJU010000188.1:0-44748 GCA_964390555.1 uncultured Acidimicrobiales bacterium | reverse complement strand
CGCAGCTCCCCGGGTGCCGATGGGGTCTGGGGGCGCGTAGCCCCCAGCGACGATGATGAGCGAAGCGCAGCGAGCGAGTGCAGCCGTGGGAGCGCAGCTCCCCGGGTGCCGATGGGGTCTGGGGGCGCGCAGCCCCCAGCGGCGACCATGACGTGGACCGGTCGCCGCCCCGGCAAGGGCTTCACGCTCGTGCTCGGAGGCGGAGGCGCGACGGGACTGGCTTACATGTGCGGAGCGCTCAGAGCGGTCAGCGAGGTCGCGGGCCTCGATCCCGCCGACGCCGACCTGATCGTGGGCACCAGCGCCGGCTCGGTACTGGCGACCGAGATCCGCCTCGGAAAAGCGGTCGACGAGATCTTCGGGCAGGTCGATCCCTCCGCGGCGGACACGCCCCATGTCGGGCGGGCCTGGCGGTCCTACCCGGACCTGGCCCGGCGGATGGTGGGGTCGAGCTGGATCCTCACGCGCACGCTGTTGCCGCTGCCGATGCGGCTGCCCGAACCACCGGAGATCGTCCAGCGACTGTTCCCCGCGTCCTTGCTCAACGTCGGAGGCGAGACCGACTGGGCCGAGGCCCGCTACCCGGACGCCTGGCCCGATCGCCCGCTCTGGATCGTGACCGCCGACGTCGACCGAGGGCGCCGCAGGGTGCTTACCCGCGCCGACAGCGACGCCCCGCTGCACCGGTCGGTGCAGGCGAGCTGCGCCATACCCGGCCTGTACCCACCCGTCCGGCTGGGCAAGCGTCGCCTCGTCGATGGCGGCGTGGCGTCGGTGACCAACCTCGACTTGGCGGCGCAGTGGCACAGCCCGCTGGTGATCGCCCTGGCACCGATGGGTTTCGATCCACGGCAGCCTCCCAATCAGCTCCAGACGCTGGTCCGCGGCCGGTACAACACCCAGCTCGAGCGCGAGAGCCGGGTCGTGCATCGGACGGGAAAGCGACTGCTGCTGCTGCGACCGACCGGGGACGAGTTGAAGATCCATGGCCTGAACATCCTGGACAGCGGCGCCAACGACCGGATCGAGCACGCGGCGTACGAGGCCACCATCGAGCGACTCACCGAGGAACGGATCGAGGTCCTGCTGAATCACCTCGTCGCCTAGCCGGCACGCCAGCGGCCGATGGGGTCAGGCGTCGGGTTGGAAGCCGCATTCGAGCGTGTCGAGGTACTGCTGGCGGATCTCGGCGATGTGGCCGTTGACGTTGCGAGGTGTCCAGTCGCCGACCGGCACCGGTGGCAGCACGGTGATGTGAACGGTGCCGGGACTCAGACCCGACGCGTCGCGCGCCGCGACGAACTCGGCGTCGTGGATGACGATCGGCACGACGGGCATCCCGACACTCATGGCCATCCGGAACGCGCCCTTTTTGAACGGCCCAACGCCGGTCGTGTCGATCCGGGTGCCCTCGGGGGCGATGATGATCGACCGGCCGGCGCGCGCCAGATCCTCGATGGGCTTGAGCGCCTCGACCGCGGCGCGCGGACTGGCTCGGTCGATGAAAGCCATGTCGGCCACCCGGCCGAAGAGTCCGAGCAACGGGCTGTTCTGGAGCTCCTTCTTGGCCACGGCGGTGAAGTCGCGCTCGACCAGGCGGGCGGCCATGAAGGCGTCGAAGTTGTTGCGGTGGTTGAAGGTGAACACCGCCGGCCGGGCGGCCCACAGGTGCTCGCGCCCGGCGACCTCGAGCTTCACGCGGTTCAGCGCGAACATGGCGTCGAGGAACCGGGGTGCGACGAAGTTCAGACCTTGCCACTTGTCTCGCGTAGCGAGTCCCACGGCGAGACCGACCGAGCCGAGCGGTCCGAGGGCAGCCATGCTGGCCACCGAGCGCAAGATCGCGCCGGTCGAGCTCGACTCTCGGCTCCCGAATCGCAGCACCGGCCAGCCGCGCGCGCCGGCCACGCCCGCCAATCGCTTGCCCGGATTGGTGGGTCTCGGGTTGCCCACCAGGTACATGAGCGCCAGGTCCTCGTCGCCGTCGGCGTAGAAGTAACTCTCGGCCAGTTTCACCCCGCGGGCCCTGGCGAAGGTTTGCACCGCCGCAGCCTTGCCCGGACCCCAGAGCACCGGCTTGTCGACCTCGCCGGTGAGCAGGCCGTCGACAACGCTGAAGCGATTGCACAACACGTCGTCGATGCCGAGGAACCGCGCCACCGGCTCGGCCTGATACGCCGTGGCCGACGATGACAACACGACGGTGTGGCCGCGCGCCTGGTGAGCGCGGACCAGCGCGCGCATCTCCGGAAAGACGAGCCGCTCGATCTTGTTGTGGAAGAGGCGCTCGCCCATCTCCTCGAGATCGTCGTGCGAGCGGCCACGCCACGCCTGGGCCCCGACCGTCAACAGATCGTCGAATCCGGCTCGGCCGAGGCCGGCCTCGGCGGCGAAGCCGAGGCTGCGAACGAGCTCGTTCACGCCGATGTCACGATCGCGCAAGCGCTGCTCGGCGAGATGGCGAGCCGAGTATCCCGCGATCAGCGTGCCGTCGAGATCGAAGAACGCGCCGACGGCCGGGCCCGCGGGGCTGGAGGCGATCTCGGCGACCGAGCCGGGGAGTCGCATGTCGGCGCTCACGGCTGGGCCTTGCGGCGACGTGCGGGCCGACGTTCGGGATCGAGTGCCAGCACCTCGTCGAAGCCCTCGCGCAGGCAGCGGGCGAACAGCTCCTGGTCCTTGACCGACGCGGTGTCGTAGTGGACGCCCACGTATCCGACGCCGGCCTGGGTGTAGAGCACGATCATCATCGCTACGCCGGGCAACGGTCCGAACGGCAACACCTTCAAGACCTTGGCGCCGGCGACGTAGGTCGTCACGGGGTAGCCGGGAATGTTGCTCGCTTGGACGTCGGTCCCGGCGGTGATACTCGACAACGCCCCGAGCAGGGGGCCCGGCAGGTGGATCAGCATGGGGGCGACCCAGTTGAGCGCGTCGATCGCCGGCTCACCGACCGCGCCGAGCACCAGCTCGCGGATCTCGGTGATCCGCTTGGCGGGGTCGGGCTCCGAGACGGGAACCGGGAGCCGGGCACCAGCCCACCGGTTGCCACCCATCGGGTCGTCGTCGCGGCGCAGGCTCACCGGCATGGCGAGCGGCACGGCATCGACCATCACGCCCATGCCCTCGTGGTAGAGCCGCAAAACGGCACCGACGGCGCTGATGAACGCGTCGTTGACCGACCCGCCGGCCGACCTGGCGGCACGCCGGAACTGGTCGAGCGGGAACTCGATGGTCTCGAACCTCCGGCCGAGGCTTCGCCGGGCCAGCACGGGCGACGGGGCGACCGGCGGCGGGCTGATAACCCGCCGGGCCGAGCTGACGAACGAGCCGAGATCGCGCACCGCCCGGCTGGGGTCGCCGGCGACCCGGCGGGCGACCCGGACGGCCCGGCGGGCCTGCACGACCGACGAGGTCACCATGGACTGGGGCGCCCGGCGGCCGGCGTGCTTGACCAGGTCGACACTGGACAGATCCTCGGGTGGCGGGATCAAGGGCATGGGCCCACGGTCGGCGTCGCGCTCGAAGTCGTAGAGCTGGCGCAGCAACTCCAACGCTCCGACACCGTCGGTGAGCGAGTGGTGCATCTTCATCAACATCGCCGCCGAGCAACCGGGCTCCGACAGGCCCTCGACGAGGTAGGCCTCCCACAGGGGTCGCGCCACGTCGAAGGGCGCCGACAGGATCGGCTGGGCGAGATCGAGCAGCTGGCGAAGCGTGCCCGGCTCGGGAAGCCGGACGTGGCGGACGTGGAATTCGAGATCGAAGTCGGGATCGATCACCCACCGCGGGGACCCGATCGGCAGCGCGGGTACCACCACGTGTTGGCGAAGACGCACGACCACGCGGCTGGCCCGATCGAACACCCCGCGCAGCCGGGCGAGGTCGGGAGCCTCGTCGAGGAGGGCGACGGTCAGACCGGCCGACCGCGATCGCGGATCGGCCTCGGCCCGGAACATCAGGTAGTCGAACGCGCCGAGATCGCGCGGGAAGTCGATCGCGGGTTGGGCCGGTACTGCTTCGCTCGTCATGTCACCGTCTCTCCCGGCCGAGCCGATCGGCGCGCACTCAGGGTAGGCCGGGTGAAGAGGGCACGAAAGGGCTACCGTCCAAGGCGTTCACCGGCCGACCGGTCCCGCCGCCTGAGGAGACAGATGACCGACCAGCAGCCCGGCGCCTACGTCGATGGGCGCGGCGACGAGCCCGCCGTCATCATGGGTGCCAGCGGGGAGGTCGTCACCTACCGCCAGCTCGACGAGCGATCCAAGCGGCTGGCCAACCTCCTTCGTGCGTCGGGACTTAGCCCCGGTGATCACGTGGCCGTGCTGCTCGAGAACAACGCCCGGTACTTCGAGGTCTTCTGGGCGACCCAGCGATGCGGGCTGTACGTGACCCCGATCAACTGGCACCTCAAGCCCGAAGAGGCGGGCTACATCATCGAGGACTGTGGCGCCACGGCGCTGATCACATCGGCCGCCCTCGGCGATCTGGCCCGATCGCTGGAGCCGTACCTCGGCCAGGTCGCGGTCCGCCTAGCGGTCGACGGGCCCGTCGTCGGCTACGACCGGTATGAGGACGCCATCGAGCGCTTTCCCGCCGACCCCGGCGTCGACGAGGTCGAAGGCACGTTCATGTTCTACTCGTCGGGAACGACCGGGCGGCCCAAGGGCATCAAAGCCGCGCTCGATCTGAAGCCATTCGGCAGTGGGGGCGGCGCGCTCATTGGCCTCATCCAGATGATGTACGGGTTCTCGCCCGACACCGTCTACCTGTGCCCGGCGCCGCTGTACCACGCGGCGCCGCTCGGGTGGTCGACCACCGCTCAACGCCTCGGCGCCACCGTCGTGCTGATGGAGCAGTTCGACGCGGCCGAGGCCCTGGCCCTCGTCGAGCGGCACCGGGTGACCCACGCCCAGTTCGTGCCCACGCACTTCATCCGGATGCTCAAGTTGGCCGAGGGTGAGCGCACGGCGCACGATCTGTCGAGCCTCACCATGGCGGTCCACGCCGCGGCCCCGTGCCCGGTCGACGTCAAGCAACAGATGCTCGAATGGTGGGGCCCGATCATCCACGAGTACTACGCCGGCAGCGAGGGTAACGGGTTCTGTGCCATCGGGCCCGAACAGTGGCTCAGCCACCCCGGCTCGGTGGGCCTGTCGGTCCTGGGGGTGATCCACATCCTCGACGAGGACGGCGCCGAGCTGCCGGTCGGCGAACCGGGTCAGATCTGGTTCGAGAGCGACATGCGCTTCGAGTACCACAACGACGCCGCCAAGACCGCGGCCGCGTTCAACGATCGCGGCTGGAGCTCGCTCGGCGACATCGGTTACCTAGACGGCGAGGGATACCTCTATCTCACCGATCGGGTGTCGCACATGATCATCTCGGGCGGGGTCAACATCTATCCGCAGGAAGTCGAGAACGAGCTCGTGATGCACCCCTCGGTCGCCGACGTAGCGGTGATCGGCGTCCCGAACCGCGATTTCGGCGAGGAAGTCAAAGCTGTCGTCATCGCCGCGGCGGGCGCCCGCCCGGGGCCCGACCTGGAACAGTTGCTGATCCAGTACTGCCGCGATCGGCTGGCCCATTACAAGTGCCCGGTGTCGGTCGACTTCGTCGAGCAGCTGCCGCGGTTGCCCACCGGCAAGCTGCTCAAGCGGGAGCTGCGCCAACGGTACTGGGGGACCTGACATGGACGAGCTGAGCTTCACCGACCGCGACGGGGTCGAGGTGTTCTATCGGCGATGGTCGTGCGCGTCATCCAAGGTGACCGTCGTGATCGCCCACGGTGCGTCGGAGCACTCGGGTCGCTACGAACGTTTCGCCCGATTCCTCAACTCCGTCGGTGCCCACGTGTACGCCATCGACCACCGGGGACACGGGCTGACGGCGGCGTCGACGGGTCCCGGTCGGCTTGGACCGCGTGGCATGGAAGGCGTGCTCGACGACCTCGGCGAAGTGTTGGCGCGAGCCCGGGCCGAGACCGGCCTGCCCGTCGTGTTGTTCGGCCACTCCATGGGTGCGCTCCTCACACAGGCGTTCGTCGAACGGCCCGACGCCGCCCCGGACCGATCCGGTTTGATCGGCTACGCCCTGTCGGGCTGTCCCGGCCCGCTCGACGGCATCGACGAGATGGTCGCCGGAATCGAGGCGGCGGTGGCCGCCGGAATGGGCGAGGAACCCGTCGACATGCTCGGGCCCTTCAACGAGGCGTTCGAGCCGGCCCGGACGGCGAGCGACTGGCTCAGCCGCGACCCCGACGAGGTCGACCGGTATCTCGCCGACCCGATGTGCGGCGCCGGCATGCCCCTCACCTACGCCTATGTCGCCGGCATGTTGGCCATCGTTCGAGATGCCATCTCCGACTTCGGGCTTGCCCAGACCCCAGACACGCTCCCGGTGCTCCTGCTCACCGGGATGATGGACCCCACCTCGGGCATGGCGGCGCAGGTGCGAGTACTCGAGCAAGGACTTCGCGCCACCGGCCTGACGGTGACGGCGCACTACTACCCCGACGCCCGTCACGAGGTGCTCAACGAGATCAATCGCGACGAGGTTTATGCCGACGTGGCGCAGTGGCTCGGCGAGCTTCGTTGAGCAACATCGGGTCTGCGGTGGGAACTGCCGGCGGGTTACGCTGCGACTTCTCGATGCACACGGGGGTGGCGCTGACGTGACCACAACGAGCGACGGGACCGACCCGCCACCCGACGGTGCCGTGCTGTTCCTGCTCCATGCCCGCACGGGAGCCGAGCTCGACATCCTCCAACGTTGGGTGTCGGCGTCGATCGGTTCGGCCGAGTGTCTGCGGTTGCCGCACCCACGCGCCACCGAGGGAACAGCCGGCGCTGACCGCGCCGCGTTCCGGCGGCGCCTCGCCCGCGACGACGATCCCGATCTTCACCCACTCCGGGTCGTGTGGCTGCCCCCCGAGCACGACGGGCAACGGCGAGCCCGGGTGCGCGACGTCGTCCTTGGCGACCCGCGCCACCCCAACGAGCGTCGCCAGCGTCGCCTCGCGCAGTCCGCGGACGCCTATCAGGTCGTGGTGGCCGAGCCGGCGCGGCTCCACGAGCTTCGGGCCCGGTTCGAGGCCTCGTCGGCCGGGGTCGGTGGCGATGCCTTCGAGCTCTTCGTCGCCCGCCAGGCGGTCCTCGCGCTCGAGCGGGCCGAGTACCGCATCGTCGGGGCCAACTACAAGGTCCCCCGGCTCGTACGCGAGGAGATCTCGACGTCGGCTCGATTCGCCGACGGCGTGGCCCGCCTGGCGGCCGAGCTCGGGCGCACGGTTGCCGATGTCCACGCCGAGGCCATCGAGGACCTCAACGAGATGGCGGCCGGGTACAGCCGGCTGCTGATCGATGCCATGTCCCAACTGGGCGACTTCATCTGCCGACCCGGCTATGGCGACCAGATCGACTATGCGCCGGAGCAGGTCGAGCTGGTCAAAGAGCTGTTCGATCACCACCCCGTAGTGGTCATGCCGTCGCACAAGTCTCAGCTCGACGGCGCGGTGATCCCCCGGGCTCTGCGCGACAACGGGCTGCCGCCCACCCACATCTTCGCCGGCATCAACATGTCCATGGGCCCGTTCGCCGTGGTGTTCAGGCGGATGGGCCGCATATTCATCCGGCGCAGCACACGCGAGGACCCGGTTTACCGCTGGGTGCTGCGCGAGTACGTCGGGTACCTGCTCGAGAAGCGATTCCACCTCGAGTGGTACATCGAGGGCACGCGCTCTCGCACCGGCAAGCTGATGCCCCCCAAGCTCGGTCTCGTGCGCTACGTGGTCGATGCCTATCTCGAGGGCCGCAGCGACGACGTGATGATGCTCCCCGTGTCGATCATGTACGACGAGCTCCACGAGATCGCCGACTACGCCCGCGAGGCGCGCGGCGGCACCAAGCAGGCCGAGGGTCTGGGCTGGGCCGTGCGTTACTACCGGGCCCAGCGCCGCAAGTATGGGCGGATCTACGTGCGCTTCGGCGAGCCGGTGTCGTTGAACCAGGCCCTCGGTGGTTACGCCGAGGCGACCGAGGACGAGCGCCGGATCATGCTGCACAAGCTCGCCTTCGAGGTTTGCACGCGGATCAATGACGTCACCCCCATCACCGGCAGCGCCTTGCTGTCCCAGGTGTTGCTCGCCACGCGGGGTCGAGCGCTCACCATCTCTGACATCTACGGCGCCATGGGCGAAATCCTGGGCCAAGCCCGGCGCCGGAACCTACCCCTCGCCGATTCGGCTCAACGTCTCGGCTCGGTCGAGGGACTCGCAGATCTAACGGCCTCACTCGTGGCCAACGGCACCTTCGAGTCCTTCGACGGTGGCGCCGAGCCGGTGTTCCGGGTAGCGCCGGGCCGGGAGCTGACGGCGGCGTTCTATCGCAACACGGCCATCCACTACTTCATCGGTGGCGCCATCGGCGAGGTCGCGCTGCTCAAGGCCGCCGAATCGCCGGCCGACCCCACCGAGACGTTCTGGAACGAGGTGTTCGAGGTCCGCGACGTGTTGAAGTTCGACTTCTTCTTCGCCGAGAAGGACGACTTCCGCAAGCAGGTCGCCGAGCAGCTCTCCGGGCGGGTTCCCGACTGGGAACACCAGCTCGCCGTGGGCCACGACCCGGCGGAGCTCCGCGCCGCGCTGCAGCCTCTCACCGCGTTCGCGGTGCTTCGACCGTTCATCGAGGCGTATGGCGTGGTGGCGCGAGTGCTCACCCGGTCCGGCCTCGACGAGGAGATCGAGGAGAAGGAGTGCGTCGCCGCCTGCCTGGGTCTAGGCACCCAACTGATGCTCCAAGGGAGCCTTCGCACCGAGGAAGCGGTGTCGAAGATCTTGTTCGGCACCGGGTACCAGCTCGCCGCCCATCGTGGCCTTACTCGCCCTGGGCCCGATCTGGCCGCTCGCCGGGCGGCGTTCGCCGACGAGTTGCTCGACATCACGCGCCGGATCGACCTTACCGAACGCCTCACCTACGCTGCGGCCAACCGCTCGATCACCGTGGTCGGCCAATGAGCGCAGGGTTGACACATGGGCAGTGACGCCAAACCGGCGGCAACGGTGACCTTCGGCGGAGGCGGCGCCTACGCGTTCGGGTTCAACCTCGGGGTGGTCAAAGGCTTGAGCGACGCCGGCATCGATCTGAGCTCGGTGCCGTTCGTCGGTACGTCCGGAGGGTCGCACTCGGCGGTGGCCATCCGGGCCGGTCTGACCTTCGACGACGTGGCCCCGGCCTGGCAGGACTACGTCGACTCCTCCAAATTTCCGTTCTGGGTGAAGGCGGGGCCGCTCGCAGAGACCCTCTATGGCTCGGTCAGCGTCGACAACGTGGCCGCGGTCGCCGTCACCATGCTGCTCAAGCGACGGCTGCTGTGGTCAGACCAGTACCGTCCCGCCGACATGGTCGCGGCCAGCTCGTCGCCGTTTCCCTTCGCTCGCCCGCACAAGATCGGGCCGAAGCGTTACCTCGACGGTGGTATGCGCAGCTCGTTCTCGGCCGACCTCGCCCCGCCCGCCGATGTCCAGCTACTGATCGCCCCGTTCTCGTCGCGCGCTCAGGGTTTCCTCGGTCGCATGGGTGCGCGCCAAGCCCCCAAGGAGAGCGCCGAGTGGTCAAAGGCCACCGGCGGTCGCGTGATCGTCGTCGGTCCCAGCGACGAGATCTGTCGGTTCAAGGTCAATGGCATGAGGGCCATCCGCGACATGGGGATCGGACGTCAGATCCACGACCTTGCCGTGCCCCTAGGCGGGGAGTGCGCAGCACAACTGCGCCGGGATCACCCCGACGTCGCCGCCCGTCTCGAGGCTTCCTCGGGCTAGCGCCACCATGCCCGTGGCGCACAGTCAGGTCCGAACGTTCCGGCCGCGACGGTCGGTGCGGGCGCGTCCGTTTCGCGGCCAGAACGGGGGTTTCTAGCCGCCGCGGGCGTCGAGAAGGTTTCGGCGGTTCACCTTGGTGGCGACGCTGCGCGGGATGGCGTCGATGATCTCGATGCTCTTGGGCACCTTGAACGGGTGCAGCTTGGTCTTGGCGTAGTCGCGGATGTCGTCGAGGGTCGGCGGGTCCGCCGGGTCGGCGGCTTCGATGATGGCGTGGACCCGCCGGCCCCACTCGTCGTCCAGCAGCCCGATCACGACGATGTCGGCGACGTTCGGGTGCTCCATGAGGGCGCTCTCGACCTCGGCGGGGAACACGTTGGCGCCGCCGCTGATGATCATGTCGACCCGGCGGTCGACGAGGTAGAGGAATCCGTCGGCATCGACGTAGCCGAGGTCGCCGACCGAGCTGAAGCCGTCGTCGGTGGTGGGCATCTGGGGCGCCTCGCCGAGGTAGATCGAGCCGCCGTAACCGGCCGAGCGCAGGTAGATCTCACCGAGCTCGCCGGTGGGGCACTCTTCGCCGGTGTCGGGGTCGAGGATGCGGATCTCGGTGTCGCGCATCGGCCGGCCGACGCTGCCTTCGCGGGTCATCCACTCGTCGGCGCGGATGGCGGTGATGCCGAGGCCCTCGCTCATGCCGTAGGCCATGATCAGCTTCTCGGCGCCGACGAGCTCGGCCCACCGGTGAACGAGGTACGGCGGCATCGGGGCGGCGCCCTGGGTGAACCACTCGATGCTCGACAGGTCACGGTCGTCGATGCCGGGCAGGTCCGCGATGCGCTTGAGCATCGTGGGCGTGCAGTTGAACATCGAGACGCGGTGCCGTTCGATCACGTCGACCGCCCGGGCGGCGTCGAACTTCTCCATCACGATCAGATGGTCGCCGGCGACCAGCGTCATGAGACCGCTGAACCCGTTCACGTGGTACATCGGGCCGAGCACGAGCACCTTTTGCGGGCGCGGGATCGAGCGGCCCCACGCCTCGGCGAACGGCGTGATGAGCACCGGGTCGTACACGCCGCGGCGGTTGCTGACGATCACTTTGGGCGTGCCGGTCGAGCCGCTACTGCAGATCCCGTTGCCCTGCGGCGAGATCACGTCGGGCAGGTCGGGCACGTCGAGCGCCGCGGTGGCGTCGATCCACGCCATGTCGTCGGCGCCGAGGTGCACCGTGGCGTCGATCGCCTCTCGCAGCCGGGCCAGCTCCCAGTCGGGAAGGTCCCACCGCATCGGCACCGGAACGGCGCCGAGCTTCCACGCCGCCAGCGAGGCGAGCACGAACTGCGACGAATTCCGGAGCCCGATCCCGAGCCGATCGCCGTAACCGAGCCCGCGGTCAGCGAGCGCGCCGGCGAGCTGGCTCGACCGGCGATGGATGTCGGCCCAAGTGAACGACTCCTCGCCGCCGTCGGCTGCGATCTGCCACACGACCACATCGTCGGGCGCCTGGGCGGCCAGGTCGGCGAGCCGCCGGGCGATGCTGATCGGCTCCTCTGCCAGCGGTGTCTCCATCGTCATCCTTCGTCAGCGGCGGGTCGAGGAGCGTCGCGCCACCTCGCGAAACGCCGTGTCGCGATCGGGCGAGGGTTCGCGGGGCATCCCGAGCACCCGCTCGGCGATGACGTTGCGCGAGATCTCGGTCGTGCCGCCGCCGATGCACGCGGTCTGGCTCACGAGGAAGCCGATGCCTATGCGCTCGGCCGGGTCGTCGTCGGTCCAGGCGCCGCCCGACGCGCCCGCGACCTCCATCGCGATCGCGGACTGGCGCACGAACGACATGCCGTCGTAGAGCCGGCCGATCGCCGAGGACTGTGGGTTGATCTTGCCCGACGCGAGGCCGGCACCGATTCGCCGGTGCAGATGTTCGCGCACCACGGTGAGCATCCGCTCCTCGCCGATCAGGTCGCACGTTCGGGGATCGTCGAGCCGGCCGAGTGCGGTGGCGGTGGCGGTCAGCGACAGCGCGTCGACTCCGGCCCGGGCGCGCTCGCGTGGCGCGGTGACGTACTGCGAACTGAACCCGACCCGCTCGTGCATCATCCAGCGGGTGCCGACCGTCCACCCCTCGTTGACGTCGCCGAGGCGACACGAGTCGGGCACCCGCACGTCGGTCAGGAATTCCTGGCAGAACTCGCGCGAGCCGGTGAGCATCTCGATGCGCTGTATCTCGACCCCGGGTTGGTGGACCGGCATCATGAACACGGTGAGGCCGCGGTGCTTGGGCACGTCCCAGTTGGTGCGGGCCAGGCACAGCGCCCAATCCGACCACCACGCGCCGCTGCTCCACACCTTGGAACCATTGAGTATCCACTCGTCGCCGTCGCGCACCGCGGTGGTGAGCGCACCGGCCACGTCGGAGCCCCCGCTCGGTTCGGACAGGAACTGGATCCAGATCGCGTCGCCCCGCAGGATCGCCGGCAGGTGGCGCTGCTTTTGTTCGTCGGTGCCGTAGTCGGCGATGATCGCCGCGCACGGATTGATGGTGGGTACCTGGATCCGCATCGGGAACTCGTGGCCCGTGATCGCCTCGTTGAGCGCCTGCTGATGCGCCGCGGTGAGGCCCTGCCCGCCGTACTCGCGGGGAAAGCAGATCCCGGCCAGGCCGGCGTCGAACAGCTTGCGTTGGAGGAGCCGATGGTGGGCAACGAGCGCGAGTTCGGTGTCGTCGTCCATCTGGTCGCGGATGTCGTAGTACCGCTCGCCCGCCGGACCGAGGTTGGCCTGCACCCAGGCGCGGGCCCGCTCACGGAAGCTGTCGACGTCTTCCAGCGGACCGTCGTCGATGACGGGGGTGTCGCTCACGCCGCCACCTCGTTCCGCGTGGCTGCCCGCTTTGCTTCGCGCCGAGCGGCGACGGCGGCGATGCGCTGGCGGTGATCGGCGGGCGTGCCGAACAACGTGCGGTTGAGGGTGTGGCGGCGCAGGAACAGGTGCAAGTCGTGTTCGAACGTCACCCCGATCCCGCCGTGCAGCTGCACGCAGTCCTGGAGCAGCAACGAACCGTACTGTCCGATATACGCGCTGGCCACGCTCGTCAGCTCCGCGGCCTCGGTCGAGTCCGATGCGACGGCGGCGGCCGCGGCGTCGCTGATCGCGTGGCTGGCCTCGAGCCAGGTCTTCATGTCGGCGAAGCGGTGCTTGAGCGCCTGGTACGACGCGAGCGGCCGGCCGAACGAGTACCGGTCGAACGCCCACTCGACGGTCATGTCGAAGCCGCGCTGCATCGCACCCACGGCTTCGGCGTTGAGGATCACCAGGGCGAGCTGGATCTGGCGTTCGACCGCGGCGTCGGCGCCGCCCATCTCGCCGACGACCGCGTCGATGGGGAGCCGTACACCGTCGAAGTTCACGGCCGAGAAACGGCGGGTCAGGTCGACGCTGCTCATCGATTCGATCGAAACCCCGGGGGTGTCGGTGGGCACCAGGACTTGCGTGAGTCCCGACGTCGCGCGCCCCGTGACCAACAGGTGCGACGCTACGCCCGCGGCCTCGACCGGTCGCTTGGCTCCATCGACGACGACGTCGGACCCGTCGAGCGTGATCGTCGTGGAGACGTCGCCCAGCGCGTCGCCGGGGCCGGGCTCGCCGAGGCACCACGACGCGATGGCGGTGCCGGCGACCAGCTCGGACAACAGGTCGAGGCGCGAACCGGCGGCGCTGAGCGCGGCGGCCACCACGTTGGTGGTCACCAGCGGTCCGGGGGCCGCGCGCCAGCCGAACTCGTGGGCGACAAGGGTGAGGTCGACGACCGGCTCACCACTGATGCTGCCGCCACCGTGGTCCTCGGCGATGAGCAGGGACGTCCAGCCGAGGTCGGCGCCTCGGCGCCAGTAGTCGAGATCGAAGCCGACCGGATCGTGGCGCCGTCTCCGCAGCTCGGCCACCGGCGCGTGCTCGGTCAGGTACCGGGCCGTCGTCTCGCGGAAGAACTCCTGATCGGAGCTCAACTCCAACAACATCGCGCCCCACCTCCTGCTCACGGCGACCCCTGATCCTGCACCCGTTCGGGGGCAGGACTCGAATCCGCAGTGCTACATGCCGGCGATCTGGCGGCGCAGCCAGTCATCTCGGTCGCGGGCGTACTGGCGAGCGACCGACGTGCCGGTGAACAGGGCGACGCCGTGCGGGGCCCCCGGGTACACGTGCAGTTCGGTCGGTACGCCGGCCTGGGCGAGCCGCATGGCGTAGGTGATGTCCTCGTCGCGGAACCCGTCGGCTCCACCCACGGTCACCAAGGCGGGCGGGAGGCCGGACAGATCGTCGGCCCGAGCCGCGGCCGCGTAGATGGGCACGTCGTCGGTGCCGTAGAGCTCACCGAGGTAGGACCGCCAACCGAACGCATTGGACTCGCGGCTCCAGATCAACAAGTCGTCGAGCCGGCTCGACGGCGTGATCTGACGGTCGTCGATCATCGGGCAGTCGAGGAGCTGGAACCGCAGTGGCACCTCGCCGCGGTCGCGGGCGAGCAGCGCCAGCGCCGCGCACAGGCCACCGCCGGCGCTGCCGCCGGCGATGCCTATGCGATCGCGGTCAACGCCGATCGAATCGGCGTTGTCGTAGGTCCACTTCAGCCCGGCGTAGCAGTCCTCGATCGGCCCGGGATAGGACGTCTCGGGGGCCAACCGGTACTCGACCGACACGCCGACGATGCCGAGCTCGGGACACAGCCGGTCGAACATCGGGTCGTCCATGTCGAAGCTGCCGACGATGTAGCCACCCCCGTGCATCGAATACACGCACGGCAGCGGGCCCGCGGATGGGTCCGCGTGGGCGGCCCGATGTACCCGCACGCTCACGTGGGGATCGCTTGGCACGACGTGATCGGTGCGGATGACCCGGTCGCTCAGCTCGTACGGCGGCATGATCGACATGCCGCGGCGTTCGGTGAGCGTTGCCGGATCGAGCGCTGGGAACGCCAGCAAGGCGACGAGGGGAACGATCTCGGGATGAAGCTCGACAGTGGCCATGACCCGCAGTCTCCCAGCCGAGCGACCCGCGGTACCAGCCGTCGTCTGGGGGACCACATTTGCCCGACTGCCGATCCCTCGGGCCAATGTGCGGCATGATTCTGGCGTGGGTGCCGGCTGCGTCGGCGCCCACGTGGGAGCCATCGAACGGAGTGGCTGATGCCCGAACCAGAGCCCGATACTGCGACGTTGCGGGCGGTGTTCGACACCGTGATTCCTCCCGACGCCTGGCCCGGTGGATGGGAGGGTGGTGTCGGTGGGCTGCTCGAGGCTGAAGGGAGTGGCGATCTCGCTTGGGCGCGCGACGCGCTGGCGCGGGCCGCAGCAGCACTCGACGCTGAGGCCGCGGTTCGGTTCGGCTCCCGGTTTGCGACGCTCGACGCTGACGCGCGCGAGTTGGTGTTCGCCGAGTTGGTCCAACGGCCCGGCACGCAACCCGACCTGTCGGCCGCCATCCGCGTCGGTTTCGAGGGGTTCTACGCCGGGGGTTCCGAGCCGGTCGGTTGGGACATGGTCGGGTACCGGGCGGTGCCCGACGGGGTTTCACCGGTCGAGCCCGACTTGCTGGCTTCGATCGAACCCGGACAGATCCGACCGTCCTACGACGTGATCGTGATCGGCGGCGGAGCCGGTGGCGGTGTCGCGGCCGCGGTGCTGGCCGAGCGAGGGGCGACCGTGCTGCTCGTCGAGCGGGCGCCGGCCCGCCGCAACGGCGAGCTCCGCGGCGACCACTTGCGGGGCAAGCGAACAGCCGTGTACTCGTGCGTCGTAGGCCCGGGCAGTGGTCACCCGAGGGTGATCGAGCAACTCGACGGTTCCGAGCAGGTGCTCGCCGCGACCGGAGATGCGTTCGCGTGGGGTCTAACGGCCATTTGCCTCGGCGGCGGCACTCGGGTGTGGCAGGGCATGGCCTACCGCTTCTTGCCCGAGGACTTCGCCATGGCGTCCACGTACGGCACCCCGGAAGGGAGCACCCTCGCCGACTGGCCCTTCGGCTACGACGAGCTGGCGCCCTACTACGACCGGGTGGAGTGGGAGCTCGGCGTCTCGGGTGATTCAGCCGGCCCGATCGCCGCCCGGTCCCAGCGAGCGCGCCCCTACCCGATGGGTCCGCTGCCCGACACGCCGATGAGAGCCGCCTTCGCCGAGGCCGCGGACCGGCTGGGTTGGGGCGCGGGTCCGATCCCGTTTGCGATCAACAGCGAGCGGCGAGCCGGCCGCGCCGCTTGCGTCGCGTGCCCCCAGTGCTGCGGCCACGCGTGCCCGGTCGACGCGAAGAACGGGACGCACAACACCTTCGTCCCCCGAGCCCTGGCTACGGGTCGATGTGACGTGATCATGGCCGCACAGGCGGTCGAGATCGTCCACGACGGCCGCGGTTGCGCCGAATCGGTCACCATGGTGATCGACAGCGATGACGAGGTGTTGCGGCGAACCGTGCCGTGTGCGGCGGTCGTCGTCGCTGCTGGTGCGGTCGAGACGCCCCGGCTGATCCTGGTGTCGGGACTCGGGAACGAGTGGGTCGGCCGGAACCACCACAGCCACAGCGTCGCCATGGTGTTCGCACACGACGCGCCACCGCTGCAGCGCTTCGAGGGGCCGGGACACAGCATCGGGACACTCGATTTCGTGCATCGCAACGGCGAGGCGTGGGGTGGCGGTGTGGTGTTCGACATGCCGTTGCCGCTCCCGCTCACCGCGGCTCAGATGGCCCCGGCGTTCGGGGGCCCGACGTTCGGGCTGTCCCACAAGCGGTGGATGCGGGAGCGCCAGGCTCACCTGGTCGGAGCCATGGGCATCGGCCAGGAAATCCCCTCGGCGCTCTCGACGGTCGGGCTCGATGCGTCGGTGGCCGATCGGCACGGGATGCCCGTGGCTCGGCTCGTGCGGCGGCGCCATCGAGCCACCGACGAAGTGGCTAGATACATGGCGGAGCACGGCGAACGGTGGTTGACCGCGCTCGGCATCGAGCGCGTGCTCGCGATCCCGGTGCTGGCGAGCCCGCCCGCCGACGAGCACTCGGCCGGCACCTGCCGCATGGGCGAGTCCGCGGGCTCGTCGGCGTGCGATGCCGAAGGCCGCATCCACGGAACCGTCAACGTGTACGTCGCGGACGCCTCGCTCCACACCACGAACGGATCGGTGAACCCGGGCCTCACGGTCATGGCCAACGCCTACCGGGTCGCCGATCGGCTGGCGAGTCGCCGGTAGAAGTGCATCGTGGGTTGATGTGTGTTGTCGGTTGATGTGCGAAGTTGTGCGATCATAGACTCGCCGAACATGACGGCTGAGCACTCCGAGATCGTGGCCTTGATCGGGCGCTCGAACCGGCTGGGTGCCGATCGCCGGGTCACGAACTTCGCCGGTGGGAACACGTCGGCCAAGCTGACCTTGCCCGATCCGGTCACCGGCGAGCAACGCCGGGTCCTGGCCGTGAAGGGTTCCGGAGGCGACCTGGGCACGCTCACGTTCGGCGGGCTGGCGCTGCTCGACCTCGATCGCGTCGCGGCGCTCGAGCAACGACACGCCGCCGGCGTCCACGAGGACGATCTCGTCGAGTACTACGGCTACTGCCGGTTCGGCCATGGTGGGGCGGTGCCGTCGATCGACACCCCACTGCACGCGCTCATCGGCGCCGCGCACGTCGATCACCTGCACCCCGACGCGGTGATCGCCCTCGCCGCCGCGGCCGACGGCGAGGCCCTGGTCGATGCGTGCTACGGCGGTGCGGTCGGATGGCTCGACTGGAAGCGTCCGGGCTTCGAGCTCGGCCTGGCGCTGCGATACCTGCACCGTTCCCGGCCCGAGCTGCGCGCCGTGGTGATGGGCGGGCACGGCGTGATCTCGTGGGCCGACAGCAACGAGGCCTGCGAAGCGTGGTCGCTCGAACTCGTCGCCCGCGCCGAGGTCTTCTTGACGCAGCGAGGCCGGGCCGAACGAGGTACGGCTGACCCGTTCGGCCCGGTCGTGGCCGGTTACGAACCGTTGCCCGACGACATCCGTCGAATCGAGGCCGCTCGCCTGGCTCCGGTCGTGCGGGGACTGGCCGCGTGCGATCGGCCGATGGTCGGCCACTTCACCGACGCGCCGGTGGTGCTCGACTTCTTGGCCCGCGAGGCGTGTGGTCGCCTGTCGCGGCTCGGCACCTCGTGCCCCGACCACTTCCTCCGCACCAAGGTGCGGCCACTGCTGCTCGATCTGCCGCCGGGAGCGGCGTTCGACGAGCGAGAGGCCCGGCTTCTCGCGCTTCACCAGCAGTACCGGGCCGAGTACGCCGGGTACTACGAGCTATACGCGGACGAGTCCTCTCCGGCCATGCGCGGTGCCGATCCCGCGATCGTGCTCGTGCCGGGCGTGGGCATGTGGAGCTTCGGTGCCGACCCGCAGACAGCCCGGGTCGCCGGCGAGTTCTTCGTGAACGCCATCAACGTGATGCGCGGCGCCGAGTCGGTGTCGACCTACTCACCGATCCCCGACGCCGAGAAGTTCGCCGTCGAGTACTGGGAGCTCGAGGAGCGCAAGCTGCGGATGCGGCCGGCGGCGCCGACGCTTCAGGGTCGGGTCGCGCTGGTCACCGGTGCCGGCTCGGGCATCGGCCGGGCGTGTGCGCTCGCGCTGGCCGGCTCGGGCGCGTGCGTCGTGCTCGCCGATCGCGACGGCGACGCGGCCGAGAAGGTGGCCGCCGAGATCGGTGTCGAGCGGTCCCTTGCGGTGAGCGGCGACGTGACCTCGGAGGCCGATGTGATCGCCATGGTCGCGGCGTCGGCCCTGCGTTTCGGCGGCCTCGACATCGTCGTGAACAACGCGGGGTTCGCGGCGTCGGCTCCGCTAGTCGACACGACTGTCGACGAGTGGGATCGGCTGCACGACGTGCTCGCCCGGGGCTCGTTCCTCGTCAGCCGTGAAGCGGCGCGTCTCATGCTCCGCCAACGCCTCGGTGGCGACATCGTCTACGTGGTGTCGAAGAACGGCGTGGTCGCCGGCCCGCAGAACGTGGCCTACAGCGCGGCCAAGGCCGATCAGGCGCACCAGGTTCGGCTGCTCGCCGCCGAGCTCGGCGAGCACGGCATCCGCGTCAACGGCGTGAACCCCGATGGAGTGGTGCGCGGGTCGGGCATCTTCAGCGGCGCCTGGCTCGAGCAGCGCGCCGCGGCGTACCACGTCGAGCCCGAGCGCCTCGGCGAGTTCTACGCCACCCGAACCCTGCTCGGCCGCGAGGTGTTGCCTGAGCACGTAGCGGCCGCCGTCGTGGTGCTCGTCGATGGCACGCTGTCTCGCACCACCGGCACACTCATACCCGTCGATGGTGGCGTCGCCAACGCCTTTCTGCGCTGACACGGGCGCTCATCCACACCGATACCGAGGGGGACCCATGCCGACGAGGATCACACCCGATCGGGTCGCCGAGGTCGAGGCGATCGGTTACGCCGACCACTGCCGCGACCTGGACGAACTGCGTCACCGGTTGAGTCGGCGCGGCATCGACGCCGAGGCCGTCATCGCCGAAGTCGGGCGCTTCAGCGTGGCCGCACCGTCGTGGGCGGTCGGCACCGGCTCGACCCGGTTCGGTCGGTTTCCCGGCGGCGGTGAGCCCCGCACCACCGACGAGAAGGTCGACGATGTCGCCGCGCTCAACGCGCTGACCGGGGCCAATCGAACGATCAGCCTGCACGTCCCGTGGGACGATCCCGCCGACCCGAAGGGGTTGCGTGCCTACGCCGCCGACCTCGGCCTGGCGTTCGACGCCATGAACTCCAACACGTTCCAGGACAACCCCTCGACCACCGGCGGCGGCGCGGTCTCGTACAAGTTCGGTTCGTTCGCCCACGTCGATGCCGACGTGCGCAAGCACGCGCTCGAGCACAACCTCCGGGTGGTCGATCTCGGTGTCGAGCTGGGTGCCACGGCCATCACCGTGTGGCTCGCCGACGGCACGAATCACCCTGGGCAGGCGAACTTCCGCGGCCAGTTCGAGCGGGTCGCCGAGGGATTGGCCGCACTTCACGGCGCGATGCCCGCCGACTGGCTCCTGTACACCGAGCACAAGCCTTACGAGCCGGCGTTCTATTCGACCGTCAACGCCGATTGGGGCACATCGTTGCTTCTGGCCCAGGCCGCCGGGCCCCGGGCGCGGTGCCTCGTCGACCTCGGACATCACCTGTCGAACACCAACATCGAGCAGGTCGTGAGCCGCCTGGCCATGGTCGGCCGGCTCGGCGGCTTCCACTTCAACGACTCGAAGTACGGCGACGACGACCTCACGGTGGGGTCGATCAACCCGTACCAGTTCTTCCTGATCGTGCTGGAGTTGCTGGCCCACGGTGGGGGAGCGATGCCCGACCTGGCCTACATGATCGACGAGTCGCACAACCTCAAGGACCCCCTCGAGGACCTCATCCAGTCCACCGACCAGATCCAGTGCACGGTGGCGCAGGCGCTGCTCGTCGACCGGGTCGCGCTCGCCGGCGCGCAGGACGACAACGATGCGGCCGGTGCGGCCGAAGCCCTGCACGGCGCCTACCGCACCGACGTGCGGCCGCTCGTCGCCGAGGCCCGGGCCCGGAACGGCGCGGCGCGCGAGCCGCTGCGCACGTTCCGGCGAGTTGGATACCGCGCCGGGGTGACCGCCGAACGAGGCTCCGGCGCCGCCGCGTCCGGGTTATGAGACGATCGGGCTCACTCGGTCGCTTCGGGGGCTCGGTTGTCGTGGCGGTCGACTTCGGGGCGTCGTCGATCCGGGTTTGTCGCGTCGACCTCGACCGGCTCGACCAGATCGACGTGGTCCACCGCTATGCCCATGGGCCGGTCGCAGATTCGGGTGGAACCCTGCGCTGGGACTGGGATCGCCTGGTGACTGAGATGGTGCGGGGCCTCGACCTCGCCCTGGCCGCGGGCCCCGTAGCGTCGATCGGGATCGATACGTGGGGTGTCGACTACGGGCTGCTCGACGCCCGCGGCCAACTGCTGGCACCACCGGTGTCGTACCGCGATTCGCGCACCGACGCCTACCGTTGCGTCGTCGACCGCATCGGTGCCCGCCATCTCTACGAGATCGCCGGGCTACAGGTCCTGCCGTTCAACACCATCTTCCAGCTCGCGACCGAATCGCCCCGTGTGTTGGCTCGGGCTCGGCACGTCGTGATGCTGCCCGAGTTGCTCGTTTACACGCTCACCGGCGTCGTCGCGGCCGAGACCACGTCGGCCGGCACCACCGGGCTGCTCGATCTCGCGACCGGCGACTGGTCAGATGAGCTGATCGAGCGGATCGGCTTCGACCGCGCCCTCTTCCCCGACCTGTTGCCGGCGACCACCAGGGTCGGTGCGTGGAAAGGCGCGCCCGTACACCTGGTCGGCGGGCACGACACCGCGTCAGCGGTGGTGGCCGGCGCACGTCGCGGCGACGCGTTCGTATCGGCCGGGACCTGGCTCCTGGTCGGCACCGAGAGCGACCGGCACGACACGTCCGTCGAGTCGGAGAAGCACGACTTCGCCAACGAGCAGGGAGCGCTCGGTGGGATTCGGCGCCTTCGCAACGTCGCCGGCTGGTGGGTTCTGGAGGAGATGCGCCGGGTGTGGATCGATCCGCCGCCATTGGTGGCGTTGCTCGATCAGGCGGCGGGCGTGACCGAGCCGGTTCCGATCGTCGATCTCCGCCACGACCGGTTCCTCGCTCCCACCGACATGGTGGCCGAGTACTGCGCCGCGGCAGGGCTCCGCTCGACGGCCGCGCGCCCGGTCGTCGCCCGATCGGTTGTCGAGTCGATGGCGCAGTCCGTGGCCGACACGGTCGACCAGCTCGGCCCACCCGGCGAGGTCCGGATGTTCGGCGGCGGGAGCCAGAGCGTGCTGTTCGCCGAGCGGCTCGCCGCCCGGTCGGGCCGACGCGTCAGGTGCGGTCCGGTCGAGGCGACCGCCCTCGGCAACGCCGTTACCCAGGGGGTCGCGCTCGGCCGTTTCGCCTCGCTCGCCGACGCGCGCCTCGCGCTCGAGACGATGGAGGCTAGGTCGTGAACGTCGATGCCATCGATCGTCATGACGCCATTCGCTCGACCCTCGACCACAGCGGTCGCGTGCGGGTTACCGAGCTGGCCGAACGCTTCGACGTGAGCGAGATGACGATCAGGCGTGACCTCGACCTGATGGCCGGTGAGGGAGCGGTGGTACGCGTCCGGGGCGGTGCGGTGGCTGTCGGCCCGCAGCCGTTCGCCGATCGGTTCCGCCGCAACGCTCGAGCCAAGTCGCGCATCGCCGAGAAGCTGATGGCCCTCGTCGGGGACGGTGGCGCGATCGGCATCGATGCCTCGTCGACGCTGCAGCGTTTCGCGAGCCGTCTTGGTGAGGCCCGCGATCTCACCGTGGTCACGAACGGTCCCGACACGTTCGGCGCGCTCGGCGACCACGCCGGCGTGACGGCCCTGTTGACCGGCGGGCAGCTCGATCGCCGCACCGGCAGCCTGGTCGGTCCGCTCGCGACGCGCGCGGCGCGCGATCTCCTCCTGCGGCGATTGTTCGTGAGCGCGGCGGCCGTTGATCCCGAGCTGGGCGCCAGCGAGTCGTCACTCGGCGAGGCCGAGATCAAGCAGGCGTTGGCCGACGCCGCGACCGAGACCATCTTGGCCATCGACAGCACCAAGCTCGGCCACCGTGCTCCGGCCCGAGCATTCACGCTCGATCAGGTGACGCTGCTCGTCACCGAGCTCGACCCCGCGGACCGGCGCCTCGACCCCTACCGCGACCACGTCGAGATCTGGTGAACGTTCGACCGGAAACCAGAGGTTGCCGGTCGAGCACGAGTCGTCGAGGCCGACTGGACGGGCGAGACGTGGCGACGCGTGCCGGGTCTCAGCGGGCGCGCCGGTACCGGGCCACGGCCAACGGAGCGAACACGGCCACGATGCCGATGCACCATGCAACCGCGATCACCACTTTGCCCGCTGTCGGGCCACCCAGAACCAACGCCCGGACGGCGTCGACCACGTCGGTCACCGGTTGGTGATCTGCGTACGTCCGCAACCAGTCGGGCATCGAGCTGGTGGGGACGAACGCTGACGAGGCGAACACCAGCACCGCGAGGAGCGGGAACGATGCCGCCTGTGCGCTCTCGGCGTCGGGGATGAGCAGGCCGATCGTGGCGAACACCCACGACAAGGCGAACATGAACAACACGAGCAGCCCAAAGGCGCCGACGAGCCCCATTAACCCGGCGTGGATTCGAAAGCCGACCGCGAACCCGACAAGGAGCATCAGCAGGACCACGAACGTGCCCCGCACCAAGTCGGCCAACGTGCGCCCGGCCAGCACGGCCGAACGGGCCATCGGTAGGGAACGGAACCGGTCGATGAGTCCCTTGTCCAGGTCGGTGGCCATGCCCACCGCGGTCTGCATGGCGCCGAACACGACCGTCTGGGCGAAGATCCCGGGCATCAGGAAATCGACGTAGTCGACGCCAGGAATTCCCGAACCGATCGCCCCGCCGAAGACGTAGCGGAAGTTCAGCACGAAGATCACCGGCTGGATCGTGGAGAACACGATCACCTGTGGCATGCGGGTCATGCCGCGAAGGTTCCGCCACGCGATGGTGACGGCGTCGGCGACGGCGTGATTCACCGTTGCACCTCGGCACTGCCAGCGCCGCCGGCACCGTCACGCAGTTCACCGTCGGCGCTGGTGTCGCGGCCGGTGAGGGCGAGGAACACGTCGTCGAGCGACGGCTCGCGAACTGCGAGGGAGGCGACGTCGATGTCGTGTTCCCCCAGGGCACGGACGATCGGCAGAAGCACCGATGACCCGTCGTTGACCACGATCTCCAGCGAGCGCGGCGCGGTCATCTCGACCGCGCCGAACGGCGCCAGCGACGACAGTGCGAGTTGCCCGTTGGCGTCGGGTCCGAGCACCACCGTCACGACGGTGCGACCGAGACGGGACTTGAGTTCGGCCGCCGTTCCCTCGGCGATCACGCGGCCGTGATCGATGACCGCGATTCGATGCGCCAACCGGTCGGCCTCCTCCAGGTACTGCGTGGTGAGCAGCACCGTGACGCCGTCGGCGACGAGAGCTTCGATCACGGCCCAGAGATCTTGTCGCGAGCGGGGATCGAGCCCGGTCGTCGGTTCGTCGAGGAACAGCACGGGCGGCCGGTGCACCAGGGCCGCGGCCAGGTCGAGCCGGCGTCGCATGCCTCCGGAGTAGGTGCGGACGGGTCGATCAGCCGCGTCGCTCAGGTCGAACTGCTCGAGCAGATGGCCGGCGCGTGCGACTCGATCGGCCTTGCGCAGGTGGGTGAGACGGCCCACCATGAGAAGGTTCTCGCGGCCGGTGAGCAACTCGTCGACGGCTGCGTACTGGCCGGCCAGCCCGATCAGACCGCGCACCGCCGCCGCGTCACGGACCACGTCGTGGCCGAGCACCATGCCCACCCCGGCGTCGGGTCGGATGAGGGTTGCCAGCATCCGCACGATCGTGGTCTTGCCGGCGCCGTTGGGGCCGAGCAGGCCGAAGATCGAGCCAGCCGAGACCGACAGATCCACGCCATCCACGGCGACGACGTCGCCGTATCGGCGGGTCAGGTCGGTGGCCGTGATGGCCGCTGGCGTCACCGACCCAGCATCCCACGACGGCGCTGATCGTCTGTGATCGTCGACGCGGAGATCGGCGTTACTCTGGCCGGCGATGGACGAGAATCGCCGCGTGCGCGCCGAGGTGAACTACATCACGAACCCGCCGGCGGACCCGTCCGAGCGCCTGGTGTTCGTGACCGAGGCCGAGGAGCGCTCGACCATGCGCACCCTGCCGGGCCGGCCGGTGTGGTTCCACGATGGTCGAGAAGTCGCGACCGACATCGACCGCGAGGGTTTCGTGCTCGTCGATCATCACAGCTCGGTCGCCGACTTCGACGCCATCGAGGAAGACCCCGATGTCGACAAGGTGTACATCGCGGAGATGACCGACCTGCTGGCCCACGTGACGGTGGCGTCGCGGGTGGTGATGCTGGGTGGCGGCAAGAAGCGCTACGGCGAGGCCGCCATCGACAAACTGGCGTCGCTCACCAACGCCAAGCCGGCGCGCTACCCGCACGCCGACAACACCACGACCGCCGCGATCGCCCAGGCCGAGATGGTCGCCCGCTTCGTGCCCGGCCTCGACCTGTCGGCGTGCTCGCGCTACGCGCTCTACAACATGTGGCGCTGTGTGTCGCCGCCGCCCCAGGATCACCCGCTCGCGGTGTGCGATGCCCGGACCGTCGAGCCGAGCGACGAGGTCACGGTGATGGCCCACACCGAGATCCGAGGCCGCGGCGACTACGACCACGACACCGCCGGGTACCTGTACAACCCGGCGCACCGGTGGTACTACTTCCCCGACATGACCGTCGATGAGGTCATCGTGTTCAAGGCCTACGACAGCGATCCGGCGCGGTCACGTCGCGTGCCCCACACGGCGTTCACCGATCCCTCGTGTCCACCGGGGGTCCCCACTCGAGCGAGCGTCGAGATGCGTGCCCTCGCCGTCTTCGACTGACGAGGCGCACGGCATGAGCACACTGGACATCGAGCGCGTCGTCGCCGATGCCGCCGATCGGGCCTCCGGCACCGACCCCGACCCGGATACGTTCCGGCCCAACCTCGAACTGCTCGTCGGCACCATCAACGACGAAGGCCGACTGCACGATCACGGGGTGAGGGCCACCCAAGCCGGGTTGGCGGGCTCGTTGCGGAAGCGAATCGACATCTCGTGGTGGGCGAACGAGCATCCGGAGATCACCGACGAGCCGATCGTGCAGCCGCTGTTCCTGTCGGGGTTGCCCCGGTCGGGCACGACCTACTTCCAGTACCTGTTCGACCGTGACCCAGCCATGCGGATGTTGCGCACCTGGGAGGGCGACAGCCCGTGCCCGCCGCCCGGCTTCGACCCCGCCGGGGCACGAGATCGACTCCGGGCGGCCGCGGACGAAGCGAACGAGCGCGCCGGTGGAGAGCTCCACGAGGCGATCTCGAAGATCCACCTCACCGACCATGACGGCCCGCAGGAATGCGTGGCCATACTCGACCAGACCTTCGCCAACCCGGGCAACTACTGGACGCACCGCATCCCCAGCTACTTCGATCGGCTGCTCGACACCGTCGACCTTCGCGCCGCCTATGCGCACCACAAGGTCGAGCTGCAGTTGTTGCAGTGGCGCTCGGCGCCACGGCGTTGGGTGCTGAAGTGGCCGTGCCATCTGGTGGCGCTCGACGCCGTCATGAGCGTCTACCCCGATGCCCGGTTCGTCCTCACCCACCGAGATCCGCTCAAGGTCCTGGCGTCGAACTGCAGTCTCACGAATCTGCTGCGCAGCGCCACGTCCGATCATGTCGATCGCCACGAGATCGGTCGGCAGATGAAGGACATGCTCCTCGCCTACACCGACCGCTTGGCCTCCTTCGACGACGCTCATCGGGGCGACAGCACCCTGGTCCACGTCGACTACCAGCGGGTGGTCGACAGCCCCGATGTGGTCATGGCTGAGGTGTTCGAGGTGCTTGGGATGGAGATGACCGCCGCGGTGCGCGAGAGCATCGTGCAGTGGCGGCTCGACAACCCGCCGGGCAAGCGCGGCACCCACGCGTACGCGCTCGACGAGTACGGCCTCGACTCGGCGGTGGTCGCCGAGGAGTTCGGGGCCTACATCGAGCGCTACGACGTGGCCGCCGAGGGCGACGAACCTTGAGCGGCGACGCAGCCGCCTCGGCCTGGCGCCAATGTCTCGATCACCTCGCCGACGCGGGTGACCGTCTCGCCGACGCGCTCCGCGAGCGCGGGGAACCCGAGGCCGACATCGACGCGTCGCTCGCCATGCTCGGGGGGCTGATGTTCGGCTTGTTCAGCATGCTGTGGGCCGACCCGGACCATCCGACGTTCCTTCCCGGCGCCGGCTATCACCAGCACGTGGGCACGCCGAACCCCGACACCGTGTACCGCAGCGCGGCGATCGACGGTGCTGGCACCTACCGGCTCTCGGGGGACCGGGGCACGGCCCCCGACGTCACGTTCATGCCGTTCGGGCGGCCGGGTGCCACCGGGCAGCAGTCCTATGCGCCGTTCGATCTCGACGGCGTGCCCATCGGCCCCGACGGCCGGTTCGAGGTCGTGATGGCACCGGAGCGGCCGTCGGGCTACGGCGGTGCGTGGTGGCAGTCCCACGCCGAGATGACGAGCCTGATGTTGCGGAGCGTGTCGACCGAATGGGGTGCGCACCGCGAGCCTGCGGTGGCGATCGTGCGGCTCGACCGGCCTACTCGGCGCGGCCGCCCCACGTCGGATCAGCTCGACGCCAAGGTGGCGGCGCTCGGTCGTACGGTCGAGCGATTCATCTTCTACGGGCTGCGCCACGCCGACGACTTGTTGGCCGCGGGAGTGGTCAACGACGTGACCCTCGTCGACTACTCGGCCAACGGTGGCCTCGCCAAACAGTGGTACCACGAAGGCTTCTTCGATCTTGCTGGTGACCGGGCTCTGCTCGTGGAAGCCGACGTGCCGCGTGACTGTGCCTCGTTCTCGCTGTCGCTCACTGACCGGCTGTTCTGCACGGTCGATTGGACCCACGCCCAGAGCAGCCTCAACAACGGTCAAGTGGTGATCGGCGACGATGGCCGGCTGGTCTTCGCGGTGTCGGCCGTCGATCCGGGGCTCGCGAACTGGCTCGACACGTCCGGCTATCGACGGGGCGTGCTGCAGTTCCGATGGTGGGGGAGCGCCGAGCCACCGATCGTGGCCGTGAGTGTCGTACCGGTCGCGTCGATCCTCGATCGGGTGCCGGCGTCGACCCCGACGGTCATACCCGGCCAACGTGTCGAGGCGCTGCGCCGCCGCGCTGAGACGGCCCAGCTCCGATCGTTCTGGTAGCGCGGCTGGCTCGCGCGTTGAGGGGGTCCAGTCATGACCTTGCTATTCAGTACTCGGCCATCGTCTGATCGTCTGCAGCTCGGTCAGAGGGCGAGGACTTGGCCTGCGGCAACGACGATCGAGATGATCCCGAGTCCGCCGAGCGCCAGTACCAGGATGCGCCCGAGACGGGCGGTTGCGGCTTCGCCATCGGGCTGAACCGGGTGATCCCGCTCGACCCGCAGTCTCGGCGCGAAAGTGCCCCCGAGCACACCGATCACCGTCGCTACGAAGAGGGGTGGCGCGAGTAGGAGCGCTCCGAACGGCAGGACCGATACCACCCCTCGGGGACTCCAGCCCGGTCGGGGCCAGCGGGGAGCGAGGCGGTCGACCAACACGCCGAAGGTCGCCCCGAAGAGCACGAGTGTTGCGACGCAGAGCGCCACGGCCAGGGCCACCGGAGCGACAAGCGTGAAGTCGCTGTTGGCGGAGGTGAGGAGACCGGAGGGCCGCACGGCCACGCCAGCTCCGATGGCAACGCCTACCAGCCCGCCTGCCAGTGATCGGTTGGGGAGCCAGCGCCGCAGTATCGAGAAGAGCGCGAGCCCGACAACTGCTGCACCCATGCCGACGATGACGATCAGGAACATAGAGCCGCCGACGCTCACATTGCCGACGATCTCGTCGGCCTCCGTCAGCCGGCCTTGGACATCGTCTGGCGAGGTGGCAGCGAGGACCCTCATCATGAGCCGAAGACCGGCGCCGATTGTGAGCACACCGGCGAGGTAGGCCCCGATAAGCATCCCGCCTGCACGACCCATCGTGATGGCAAGCCGCTCCCCGAAAGGCTCGCTGCCAGAGAGCGGCGACGGCGTCCGCCGGGTATCCCGCAACCCGGTGAGGAAGGCCCGGATGGCGCCGACCATCTCCTCCATGCGCCGCAACGCCGGGTCGAACGGTGCGGCAAACCATGAGGTGTTCATGCGCTTGGTGCCCGACCCGAGACCGAGGAACACCCGCCCCGGCGCCATGGTGTGGATTTGCCGGATCGCCGACGCGTGGACGAACGGCGACCGGGCGTAGGCGATCCCCGGGCCGATCATCGCTGTGGTGGTCGCCATGGCCATCTCGGCGAGCGACACGTACGCGTTGGAATCGGCGAACTCGCCCGAACAGAACCCCAGCGCACCCGCCGCCTCGGCCTCGGCGGCCAGCTTCGCCCCGGGCCACGGCATGGCCCAGCCGTCTTCGACGACTACGGGACGCGCTGCATCGCTGGCGCTCACGGACCTCTCCTCGCACTGTCGCACCGCGTGCTGTCTCGGGCGGTCCGGCCGCATGACTGGCTTCGGTGGCTCCGAGACAAGAGAGTACGGTGTTCGCCGGAACGAGTCAGGGTCGGAAGGACTGTGCAGTGGCGACATCGAGCGAATTCGAGAAGGCGACCGACTATTCCTTCCAGGACGAGGACATCGAGCGGGCCCACGCCATGGTCGGCAACTACGCGCCCTCGGCGATGCGCGAGCACCTCAGCGAGGCCACCCACGACACCATGCGCAACTTCGCCCGCGCCTACGGAGACGAGAACCCGCTCTTCACGTCGGAGGACTACGGCGAGTCGACCCGGTGGGGCGGCCAGATCGCCCCGCCGATGATCCCGATCGCCATGAACGCGGCGATGTACAGCGATCCCCCGGCGGTAAAGGTCAAGCGCCCGTCGTTCCGCGGCATCCACGTGTTCGTGTCGGGCAGTTCGTGGAAATGGTACCGCCCGGTCGCGCATGGCGACCGGCTGTTCACGCTCGGGGGGACCGAGTCGGTGGTCGAGAAGAAGTCCGAGTTCGCCGACCGTTCGGTGCAGATCACCTTCGCCGCGATCAAGATGAACCAGCGCGGCGAGATCGTCGCCATCTCGCGGACCCTCGCCATCCACACCGAACGCAAGACGGCGCGCGAGAAGGGCAAGTACAGCGCCATCGGGCCGGCGACCTACACCGACGACGACATGGCGAAGCTCGACGCCATCTATGCCGGCGAGACGATCCGCGGCGCCGATACCCGGTGGTGGGAAGACGTCGAGGTCGGCGAACAGCTCCAACCGATGGCCAAGGGTCCACTCACCACGACCGACCTCATCGTGTTCCATGCCGGCGGCTACGGCTTCACGCCCTACGCCCCGTGCTCGAACCGCATCGCCTACAACAACCGGCTGCGCATCGGACCGTTCTACATCAAGAACGAGTACGGCGTGCCCGACGTGGCCCAGCGGGTGCACTGGGACTCGTCGTGGGCCCAAGCCATCGGCAATCCCATGGCCTACGACTACGGGGTGATGCGCGACTGCTGGTTGTCGCACTACATCACCGACTGGATGGGCGACGACGGTTGGCTCCTGGCCCAGGACAGCCAGATCCGCAAGTTCAACTACATGGGCGACAGCCACGTGCTCACCGGCGAGGTCGTGGGCAAGCGCATCGAGGGCGACAACTGCGTCGTCGACATCGAGATGCGAGGCACCAACCAGCGTGACACCGTGACCTGCCCGGGCCACGCGACCGTGGCGCTGCCGAGCCGCGAGCACGGGGCGGTCACGCTGCCTTCGCCGCCGGCCGATCTGCAGGAGCGAGCGTTCGCCGCCGTGGAGCGCCATCGCGAGCTGGCCGCCGAACGCACGAACGCCCGGCGACAGGCGCGCTCATGATCGTCCGAACGTCGCCTTCGGCGACGGGCCGCTCGTGGTCGCCTTCGGCGACGGGCCGCGCCTGTTGGCGCAGCCTCTAGAGGCCGGTCGAGGCGCCGGCTGATGCTCGTCACCCTATCGGAGGACCAGGCGCTGCTTCGCGACACCACGGCCCGGTTCGTCGAGGCCGAGCTGCCGGTTTCAGCCACCCGCGAGCTGCACGAGAACCCCGCCGGCTACACCCGCGAATGGCTTAGGGCCGGCGCCGAGCTCGGCTGGTTCTCGATGCTCGTACCGGAGGCCTGGGCCGGCGGGAGCGTGAGCGCTGAGGGTGTCATCGACGCCGCCATGCTGGCTGAGGTGATGGGTCGCCACGTCCAGCCCGGACCGTTCGTCCCAATGAACATCGTGGCCGCCGCCCTGGCCGCGGCCGGCCACGATGCCCATCGCGCCGTGGTGGCGTCGATCGTCGCCGGCGAGACCGTGGCCACGTGGGCGTTCAGCGACACCGGGGGCTCGTCCGACGACGGCGCGGGGGTGCGCGCGACGTCGACCACCGAGGGGTTCGTGCTCTCGGGCCGGCGGGGCTTCGTCCAGGACGCCCAGACCGCCGACGTCGTGTTGGTGACGGCGACGCTCGGCGGCGAACCCGCCCAGCTCCTCGTGTCGGCGACCGCGCCCGCGGTGTCGGTCAACCCGCTCACCACGCTCGACCTGTCGAGGCGGCTGGCCCACGTTTCGCTCGACGGCGTGGTTGTCGGTGCCGAAGCCCTGGTGAGCCGCGGCGCCGAGGCGATCGAACGGCAGCTCCAGATCGGCGTGGCCCTGAACGTAGCCGAGACGGTCGGCGCCATGGATGCCCTGTTCTCGCTGACCGTGCAGTACGCCAAGGATCGGGTCGCGTTCGGGCGGCCGATCGGCTCGTTCCAGGCCCTCAAGCATCTCATGGCCGACCTGGCCCTGGCCCTCGAGGCGAGCAAAGCGGGCGCCGTCGCGGCCGCCCGCGCCGTTGCCGCTTCTTCCGTGGAGGCGTCGGAGGTGGTGAGCATGGTCGCGTCGTTCGTGGGCGACGCCGGGCACGAGCTAGCCCAGGAGTGCCTGCAGATCCTGGGCGGCATCGGGTACACGTGGGAGCACGACCTTCACCTGTACATGCGCCGCATCCGGTCCAACGCATCGCTCTACGGCGAACCGACCTGGCATCGCGAACGGGTGTGCGCGCTGCACGGATTGGGAGTCCCCGGGTGATCGAGATCGAGGAGTTCCGGATCAAGGCCGCCACCTGGCTCGCCGCGAACCTGCCCGAGCGCGACCCCAACGCCGGCCTGCGGTCGACCCACGGGATCACCCCCGACGGGCTCGCCGCCGCCAAGGCGACGCAGAAACGGGTGTACGGGGCCGGGTTCATGGGCATCGCGGTGCCGCTCGAGTACGGCGGCCAGGGCCTCACGGCGAAGCACCAGCGGGTGTGGATGGAGGAGTCGGCGCGTTATGCGCTGCCGCTACCTGGCGGCATCGCCAGCTCGGTGACCCTGGCGCTGATCCTGCCGACGATCCTCGCTCACGGGACCGAGGACCAGAAGCGCGCGTGGGTGCCGAAGATCCTGAGCGGCGACGAGATCTGGGTGCAGTTGCTATCCGAGCCGGGCGCCGGGTCCGACCTCGCCGGGTTGCTCACGCGGGCGACCCGCGACGGCGACAGCTGGGTGATCAACGGCACCAAGGTGTGGTCCTCGGGCGCCATGTCGGCCGACTTCGGGATCTGCCTGGCGCGCACCGACTGGGAGGTCCCGAAACATCGCGGCCTCACCTGGTTCAAGGTGCCGTTGCGCGACCCGCGGGTGACGGTGCGGCCGATCCGCGAGATCAACGGGGGCGCCGAGTTCTGCGAGGAGTTCCTCGACGACGTCGCGGTCGGCGACGACATGGTGATCGGGCCGGTCAACGGTGGGTGGTCCATTGCCAACTTCATGCTCGGCATCGAGCGGGGTGGCGGTGCGAGCGAGGCCAACGCTCACCTCGGCAGCAACACCCGTCGACGGTTGGCGCCTGACCTGGTCGCCTTGGCCGAGGCGCGTGGTTCGACCGACGACGCTGCGGTCCGCCAGATCATCGCCAAGGCCCACATTGCCGACTACATGCAGACCCAGCTCGTCGGCCGGGTGATCGAGTCGATGATGGCCGGGCAAGTCGATCCATCCGCGGCGTCGCTGATCAAGCTCGGAATCGGGCTCCGCGACCCGGACCGGGCCGCGGCGGCCATGGAGATCGCCGGCCGGTCCGGCATCGCCTGGGCGGGCGACGACGATCCCGGTGCGGTCGCGTCGGTCAACTTCCTCAACGGTCGGATCTACTCGATCGCCGGGGGCAGCAACCAGATCCAGCGCAACATCATCGCCGAGCGGTTGCTCGGGCTCCCGCGCGAGCCGAGCATCGACGGCGACAAGCCGTTCCGCGAGGTGCTGCGCGACGCCAAGTCCTGGGGGTCCCGCTCGTGACGACGACTATTGACACGGCCTCGTGACCACGCCGTGGGATCAGCGGCTCGGTGTGTGGTCGATCGCCGAGGATCACCCCGACCTGCCCGCGATCGTCCACTGCCCGTCGGGCGAGACGCTGACGTTCGGCGAGCTGGCCGGTCGCGCCCACCAGATCGCCCATGCGCTGCGCGACCAGGGCCTTGCCCGCGGCGATGTCATCGCCTTGGCGTTCCCGAACGGGCTCGACACCGTGGTGTGGCAGTTGGCCTGTCTCGAGAGCGGCCTCTATTTCATCTTGCTCAACCCGGCGCTGTCCGCGGCCGAGGTGCGCTCGATCATGGACCACGCCCAGGCTTCGGCGGTGGTGATCGACGCCACCTACACCGACCGGGCCGTCGAGCTCGACCGAAACGAGTCGGCTCGCGTGCGCTGGTCGATTCGCGGGGACATCGACGGCTTCGACCGAGCCGAGTCGGTCGTGGCCGTCGCGCCGTCCTCGCGTCCGCCCGACCGGAGCCCGGGCGCGATGCTCGTCTACACGTCGGGCACCACCGCCAAACCCAAGGGCATCTGGCGACCGCTCGCCGAGGGTGACCCTGCCGACATCGCCGATGCGCAGAAGATCTTCGGCCATGCCTTCCAGATGTTGCCGCTGCAAGGTGTGCACCTGGTGTCGGCGGGGATGTACCACGGCGGCTGCATGGCCTATTACATGGGCGCGCTCAACGTCGGCCAGGCGCTGTGCATCATGGAACGGTTCGATCCCGCGGAGGCGCTCCAGCTCATCGAAACGCACCGGGTCACCACCGGCTACATGGTGCCCACCCAGTTCGTGCGGATGCTCAAGTTGCCCGGCGAGGTCCGGACGCGCTTCGACACGTCGAGCCTGCAGGTCGTCGTGCACTCGGCCGCGCCGTGTCCGCGGGCGATCAAGGAGCAGATGTTCGACTGGTGGGGCCCGGTCGTGTGGGAGACCTATGGCGGCACTGAGGGCGCGGCAACCATCGCCAAGCCACATCACTGGTTGGCCAAGCCCGGCACGGTGGGTCGCCCGACTCGGGGGATCACGGTCCGCATCCTCGACGACGACGGCCACGAGCTGCCCGCAGGCGCGGTCGGGCACATCTACATCGAGTCGGCGCTCGGACGTATGTTCCGGTACCTCGGGGACTCCGAAGCCACCGAGTCAGTTCACCGGGGCGCGGCGTTCACGCTCGGCGACGTGGGGTACATCGACGCCGACGGGTTCTTGTTCATCAGCGACCGCGCCAAGGACATGATCATCACCGGGGGCACCAACGTGTATCCCGCCGAGATCGAGGGCGTGCTCCACGCCCACCCCAAGGTCGACGACGTCGCGGTGATCGGCGTGCCCGACGAGGAGTGGGGCGAGTCGGTCAAGGCGGTGGTCAAGCCGGCGCCCGGCGTCGAACCGACCGCCGATCTGGCCGCCGAGCTGATCGGGTACTGCCGCGACCAGCTCGCGCACTTCAAGTGCCCCCGCACAGTCGACTTCCGCTCCGAGCTACCGAGGACCGAAGCCGGCAAGCTCTACAAGCGCACCATCCGTGACGAGTACTGGACCGCTGCCGGCCGACAGGTCTGAGTCTTGTTTCGGGTTCACTCGCCAAGCTTCCAGGCCGCGAGGTGCTTCGCCGTGTCGACGTAGTGACGGAGGCCGCACACCTTGCCTGCTGGGTCGAACGTCCAGAGGTGCATCTCCTCGTCACGGAGATGCCCGCCGACGGGCGTGTCGTACTCGATCACGAAGGTGACCGCGACCTGGTTCCCGCCCTCCATGCTGTTCAGCACCTCGAAGCTCTGCATGGTCGGCGTGCCGACAGCGGCGAAGAACTCCCCGACGCCAGACTTGCCGGTGCGTTCCTGCAGGGTGGGAATGCCCTCCTTCTGGGCCCAGTTGTCCTCCCAGTGCTCCCAGGCGACATCGTCGGCGCACAGGTCGATGATCGCAGGAACATCACCGCGGCCGAACGCCTCGTAGATCTGCTGTGTGGTGTTGAGGTTGCTCATGGTCAGTGTTCGCCGCGGGGCTGACCCTGGATCACCTTGGCTACGTCGGGGACCTGGCGGGCGCGGGGGCGGGTGAGTTGGTTGTGCGCTTCGGCGGCGAACACGAACCGGCGGCGGTCGGCGTCGATCTCGGCCTGGTTCAGGTTGGCCTTGGTGCGGGCGAGGACTCCGCTCGAGATCCCCGCCACGCGCCCGGTGATCTCGAGGGTGCGGGCGCGGAGCTCGGCGGCCGGGAACACATCGTGCACCATCCCCTTGGCCAAGGCCTGGTGCGCGGTGAGCGACTCGTTCAACAGGTAGAGCTCGCGAGCGCCGGCCGTGCCGAGGATCGAGGTCCAGAACATTGTGCCGCCGTAGTCACCCGACAGCCCGTTGGGGGCGAAGCCGGCGGCAAACACCGCGTCGTCGGCGGCGTAGCGCAGGTCACAGGCGCCAGCCAGGCTCAAGCCGGCCCCGACCGCGGGCCCACCGATCATGGCGATCGTCGGCTTGGGCATCAGATGCAGGAGCATCGAGGCGTGGGTGTCGTGGCGGGCCAGGTCGCCGGTGAGGGCATCGGGCGGGACGCCGAGCTCGAGGCCGGCTCGGTCACCGCGGTCCTTCACGTCACCGCCGGAGCAGAAGCCGCCGTGTCGACCGTCGGCAGCGGCGCCGGTGAGGATGACGACCTTGACCGCGTCGTCGTTGGCCATGGCCTTGACGGCGGCGTCGAGTCCGGCCGCGAGCTCGCCGTTGATCGCGTTGCGGCGGGCTGGTCGGTTCAACGTGATGATCCCGATCCGGTCGGCGATCGCGGTGATGACCACGGGCGAGTCGGTGACAGCTTCTGTTGACATGGTGACCTTCGATGATGCTGGCTCGAGCAGGCTCGCTGTAGTCGCCGCTTCGGCATCATGGCCCAGGTGGGCGCCGACTCATCCGTTCTGGCCCTGACAGCGTGGCGAGAACGCACGCGTTCAGGGCCAGAAGCGAGGGTGTCACACCCTGTCGGTGTACTTCATGCATGGCGCATCCCCGGCTTCGCGCTCGAACCGTGGCACGTCACCCTGCTACGCAAGTCGCGGGCGCACGAAGCCCGCCGCGCTGTGGTGCACGAGCCGCGCCTGCTACTCCCTCATCATGTGCGACGCATCGACGGTCTCCCGGTCACCAGCCCCGACCGGACCATTTTCGACCTCGCCGGCGCCCGGCGCATTCACCCTCTGCGTGTCGAGCGCGCACTCGACACCGCGTGGGCGCAAGGGCTCGTCCGCTGGCGAACGCTCGACGTCACGCTGCACGAGTTGGCACAGAAGGGTCGGCCGGGCATCCGGCTGATGCGCGCCTTGCTCGACGTCCGTGGTCCCGATCACTGCCCGCCTGAAAGCAACCTCGAGGCCCGCCTCGCCGACCTGTTGCGAGCCGCCGGGATCGCCGGCTTCGATCGGCAGGTCGATCTCGGCGGCGACGACTGGATCGGCCGGGTGGACTTCGTGCACCGGGCGCTCCGAATCGTCGTCGAAGTCGACCATTCCCGCTGGCACGGCTCCCTCAGCGACTCGGCCAACGACGCCCGGCGCGACGCCCGGCTACGAGCTGCGGGATGGCTGGTCATTCGGGTCAGCGAATTCGATGTGTGGCACCGCAAGCACGCTGTGATCGCCGCCATCCAAGCCGCCGTCGCGGCCTGCCATACCACCCCCGCGGCGTAACTCCCCGTTCTGGCCCGGGTCGCGTGGCGAGAACGCACGCGTTCAGGGCCAGAACGGAAGGGCGAGCACAGATGGTTCTATTGTGGGTGCGTTGGACGACGAGGTACGAGCCTGGTTGGCGCGGTGCTGGAGTCCCGACCTCACCGTGCGCGAGTGGTGGCGCCGGCTGTTCGAGGCCGGCTACGCCTACCCGATGTGGCCCGCGGGGGTCGGCGGGTCGGGCGCGACCCCGGCCCAGGCCCGGGCGATCGCGGACGCGCTCGGCGAGGCGCGCGTGATCGGGCCCCCAGCCGGGCATCTGGCGGCCCCCCTGGCGGCGCCGACGATCCTGGCTCACGGAAGTCGCGACACGATCCGGCGTTTTGTCGCCCCGATCGCCCGGGGCGAGGCCGCCTGGTGTCAGCTGTTCAGCGAGCCCGGCTCTGGTTCGGACCTGGCGAGCGTGGCCACTCGCGCAGTGCTCGACGGCGACGAGTGGGTCGTCACCGGCCAGAAGGTGTGGAATTCGTCGGCGGACACCACCGATTTCGGGATGCTCCTGGCTCGCACCGATGTCGACGTTCCAAAACATGCCGGGATGAGCTACTTCCTGTTCGACATGAACCAACCGGGAGTTGAAGCCCGGCCGCTGAAGCAGATGAACGGCCAGTCGTCGTTCTGCGAGGTGTTCCTAACCGAAGCCCGCGTCCCCGCCGACTGCCTGCTCGGTGGGCGTGGAGAGGGGTGGACGGTGGCCCAGACCACGCTCGCATCGGAACGGGCGAACCTCTCTGGTCGCGCTGCGCCCGGCATGTACAGCGCGGCGTCGGGATCGTTCGGTGACCTCGACCGCGCGTGCGGCGACGTGATCGAGCGGTCGCGCGGAGCGCGCCGCAGCCGCATCCCCGGCGGCGCCGTGCCGGCGAAGACGATGCTCAAGCTGGCGCGAGATCACGGCGTGGCCGCTGATCCGGTGATGCGTCAGGCGCTCGCCCGCTACTACACCCAGACCAGGATCGACGGCTGGACGCTTCGGCGCATCGGCGCCGCCAAGGGCCGATTGACGGGCTCCGACGGATCGATCACCAAGCTGGCCACGGCGCGGATCTGCCAGCAGTCGCGCGACCTGTCGTTCGCGATCGTCGGCGCCGCCGCCATGTTGCACGGCGCCGACGCGCCGTTCGACGGCGATCTCCACCAGGTGGGCTTGGCCAGCCCCGGCATGCGGTTCGGCGGCGGAACCGACGAGATCCAGCTCAACGTCCTCGGCGAACGAGGGCTCGGGTTGCCCCGCGAGCCCGGCAGCGACCGCGACGTCGCGTACCGCGACCTCAAGGTGGGCACGCAGCAGGCGCCCTGAGCCGCCCGGGGCCGGTTCAGCGCATGCTCGGGCCCTCGCCGGTGTCGAAGCGGCGAATCTCCTCGCCCTTGTCCCACATGAGACCGAAGTGGGTGTACGTGAAGCCGTTGTTCAGCGCGGCGGTGGGCGAGAGCTCCAGCGCTTCCCAGATGGCCTTGATCGTGCCTTGGATCGCCTTGGGTCGCCGCAGGGCGATCGTCGCCGCGATGGCATCGGCCCGAGCCCACAGATCGGCGCGGGGCACGATCTCCGAAACCAGACCCCATCGCTGCGCCGTCTCGGCCCCGACGCGTTCCTCGCTGCCCATCAGCGCCCAGCGCAGCACCTCACCGAGGGGCACGCCGCGGTGCAACAGCCCGATCGGTTCGAGCGCCGACACGACGCCGATGTTGGCGTGCGGGTCGAAGAACTGGGCGTCGTCCGAACAGATGAGGATGTCGCACTGGTTGATGAAGTAATGGGCGCCGCCGCTGCACATGCCGTTGATCGCGGCTACAACCGGCTTCCACACTCGGTGGTGGCGGGGGCCTAGAGCCTGCCCTGGGTCGACCTGGTCCCACACCCCGGTGTCACCCCACCACAGGCCTTCCTTGATGTCGATGCCGGTGCAGAAGGCGCGGTCGCCAGCTGCTCGGAGCACCGCGACGTGGATGTCCGCGTCGTCGCGGACCCGCCCCCAGGCCTGGGCGATTTCGCCGGACATCGTCTGGTTGAACGCGTTGAGGCGCTCGGGTCGATTCAACGTGATCCTGGCCACGTGCGCGACGATCTCGAACTGGATGGTCTCGTACATCACGGTCTCGGTCACCGGTGCCACGGACGGGTTCGCTTCGTCGGTCATGCCTTCTCCAAGGAGGACCATTTGAGAATCCTCAACTTACCTCAGGACACCTCGTCCCGACGTGGTCGAATTGCACGCCGCTGGTGGCCTAGGGTGGCTGATGGCAAACAAATCGAATCAACCCACCAACACCAAGAAACCGGGCCGCACGCTCAAAGAGAAGCGGGTGGCGAAGAACGCCAAGGCCGAGGCCACGGCGGTCGCCCACAAGGCCTGGGAAAAGTAGACCCGACGGGCGTCGATCAGGCGGGGAGGTCGGGCGGGATCCAGCTGGGCTGGCGCTTCTCCATGAACGCGAGCATGCCCTCGCGGGGCTCGGGTGAGCCGTCGAGGGCGCCGAACATCGTCTGGTAGTCGACCACGCCGTAGCGCTCGTTGATCATCCGCTTGACGTGGGCGCGCGCTTCCGGGGCGGTTCGCAACACTTGGCGCGCCGCGTCGAGAGCGGCGGCTCGCAGCGTGTCGTGCGGTACCACTCGGGAGATCAGGCCGAGGCGCTGGGCCTCGGCGGCATCGAACGAGCGGGCGGACAACAAGAGGTCGCGGGCGACCGCGACACCGACGTGGACTGGCAGGGCGGCCGCAAAGGTGGCATCGGGGATGCCGCGCAGAAGCTCGGGCACCCGGAACGTCGCTCGGTCGCTGGCCACCGCGATGTCGGCCATCATGGCGATGAGGAGCCCTCCGGCCTGGCAGATGCCGTTGATGGCGGCGATCACCGGCGCTCGGCTCTCGCGGATGGCCGTGAACGGCAAGATGTCGTGGCCGACGCCCTCGGGCAACCGGTCGCCGGGCTCCTCGCGGCCACCGAGATCGCCGCCGGGCGCGAACACGTCGCCGGTGCCGGTGATGATGAGCGCAGCGAGATCGGGATCGGTGTTGACGAGGCGCACGGCACGTTTGAAACCGAAGTACATGGCCGGCGTGATGGCGTTCCTCGCGGCCGGGCGGTCGATCACGCACCAGGCGATCGGTCCCTCCCGTTCGAGCCGTAGTCCTGCCGCACCGAGATCGTCGCTCATGGTGTCGGCGACGGTACCCCTGGCCTCGGTTGGCCGCCACTCGGCTCCGGCGTTCGAGCTCCGACTATGGTTCCGCAACCCGAATGCCGAGATGGCCCGCGATAGGTCGACGAGGAGGGTGGAATCATGACCGCAGACCTCAGCTGGGACCCGTACGACGTCGAGATCGACGCCGACCCGTACCCGGTGTTCCGCCGGCTCCGCGAGCAGGCGCCGCTCTACTACAACGAGGCCCACGACTTCTACGCCCTGAGCCGTTACGACGACGTCGAGAGGGCGCTGGTCGACCGTGAGACGTTCATCTCGGGTCGGGGCGGGATCCTCGAGCTGATCAAGGCGAACATCGCGATGCCGTCGGGGATCTTGATCTTCGAGGACCCGCCGACCCACACCGTGCATCGTGGCTTGCTGTCGCGGGTGTTCACGCCGAAGAAGATGAACGCCCTCGAAGCCAAGGTGCGCGATTTCTGTGCCCGGTGCCTCGACCCCCTTGTCGGTGCGGGCGGCTTCGACTTCGTAGCCGACATCGGGGCCCCGATGCCGATGCGGGTCATCGGGATGCTGCTCGGTATCCCCGAACAGGACCAGGCCGCGATCCGCCAACACATGGACGCCGAGTTGCGCACCCGCCCGGGCGAGCCGATGCGCTACTCCGACGACGCGTTCGTGACTGGGGAGATCTTCGCCGACTATGTCGACTGGCGGGCGAACAACCCGTCTGACGACCTGATGACCGAGTTGCTCCAAGCCGAGTTCGCTGACGAGACCGGAACCACGCGCCGGCTCACCCGCGACGAGATCCTCACCTACCTGAACGTGATCGCCGGAGCAGGCAACGAGACCACCACCAAGCTGATCGGCTGGGCGGGGAAGGTCCTGGGCGATCACCCAGACCAACGGCGCAAGATTGCCGATGACACGAGCCTGATCCCGAGCGCCATCGAGGAGCTGCTCCGATACGAGCCGCCGGCGCCCCACGTCGGCCGATATGTCGATCGCGACGTCAGCATCCACGGCCAGACCGTTCCAGCGGGCAGCGCCATGTTGCTGCTGGTGGGCGCCGCCAACCGTGACGAGCGACGATTCCCCGACGGCGAGCGATTCGACATCCACCGGCCGGTCGCGCCGAGCCTGGTTTTCGGGTACGGCATCCACTATTGCCTGGGGGCCGCCCTGGCCCGGCTCGAAGGCCGGGTGGCGCTCGAGGAGATCCTGAAGCGTTTCCCCGAATGGCAGGTCGACACCGACCGCGCCCACCTCGCCCCCACATCCACCGTCCGCGGCTGGGAAACCCTCCCCGTCACGGTGCCCTGACGCGCCGTGGCAGCGTGGGGCGGGCCGAACCGGGGGGATGGATGGCCGAGCACGACGACCTGACGGAGAGGGCTCGGGCCGACACCGGGCTCGACGACTTCGGCGACGACTCGTTCCGTGAGGGCCTCGAGATCCTGGTGAGGTCGGTCCAGACCGAAGCGACGCTCAACGACATCGGTCAGCTAGCGCTGCGCCACATGATCCTCGGCCACCTGAAGCAACGACTCCAGATCGAGGACTGGTACCGCCGTTTCCCCGAGATCGACGACGAGCCGATCGTGGCACCGCTCATCGGCCTCGGTCTTCCCCGAACCAGCTCCACGGCGTTGTCGTTCCTGCTCGCGGCGGATCCCAATGCACGGTCGCTCCGGCGGTGGGAGGCGCCCGAGCCCTGCCCGCCACCATCGACGGTAGAGGGCCCCGATCCCCGCATCGCCCAGGCCGAGATCGCGACGCGGATGCACAAGGAGTCGTCGCCCCGGAGCGCCGCGCTCGTGCCGTCGACGGCGACTGGGCCCAACGAGTGTCAAGACCTGATGGCGCTCGACTTCAAGGCCCACTACTTCCAGGCGTTCGCCTACATCCCGTCGTACTCCCGCTGGCTGGTCGACGCCGATCTCACGACCACCTACCTCTACGAACGACGGGTCCTGAAGCTTCTCCAATGGGGGGAGCCACCCAGACCGTGGCGACTCAAGTGCCCCACGCACCTGCTGTTCCTCGACCACCTCGACAAGGCGTTCCCCGATGCCCGTTTCGTGATGACGCATCGCGATCCGACAGAGGTGATGGTGTCGGTCGCCGACGTCTACGCCGAGGTCGCGGCCCGGTTCAACGACGTGCTCGACCTGCACTACTTCGGGGCGCTAAACGTCGAGCACTGGTCACTCGGTATGCAGCGGACACTCGCGTTCCGGGACCGTGGCAACGACGACCGCTTCTACGACATGGGCTTCCGGGCCGTGCAGCGCGATCCGATCGGCGAGGTCCACAAGCTCTACGACTGGCTCGGCGAGTCCATCACGCCCGAGTTCGAGGCCGGGATGCGGAGCTGGTGGACCGAGTTCGCCGCCTCGCGGGAGCCGAACGTGCACCCCGACCCCGCCGCCTTCGGCCTCGACCTCGACGCCATCCGGCCGCAATTCGCCGAGTACTCGCAGCGGATGGGTAGGTGGACCGGAGACTGACGGGCACTGCGAAGCACCTCGGCGTGGCGCAGTAGGGTCGCACGAACCCCTTGGAGGAACCGATGCTCCGATTCCGAACATCAGCGACGGCAACGATCCTGGCCATCTCGCTGCTCGGAGCGTGCAGCAGCAGCGATGACGACGATGACCCGTCGGCCGCCGACGAGGCGACCACGACCACGACGTCGACGACGACACCGGCCGCGGGGGACGCTTCGACGACTACCGGTGCCCCGGCCACCGCGCCAGAGGGCTCGGTCATCGGGATCACCGACGACGCGATCACCCTGTCGGTTCTGGCCTCGGATACGTCGGTGCTCGAGGAGGCGGGAATCGTGCCCGAAATCGGGGACCTCGTGCAGAACATCGAGGTGTTCTCCCAGCTCGCCAACGAATCCGGAGGAGCCGGCGGGCGAGAGATCCTGGTGACGTCGCACCTGTATCCGGCCGGGGCGACGGCAACCGATCAGCAACCCTTCTGCGTCGCCGCGGCCGAGGATGACCAGGCCGGCGTCGTGGTGTTCCTCGGCGGCATGGCGCCCGAGACGGTGCTGTGCGTGACCGAACAGTACGAACGGCTGGCCTACGCCGGGTCGGGTGTGATGTCCCAGGAGGTGTACGACCGATCCGGCGGACGGCTGTTCAACCACGCCATGACCGCCGAGCGGCTCATGGCGGCATGGGTCGAGGCGCTCGTCGGTCAGGGCACGCTCGAGGGCGCCACCATCGGCTTGGTTCGTCACGACCAGAGTGATCACGAAGCCGCGGCCGAGGCGCTAGAGGCGGCGCTGGCCGCCGCCGGGTTCGAGTTCGCGGACGAGGTCGCCTTGCCGTGCGAGAACAACGCCTGCAGCCAGCTCGAGATCGGAGTGGAGCGGCTCCAGTCAGCCGAGGTCGATACCGTGTTCTCAATGCTCGGTGCGGTCGTCTACCCATCGTTCGTGGGGGCCGCCGACGCCGTGGGCTACGACCCGCAATGGCTGTCGAGCGACTTCGAGAACCAGGTGTTCGACGTCACCGCCCAATTCATGGCTGCGGTCGCGACGAACTACGACGGCGCGATCGGGTTCAGCGCCGGGCTCGAAGAGCCAGCTTCGGACCCGTTCGGCGAGGACTGCAACGCCCGCTTCTCCGAGGTGTCCGGCGTGACCTACGAACTCGATACCGACGCGTGGCGCGCCGTACGCAGCGCCTGTTACATCGTGTCGCGGATCACCGCCGCCGCGAACACCTCGCAGGAGACCTACGGCACGGTCAACCAGGCCACCCTGATCGAGGCGTTGGAGACGATGGACTTCGTGCTCGGCGATCAGCGCGGCGAGTGGAGCCCGACCAAGCACGACGCCCAGAACACGGTCGTCCTCAAGTCGTTCGGCCCCGAATGCCTCTGCTGGACCGAGATCGACGGCTCCCGCTTCGAGTTCCCGGGGTAACCGCCGGTGACGCCCATCGGGCCCGTGCGAGTTGTAGCCTTCGATGACCCCGACATCTGAGGAGACGGCCCATGCGACGTGCACTGACGGTGATGACGGTGACCATGTTGGCGTTGACCGCGTGCGGATCCGACGACGATGACGCTGCGGAGCGCCTGACGCTCGACGAGTTCCTGACTCAGGGCAACGCGATCTGTGCCGCCGGAAATGAGGCCGTCAATGAGTTGTTCTCGGCGTCGTTCGCCGACGAGGAACCCGATGCCGAGGAGCTCGCGGCGTTCTTCGCGGACGACTTCGGACCGATCATCCAGGGCCAGATCGACGACTTCGGGGCGCTCGACGCACCGGAAGACGTCGAGGCCGCGGTCGACCAGTTCTTGACCGACGCCCAAGCGGTACTCGACGACATCCTCCAGCAGGCCGAGGACGATCCCGGGTCGATCTTCGCCAGCAACGAGGATCCGTTCACCGACGTGAACGCACAGGCGATAGAGATCGGCCTCACCGTCTGCGCCGAGGATGCCGGCGACGATGGCGAAGGCGGGGGTGACGACTCGACCGGCGCCGACGCGGCAGGCGACGTCGTGGCCGATCCCGACAACCCGTACTGCGCGGTCGAGGCCGAGATCGACGCCCTGTTCGAGGCCACGTTCAGCGAGCTGGATCCGAGCGCATCCACCGAGGAACAGCTCGGCGCTATGACCACCGCCTCGCAGGCCGTCGTCGAGAGCGGGTTGCTGGATCAGGTCGAGGAGCTGGCGCCCGACGCCATTGCCGGCGATCTCGACGTGCTCGTGGCGGCGGTCCTGGACGCGGCCGAAGGCGACCGGGAGGCCTTCACCAGTGTGCAGACCGAGGAAGCCGGGGCCCGGGTCGACGCCTTTTGCGGGCAGTAGGCCGCGCTCGATCGTCATCCAGGGCTTCGCACGGCCCACCAACCCGCTACGGGGCGGCGGGCCCGTACATCGCCGTGTTTCCCGTGATGGCCGCCCATCGGCGGGTGCCGAACTCGAAATGCCACCACT
>CAYMJU010000187.1:0-12848 GCA_964390555.1 uncultured Acidimicrobiales bacterium | reverse complement strand
CTATCCCGCAGATCAACTCGGCCAGCTCGACAGCCACGACAAACCCCCTTCGGACACGGTGTTGCTAGTGACGTTTGTTGGGGGCCCTGGAGGGCCGAGCAGCGCCCCCGCCTCGGGAACGCAACAGCACCCTACATCATGAAACACACGCGCGCAACCGGAACACAAGAAATCCCGAGAATTCCTCGGTTGTGGCGCTGACGAAAAGGTCGACCCGTCGCCGACTGTGCGGGCCGTCGTCGAAGCCCTCGCGCTGGCTGACGGGTGGGAAGATCGGGCTGCAGGGGTCGCCGAGCTCTCGGTGTGGCACGCCGATCTCCACAATCCCGACTTCGCCGAGTACGCCCCGCGGTGCGGTGCGCCCGGGGTGCGAGTCGAGCGGGCCGACCAGCTCGACCGCGGCGGGGTCGAGGTCGCCGGCCGATCTGGTGAGCGGGAACGCACTCGACCTCCCGGAGCGTCTGATCGGTGGAGGTGTCATGCCAAGATTGGGACCGTGAGAGGGCTCGAGGGCAAGACGATCGTGGTGGCCGGCGGCGGACACACGCCGGGGCGGCCGGCGCTGGGGGCAGCCGGCGCCGAGCGGCTTGCCGAGGAGGGCGCCAACGTCGTCGTCGGCGACGTCAGCGCCGAGGGCGCCGAGCGTACGGTGGCCGCGATCGCCGCCGCCGGGGGAGTCGCGGTCGCCCACGTGTTCGATGCCGCCGACGAAGCATCGGTCGCATCGCTCGTCGACCGGGCGGTGCAGACCTTCGGCGGGCTGCACGGTGTCCACTTCAACGCCATGGACATGTCCGCAGGGACCCTCGGTGTCGACAGCGAACACGACGTCGTGACCCTGCCGCTCGACGTGTGGCAGCGAACGATCGACGTCGGCCTCAGCGGGCTCGTTCTCATGGCTCGGCACGCGATCCCGCACCTCGTCGCTGCGGGTGGGGGCGGGATCGTGGCCACGTCGTCGGGCGCCGCCTATGCGGGCGAGCCCATCCGCGTCGCCTACGCCGCGGTGAAGAGCGCTATCCCCGCCGTCCTGCGCCACATCGCCTCGGCGTACGGCCGCCAGGGGATCCGGGCCAACGCGATCTTGCCCGGGCCGGTGCACTCGGCCGACGAGCTCGACGCCATGCCCCAGGCCGCGCTCGACCGCCTCAGCCGGATGGGCCGGTCGGGCCGGTTCGGCCAACCGTCCGACATCGGCAACATGGTGTGCTTTCTGCTGTCCGACGATGGCGCGTGGGTGAACGGCCAGAACATAAGCGTGTGTGGCGGAACGATGCTTGGCCGATGACGGCGACGGCGCGGAAGGTGTTGTTGGCGCTCGCCGTTGCTGGTGCGGGTCTGGTCGGGTGCGGGGATCGGGGTGCGGCGCCGGCGGGGCCCGATGCGACCGCGGCGCCCGCGTCGACGACCGACCCCATCGTGACCCTGGCGCCGACCACCACCGTGGCGTCGGTTCCGACGACCTCGACGACGACGGTGATCCCGGGGTGCCGTAGAGCAAACCTCGCGGGGCGATCGGTCGCCCGGGAGTGGAACGAGACGATGTTGTCGATCATCCGCTCCGAACCGCCGGCGCCAACCGTGCACGCTCGCAACCTGTTCCACCTGTCTGCGGTCATGTGGGACGCGTGGACCGCCTACGACGACCCGGGCTCCGGCTTTTTCCTCGACGTCGAGGCGGCGGCGCCCGGTGACGATGTCGCGGCCGCCCGCGAGCAAGCGATGAGCTACGCAGCGGCACGGTTGCTCAGCTCGCGCCTCGACGGCTCGGCGAGCCTCAGCGACTGGCGCGAGACGGTGAACTTCACGCTCGACGCCTTGTGCTACCCCCGCGAACTCGACCTCTCCGACCCGGATAGCCCGGCCGCCGTCGGTACGGCGATCGCCGACGCGGCCATCGCGTTCGGGTTGGCTGACGGGTCGCGCCAGCAGGAGCGCTATGTCACCGCCGAGCACGAGCCGGTCAACGAACCGATGCCGGTCGCCGAGCCGGGCACGGTCATGGTCGACCCCAATCGGTGGCAACCCCTCCAGATGGAGCAGGCCCAGGACCAGGGCGGCTTCGCTACCGCGAGCATCCAGTTCTTCGTCGGCGCCCACTGGGGCGACGTGGCGACCTTCGCTGAGGGACCGGTCCCTGCGCCACCGCCCCCACCTCTGCTCGACGACCCGCGGACCGACGCCGAGTTCCGCGACGGCGTGATGTCGGCGATCCGGGCCAGCGCCGCGCTCGGCTCGGACGGCAGCGAGACGATCCGTATCGACCCCGGCGTCCGGGGCGACAACTCGCTCGGCGCCGACGACGGCGACGGTCGGCCCGATAATCCCCGAACCGGCGAGCCGTACGCGCCCAACGATGTCGACGCGTGGGAGTTCTATCGGACCATCGCCGCCTTCTGGGCCGACGGGCCGGCATCGGAGACGCCGCCCGGGCACTGGAACGTGATCGCCAACCGGGTCACTGGCAACGCGGCTGCCGAGCGCCGGCTCGAAGGCACCGGTCCCGAGCTTGACGCCCTCGAGTGGGACGTGCGCCTGTATTTCGCCCTCAACGGTGCGTTGCACGACGCGGCCATCGCGGCGTGGAACGCCAAGGCGGTCTACGAGACGGTCCGGCCCATATCGGCCATCCGGTATCTCGGCGGGCTCGGCCAGTCGAGTGACCCCGACCTACCGAGCTACGACCCCCGAGGGCTCCCGCTCGAGGACGGTCTGATCGAGCTGGTCACCGCCGAGTCGAGCGCTCCCGGCGAACGTCACGCCCATCTGGCCGCCAGCGTGGGCGAGCTGGCCATCCGTTCGTACAACCCCCTGTTCTTCGACCCGGCGTCGCTCGACAACGTCGGGTGGCATCTGGCGACGACCTGGATGCCGTTCCAGGCACCGACGTTCGTGACGCCGGCCTTCCCTGGCTACGTGTCCGGGCACTCGACGTTCAGCCGGGCCGCCGCCGAAGTCCTGACCGAGTTCACCGGGTCGGCATACTTCCCCGAAGGAATGCTGGTCGAGTTCACCGCCGAGACGCCCGGCGGCGGGCTGAGTCTTCAGTCGGCCACGTATTACGACGCCGCCGATCAAGCTGGGCAGTCCCGAATCTACGGCGGGATCCATCTGCCGTTCGACGACTACGCGGGCCGGGTGCTCGGCTCCGAGGTCGGGCTGGCGGCGTGGGCCACCGCCCAGGACCACTTCGCCGGCACCGCATCCCCCCGCCTCCCGTCGCCCGCTCCATCGTAAAACCGTGAACGGTTACGTCCCGTTGTGGGACGTAACCGTTCACAGAACGCGGAGGGTGGGACTCAGCCGGGGAACGCCTCGGCGAAGAGGGCCTCCAGCTCGGGAGTGGCCGGGCCGCTCAAACCGCAGAAATTCACCGACGCGGCGTCGAACGAGGTGATCAGGAACCGCTCGCCGACCACGAAGTCGACCCCGTCGAGGGCTGCCGACGTGCCGGCGGGCACCGATATCTCCACGGTCGAGGCGTCGCCACCCACGTACCAGCGGTCGACCTCGATCGAGACCGACGTGTCGGTCATCGCGGTGACCGTGCCGCCGAACGCCACCGGTTGCGCGGCCAGAGTTGCTATGTCGAAGACGATGCAGCTGCTGATCACGTCGCCACCAGGTAGCGACAAAGCGAGTGCGGGTAAAGCGGGGCTGTCGTCGCTCGACTGGTTGGCCACGACGGCGATGCCGCCGAAGACCACCACTACGGCCGCCGCGGCGGCCAGCAGGCGAGGCGCCGTGCGGCGCCGAGCGCCGAGATCGAGGACCGGCGCGACACCGGCGTCGTCGACGGAAGGGATTTCGATATCTGTCTTCATGATGTGCTCCACAAGTTGACGAGCGTGGTCGCTCGTGGGGGGGTCGACGGACATCTCGGGGGGGCAGGGGTCGAGCTCGGCCATGCGCTTGCGCAGCGGGTTCGTGCTCACGACGCCTCCTTTCGGTGTCCGGCTGCTTCGTGTCCAGATGGAGCCGGGTTCTTTCGTTCGAGTTGCTGCCGCAAGCGACGGCGGATGCGAAACAGTCGGATGCTCACCGCATTGGCCGACATGCCGGTGACCCGGGCGATCTCGCGGGGCTCGAGCTGTTCCCACGCCCAGAGCGAGATGAGCTCACGATCGGTCTCGCTGAGCGCCGACAGCGCGGCGGCCAGCCGCGGGTCCTCGGACGGGACGTCCTCGGCCGGCGACGGTTCCGCGATCAGCTTGTCGACCAGGCGCAGCCGCCGGTCCTCGCCCCTCCGGGCGTTCGCGAGCTGGCGGCGGGCCACGCCGTAGCACCAGGGCAGCTCGCGCCCGTCGGGCACCTCGTCCAGCCGGCGCCACAGCACGAGCAGGGTGTCGGCCACGACATCGGCCGCCGACTCGCTGTCTATTCGTCGGCGCGCGTAGCGCTGGAGCGGCTCGTACACCTCGGCCACCGCCCTTTCGTAGCGGTCGCGTCGGGGGCCGACGGCATCTCGAACAGACGGCATCAAGCCTCCTTGTGTCCGGCAGCCCCTCAATCGTTTCACCATTGAGGAGGCGAGCGAGCGAGCCGACCCAGCAAGCAACGAGGGCTTGTCGCCTGCGAACGCAGGCGCCTTCGACCGTCCGGACGCGACACGTTTATCTACCCTCGCACGTTTCGGACGATTTGTTCACCTACGGTCTTGTCGGCGTCGTCGACGTCGTCCGCGAAAGGTTCGGTTGTGGGAACGAAGAAGAAGCGCCGCAACGGCCGGATCCTGTTCGGCCTGAGCCTGGTGATCCCCGCCGTCGCGGCGACCATCGGCTCGTTGGTCGGCGACACCGAGCGCATCGGCAGCATCTGGACCCTCGCTCTGCTCGATGCCGAGGGCGACGCCGACGTGTACGAGGTCATCGACTACGACTTCGGTCCCCAGTTCAAGCACGGCATATACCGCGACATCCCAGATCTCGATACCGGCGCCGCGATCCAGGTGAGCTCGCCCGACGCGCCATCTGACGTGTTCGTCAGCGACTTCGGCGGCTTCACCCGCATCCGGATCGGCGACGCCACCGCGACCGTCGTCGGCCGGCACCGGTACCGTATCCGCTACCCGCTCGACACCGTCACCGTCGACGGGGTGGTTCGCTGGGACGGGGTGGGACACCAGTGGACGGTTCCGATCGGCACCGTCGAGGTCCACCTCGTCGCTCCGTTCGAGCTCGAGAATCCGGCGTGCTTCCGCGGCGAGCAACTCTCGACCGAGTCGTGCCCTGTTCGCGAGATCGAGCCCGGGCACCTCGTCGTCGAGACCAAGGACTTCGACACCAGCGAGGGGCTCACCCTCCAGGCCGATGTCGGGTCGCCACTCGCGGCGCGGCCGGCCCTGCCCGACGACCCGGGTGGCTCGGCCGACGATCCGGGGGTCGGCTGGTGGCGGGCGGCGATCCTGGCGGCGGCGGCGGCCATTGTCCCGGCGCCATTGGTGTGGTGGCTGCTCCGTCGTCGTGGTCGCGAGCAGGTCCATCGAGGTGGTGCCGCAGATGCCGCGTTCGGCCCGAGCCGCGGATCGGCCGGTTTCGACCTCATCGACCACGCCGACCTCGACGAGCTCGCGACCATCGAGTTCGAGTCGCCGCGGGGTCTCAGCGCGTCGGCCGGAGGCATAATCCACGAGGAGGCGGTCAACGCCGACCACCAGGTCGCGTGGCTGTTGGAGTGCGCCATCCGCGAGGAGATCGTGATCGACGACTCGAGCGGTGTAACCATCCTCACTCGTGGGACGGCCCTGCCTCACCCGCATGCGGCGGCCGAGCTGGAGGAGATGTTCAGCGGGCGCGACGCGGTGATCCTCGGCACGTACGACAAGGAGTTCGCGTCGGCTTGGTCGTTCCTGCGGCGCCGCCTCGACGATTGGCGGGCCCACAGCACCTACGGGGACCGCGAGGCGGGGCGCCGCCGGACCAAGGTTCTGGCCCTCGCCATCCTCGTGATCGTGGTCGGCGCCGCTGCCGTCGGTCTGGCCGCGGCCATGGCGAATCGCACCGCCGGCATCTGGGTCGGCGCACTGGCGGCGTCAGCGGTGGTTGTGGGCATTGGCCTGGCAGGTTCGGTACGAAGCTGGGAGCTGCTCGTTCGCACGCCTGAGGGATCGGCGCGCTGGCTTCAGGTCGAGTCCTTCCGCCGCTTCATCGCCGGGTCCGAGGCCAAGCACGTCGAAGCCGCAGCGAGCATGGGTCTGTTGCGCGAGTACACGGCCTGGGCCGTCGCGCTCGGCGAGGCCGACCACTGGAACAAGGCGGTGAACGCCGCGGCGCAAGTCCCTGGAAGCACGACCGCCGGAAGCGACCTGAGGACGCTCGGGTTCGTGTCGGTCGCTTCGTCGATCGGGTCGTCGGTGCGCACGACGTCGACCGCGCCCTCCTCCAGCAGCAGCGGAGGCGGCGGTGGCGGTGGCGGGTTCAGCGGAGGCGGCGGTGGCGGCGGTGGCGGCGGCTCGTGGTGAGCGACGCGGGCCGCTCCCGGTAGCGTCGCCGACGTGCCCCGAGACGCCACCGCAACCCGAGAACGACTTGTGCTCGAAGCCGAGCGCCTGTTCGCCACGATCGGGATCCACCGGGCGACGACGCGCGACATCACGGCCGCCGCTCAGCAGCGCAACAACTCGGCGCTCGCCTACCACTTCGGCAGTCGCACCGAGCTGCTCATGGAGATCATCCGCCGTCACGAGGTTGGCATCGAAGCGGGGCGGCTCGACCTCGCCGGACCAGAACCCGCGACCCGATCGACCCGCGACCTGGTGGCCGCGCTCGTCACCGCCTACGGCGGCGCGCTAGCTGACCAGAGAGGTCGCTACTACCTGCGGATCGTCAGCCAGATGTCGGACCAGTTCGCGGTGTGGCGCCGAGACGACCATGTGAGCCACCCGAACCTGATCGCCATCCTCGACGACCTCGAACGGAGAGCCGACGGGGACAGCGCCGTGCGATACGAGCGGGTCGTGCTCATGATCATGCTGCTCACGACGGCGATGGCGGAACGGGCCAGGCAATGCGATGCGGAGGTGGCGCCGTCGCTCGATACCGCGACGTTCCTCGCCAACCTGGTCGACGTGATGGTCGGGGTGCTCGAAGCCCCCGCCGGGCTCAGTCCGGTTGAGGCATCAGCGCGGCCAGGTCGATCTGACCGGTGAACAGCGCACCCTCGAAGCCGCCGTCTGTCGCCAGGCCGACGCCGTTCACGAACGACATGCGCGCGCTGGTGAGCATCACGAGGGGCCAGGCCTGCTCTTCCGGTGTGGAGTAGCGGGCGATCGGGCCGAGGAAGTTCTCGATCAACTCTTTGCCAGAGTTGTCGTAGAACTTCGACATCATCGGTGTCTGGGTCGGACCGGGGTTGATGTTGTTGAGCCGGATGCCCTGCTTGATCAGGCTCGAGCCCCGCCACGCGCACCACGCCGACAGGCACTTCTTCGAGAAGCCGTAGGCGTTGTCCATGCCCATGCCGACCGTCGCTTGGTTGGCCTCGACCCACGCTCTGCCGTCGTCGAAGCCGGTTCCGGCCACGAACGGGAGGAGTGTGGCGCCTTCTTGTTGCCAGCCGAGGCCGGCGTTGGACGACACGCACGCAATCGCGCCATCGGGCGCCATCTTGGGGATCAGCGACTCGATCAGATAGCGGCCGCCGACGAAGTTGACCATCATCGTGTCGGTCAGCGAGAACGGTGGCCCGGGAACCCCGGCCGCTGAGCAAACAGCGTGGATCGGGCCGTCGATCTGAGCGACCGCCGCGTCGATGGCCGCTTTGTCGCCGAGATTGCACTCGACGTTGGTCACCCCGGGGGTGTCCGACGCCTTGATGTCGATGCCGTAGACCTTGGCGCCGAGGTCGACGAGGATCTTGGCGGCGGCGCCGCCCATCCCCGAGAACGAACCGGTTACCACCGCTGTCTTGCCGGCAAATCCGAGTGCGTCATCCATCGTTGCTCCCCTTGTTGGACTGTTGGCGCGAGGTTCGCACCTGAGCGCTAGGTCTGCAAGCTATTGCGAGCGCCGGCCCAGGAGAGCAGGCGATCGACCGGCCAGGTGTTGACGACCTGGTCGGGGTCGACCCCGAGCTCGGCGGCCCGCTCGCACCCGAACCCTTGCCAGGCGAGCTGGCCGACGCTGTGCGCGTCGGTCGAGATCACGAGCTTGCAGCCGGCGTCGATGGCCTGGCGCAACAGCCTGCGGGGCGGGTCGAGGCGCTCGGGCCGGCAATTGATCTCGAGGGCCTTGTCGTGAGTCGCCACGGCGGCGAAAACGGCATCGGCGTCGAAGCGCGACTCGGCTCGCTTGCGGCTGGCGATCAGGCGCCCGGTGCAGTGACCGAGCACATCGACGTGGGGATTCGACACCGCCGCGACCATTCGCCTGGTCATGGCGTCGGGGTCCTCGGCCAGCTTGGAGTGGATGCTCGCGACAACCAGGTCGCAGGCCGCCAGGGTCTCGGCCGAGTGGTCGAGGGCACCGTCGGCCACGATGTCGACTTCGACGCCGGTGAGGAGCCGGAACGGGTCGAGCCGCTCGTTCAGCGCGCCGATGGCGAAGCGCTGGTGCCGGAGCCGGTCGAGGTCCAGACCGTGGGCGACCCGCAAGCGTGGCGAGTGGTCGGTGACCGCGATGTACTCGTGGCCGAGCCCGATGGCGGCGCGGGCCATCGACTCGAGATCGTCGGCGCCGTCGGACCACACCGTGTGCAGGTGGCAGTCACCCTTCAGCGCCGCTCGAAGCTCGGCGGCCGCGCCGGTGAGCTCGGGGATCTGGAACTCGGCTTTCGCGCCCGACTCGTTGTCGTCGGGCACGCGGCCCAGCAGCTCGGCGAGGTAGTCCGGCGTGCGGCCCTCGACGACATCCCTCACGACCGAGGCTGTCGTCGCGCCGAGCCCGGGCAGATCCTTCAACACGCCGGCCGCGGCGGCTTGGGCGAGCAGCGCGGGTTCGATCATGCGCACCGTCGATGCGGCGGTGCGGAACGCGTTGGCCTTGAACGTCGGCCCGCCAGTGCGCTCGACGAGGAACGCGATCCGCTCGAGCGTCTCGGCGGGATCGAGTGTCACAGGATCGAGTGTCACGGGATCGAGTGTCACAGGGCCAGTGTATGAATTCGCAGTAGCGTGTTCGAACGACACGCTTGACATTTGCGTGTGGAGGTTGCCATGACCACGACGACGACGCCCATCAGCTACGAGTCCTGCCTCGACTTCGAGGCCGATCCCGGCGACGCCCACGACGTGTGCCGTCACTGCGGTTGGCTCGACGACGAGCACTGGTTCGCCCCCGTCGTCCACCTCCGACCCGACGCGGAGCTCCGCCAGGCGTCGTGACTCAGGCCGAGCGGGTCTTGCGTTTGGCCTGGGGCTTGTCGGCTGGTTCCTGGGGCGCCAGGTCGCGCTCGGCGGTGTCGTCCTCGACGCTCGCCGACGCGGTCTTGCTGGCCGCCAGGCTCGCTTCGAGTGCGGCCATGAGGTCGAGCACCTTGCCCTGCGGCTCGGAGGGCTCGCGCGCCACGATCTGCTGGCCCGCCGCCTTCTGGCCGATCAGCTCGAGGACCTGCTCTCGGTACTGGTTGCGGTACTTCTCCGGCTCGAAGTCGGCCGACAACGCTTCGACGAGCTGGTTGGCCATGGCCAGCTCCTTGTCGGACACCGAGATGTCGTCGCTCGGCAGCCCCGAGAGCTCCGAGGTCGGCACGATCTCGTCGGCGTAGCGCATCATCTGCAACACCAGCACGCCATCGACGACGCGGATGGCAACCAGGTTCTCCTTCTGGCGTATGACGACCCGTCCGATGGCCGCCTTGTTGAGTCCGGTCATGGCCTCGGCCAGCAGCTTGTAGGGCTTGGCCCCCTGCTTGTCGGGCACGAGGTAGTACGGCGACTGGAAGTAGACCGGGTCGATGTCGTCGAGGTCGACGAATTCCTCGATCTCGATGGTTTCGGTCGACTTGGGCTTGATGGCGTCGAGCTCGTGGGGCTCGATCACGACGTACTGGCCCTTGGTGATCTCGTAGCCCTTGGTGATCTGATCGTTGGTGACCTCGTCGCCGGTCGCCTCGGAAACCCGCCGCATCCGGACCCGCGCGCCGGTGCCGGCTTCGAGCTGGTTGAACGACACGTCACGGCTGACCGTGGCCCCGTTCATCTTGATCGGCACGTTGACCAGCCCGAAGCTGATCGAGCCGCTCCACACGGTGCTCGGCACGCGGTCACCTCCCGATGAGACGCCCCATGGTACTCAGGCGACGTCGGACCAGAGGTCGCCGACTGCCGTCAGCCGTGCGATCACGTCGGCGGGCCCGAAGCTCAGCCTGGTGGCATCTTGCGCGGTGAGCGCGTCGTCGAGCTCCTCCCACGTGATCGGCGTCGACACCTTCGGCGTAGGTGTGGCCCGCAGCGAGTAGGCCGCCACGGTCGTGTTGGTGAAGCCGTTCTGGTTCCAGTCGACGAGGACCTTGCCGCCGCGCGCCTCCTTCTTCTGCACCGAGACGACGAGCGCCGGGAACCGTTGCTCCAGGGCCTGGGCGAGGGCGTGCGCGAACGGTCGCGTCTGGTCGTAGGTGAACGACGCGTCGGCGACCGGCATGCACAGATGCAGGCCCTTGGACCCTGACGTCTTGATCCGGAGGCTCTGGCCCGCGCCCTCTACGATGGCCTTGATCTCCAGCGCGACCTGTGCTGCGGTGAGGATGTCGGCCTTCGGTCCGGGGTCGAGGTCGAACATCACGTGCGTCGGATGGTCGAGACGATCGGACCGGGCGAGCAGGGTGTGCAGCTCGAGCGACGCCAGGTTGGCGAGCCACACCAGCGTGGGCAGGTCGTTGCAAACGACATGGTTCACGATCCCGAACCGGCCGCTCGGTACCTCGGCGGTCGCCACCCACTCCGGGGCGTGGCTCGGGCACCGCTTTTCGAAGAAGTGCTTGTCGGCGACCCCGTTGGGCCACCGGACCATGGTGAGCGGGCGCCTGGCAAGTTGGGGAAGGATCGCCGCGGCGACCTTGACGTAGTAGTCGATGACCTCGCCCTTGGTGAACCCGGTAGCGCCCTTGGTGAACCCGGTAGCCGGATACATCACCTTGGCCAGGTTGGAGACCTCGAGCGTTCGATCCTCGATGGTCACGAGGGACCGGTCTGCGCTGGGCACGCTCTCATCTTGGCCGACGGGGGACCCGTCGGCCGTGCCAGTCAGGCGCCGCGGTCGGCCGCCGCGTTCAGCCCGCCGGTTGTGGCTCGCTGTAGATGAAGTCGTCCATCACTGCCACGTCGGCGTCGGGATCGTCGTTGGGACCGAGCGCCGAGGTGCCGTAGGTGATGCGCACCGAATGGACGACCGGTTCGTTGAACAGCAGCCCGAGAAACGACACGTCGCCGTCGGCCACGGGAGCGCCGTACTCGCCGAGCGAGTTGCCATCGATGTCGAAGTACTCGAAAGCCGTGTGGTCGGTGTCGATGTCGAGGTACACCGCGCCGAAGCCACGGACCACAGCCGGCTCGTCGGTTCCCGGCACGAAGAACGTCAGCACGGCGACGTTCGAACCCACGGGTGAGAACAACCGCTCCTCACTGAAAGGCACGAACACGTCGGAGTAGGTGGGGTTCAGGTTGGCGAACCGAGTCGGCGTGCCGGTCGGGTTGTCGCCGTCGGCGCTGACCATCAAACCGTCGCCATCGGTAGAGATCTCTGCGCCGCGCGCCTGGGGTTCGTTGGGTTGGTTGAAGAAGTCCGGCACGTACAGGTTCGGTGCCGCCAGCTCGTCGGGTAGTGCGTCCCAGGTGATCGACCGGAATCCGTCGGCCGCCGAACCGGGCACGCCCCCGTTGTCGCCGCCGCCGATCAGCGCGGTGTACTCGCCGAACGCTGCGGCGACGTCCGCGGCGCCGGCGCCGGTCACGATCGTGGGTTCGCTGGCCACCTCGTCAACGTCGTCGTCGCCGCACGCGCCGGCCAGCAGGACGAAGGCCGCCAGGGTGGTGGCCCAATGGACACGCCGGTTCGAGATCGAGGTCGTGGTCATGCCGGATACTTCGCTGGCGCCGGCCCGATGGTTCATCGGCGGCGAAACCGGAAAGGCCGGCGATCGAAGGATGTCGAGTTCGACAGCGACGAGGACGGGTCCGAGACCTTCGACCGGGCTCGGCCGAGGTGCCAGCGTTCGACGAGTGACGCGTGCTGCTCAGTCTTCGATGTCGATGCCGCAGTTCTCATCGACGTACACGGCGAAGCGGGCTTCGACACCCTCGAACCCGGCCAAGTCGGCCTCGTCGATGCCGGCCCAGTACGCCTCGAGGTCGTAGTCGGCATCGATGACCTGCTGGACCTGCTGGCGCTGGAGCGTGATCAGGGCATCGACGTCGGTAGCGATCTCGGCCGGCGCGCTCGCTTCGGCCTGGTCGTACAACGTCGGGAGATCTCGGGTGGCAGCCTCGACCTGCTCGCGCGACGGCTCCTCCGCCAGGACCGCGTAAGCCTCGTCGATCTGGTCCACCACCGAGCAAAAGTCGCTGCCCGCAGAACCGGCGACTTCGTCGTCGTCTCCGCATGATGCCGTGAATGCGATGATCAGAGATAGGGCGATGACTGGCGTGGTCTTCATGCCTCTCTGTCGCGCCCGAGGGATGGATTGGTTCATTCTGGTACGCGGCTCTGCGCGAACATGGTGCCATGGAGCGGATCGAGCTGAGCCCCGGCTGCTGGGTCGATGTCGAGCGGGGATTTCTGGCCGACGCCGCGACGGTCTACGACACGTTGGTCGAGAACGCGTCGTGGCGCCAGGCCCGGATCTTTCGCTACGAGAAGTACTACGACGAGCCCCGGCTGACCGCCGGGTTCTCGTTGACCAACCCGGCTCACCGG
>CAYMJU010000186.1:0-23651 GCA_964390555.1 uncultured Acidimicrobiales bacterium | reverse complement strand
GTCCTCGTCCTCGGCCTCGAGGCAGCCGGCGCCTTCGTCGTGGCCTCGGTACACAAACTGATCGGTGCGGAACCCGGCCGTCGGGAGCGGGCCGGGGACCTCCACGAGGGTGAGGTTGATGGTGGCCAAGGCCGTGGCCGTCTGGAGGACGCGCAGCTGGCCGCGGAGCAGCTCGAGGTCGGTCTCGCGGCGAAGCACCTCGGCTTCGAGCTGCACGATGTTGTTGAGATCGGTCGCTTCCTCGAGGAAGCCGCGAAGGCGAGTGAGGCTGATCTCGGCGGTCGTGATCCGGCTCTCCAGGTCGACGACGCGATCGGTGACGTCCTCGGCGGTCACGCTCTGGTCGATCAGATCGCCGAGCTCGCCGAGGGCCACCAGTGCCGGGTTGAAGTCGGCGGGCAAGATCTTGAACGTGATCGTGGTCCGGGGCTCGGGATCGCTGGTCGTCGTTTGACCGAAGATGAGGGCACCGAACGGCTCGAGCGCTCGGTGGGCCTGGGTCGTCGCCGCTGTCACGTCCTCCACGGCGATCACCACGTCGCCGATGTAGACGATGTCGCGCCCGAGGTCGACGGGCTGCAACGCCACGGCGATGTCGCCCGGCGACGGGGCCCCGACGGCCGGCGACTCACCGGGAGCGGCTGCCGGGGCGGCACCCGCATCGCCCTCGGCCGGCGCCTCCGTGACGTCGGGCGACGCGCCGTCGTCGGCCGTCGCCACCTCCCCGCCGCCGTTGCCGCTATCGGCGGCAGCGGTCGCAGCTGGGCTGTCGACATCAGCCGACCTGACGGATGCCGCGTCGTCGTCGCCGGCTCCGCCGCAGCCGGCAGCCAACGCCGCCACCAAGATCAGCACCGCTCCGAATCTCCGCATGATCTTCTCCTCGTCGGGTCTCGATGTGACGACGCCCCCCGGCGTCTGGTTCCAGAATCGGAGATGTTCTCCTGGGCGCGGCGGCTGGCGGCCTCGGGTTCGCCGCTTGACTACGGTCGTGGCGGTGGACGACCTGTTGAACGTGCTGCCCGACGACCTCGACACCTCCTGGGTCGAACGGGCGCTGACACCGCGGCACCCCGGTGTGCGCGTGCGGGCCGTCGAGACGATCGAGCGGCACGAGGTCACGAACACCCACGTGAAGCTCGCCGTCGACTACGACGAACCGGCGGGCGCACCGCCCACGATGTTCGTCAAGCTCCCGCCGACCGACCCGGCCCGCCGCAAGCTCGTGAACGGCACCGGCATGGGACCTCGCGAGGCCCGCTTCTACGCCGAGCTGGCCGGTCAGCTGTCGCTATGCGTACCGACCGCCCACGCCGCGTTGTGGCGCGAGGACGGCGAGTTCGCCCTCGTGCTCGAAGACCTCACGACGCGCGGCTGCACGATCCCCGACGGGCTGGACGGCATCCCCGTCGACGGTGCCGCCGCCGCGCTCGTCGAGCTGGCCGAGATGCACGTGCGCTACGAGGACCCGGCCCGCCGAGCGGCCGAAGCGGCATGGGTGCCGCCGCCGCCGCCGACGAGCACGTCCTACGGCGCCGCCATGCTCCGGACAGCGCTCGACGAGCATCGCGACCGCTTGACCGACGAGTTCGCCGCCATATCCGAGATCTACATCAACGAGAACAACCGGCTTCAGGAGCTGTGGCGGCACGGCCCGCAGACCGTGATCCACGGCGATGCCCACATCGGCAACCTGTTCCTCGACGGCGACCGCATCGGGTTCCTCGACTGGGGCGTGATCCGGCTGAGCACACCGCTGCGAGAGGTGAGCTACTTCATCACCATGGCCCTGTCGGTCGCCGACCGCCGGGACCACGAGGCCGAACTGTGGCACCACTACCTCGACGCCCGTGCCGCGCTCGGTGGGGTCGAGATCGGGTTCGACGACGCCTGGCTCGCGCACCGCCAGCAAGCGGCCTACACGGTGCCCGCCAGCTGCCAGATCGTGGTGTATCCCCCGGGCATCTCCGAAGGCCGGCGACGGTTCTCCGAGGCGTTCCTCGGCCGCTGCGAAGCGGCGATCGCCGACCTCGACTCTTACGGCGCGATCAAGACATGAGCTCCGATCCCGGCCACCCCGACGACCTCGATGATGCCGCCGAGACCGAGCTCGAACGCGAGCGACACGCCACCAACCTCGAGCTGTTCCTCGATCTGGCGTTCGTGTTCGCGGTGACCCAGATCGCCACCTACGTGAGCCACCACCTCGACTGGTCCGGCGTCGGCCGGGGTGCCCTCCTCGCCTGGCTGGTCTGGTGGATGTGGTCCCAGTTCACGTGGGCAGGGACTGCCATCGACCTCCAGGAACGGGCCCCGACCCGGATCATCGTGCTGGCCACCATCCCGATGACGCTCGTACTCGGCGCGGCCCTGCCGGGCGCGTTCGACGACGACGCTCGATGGTTCGGCGCCACCTACCTCATCGTGCAGCTCCTCGTGTTCGCCATGCAGGGCGTCATCACCATTCGCACCGCGGCGACGCGGTCGGCATTCGTCCGCTACGCGTCGCTCGCGATCATCTGCCCCTTCGTCGTGTTCGTGGGCGGGTTCATGGACGCCGACGAGCGGGCCTGGTGGTGGTGCGCGGCCGCAGCCATCGGCATCGCAGGAGCGCTCCGAGCATCGGGCGCCGGCGAGTGGACGATCAATCCGAGCCACTTCGCCGAGCGCCACTCGCTGTTCATCATCATCTGCCTCGGCGAGACCCTCGTCGCCGTCGGCGCGTCGGCCACCAGCACCGGTCTCGACGGCGACGTGGTCGCCGGGCTGGTCGTCGCCTCGGCCGTGGCGTGTGTCGTCTGGTGGATGTACTTCGCGTTCATACCCCAGGTTGTGGAGCGCGAGCTGCGGGTACGTCCCGCGAGCACCCGGGGGACGGCCGCCCGCGATCTGTTCACGTTCGGCCATTCGCCGATCGTCGGGGGCATCATCGGCTTCGCCGTGGTCGCCAAGCACATGGTCCCGCATCCGACCGACGATCTGCCCACCGCCGACCGGGCCCTGTTCGCGGCGTCGATCGCGCTGATCGTCGGCGGCCATCTCGGCTTGCAGTGGCGGGTCGTGCGCCACCTCGCCCCCGAGCGGATCGCTGCGATCGCGGCCGTCGCAGCTCTCTGTGCCGCTGCCACGACGCTCGATGGCGTGACCGTCGTCGCCGCGGTCGCCGTGATCCTCCTGGTCATGCAGCTCGTGACCAGCCGGCGGTTCTTCCGGGGCGAGCTGGCACGGGAGCTGACGGGCTGAGCCTCGCCGCCACACGACACACCGGCCCCCACTCACCCGGACCTGCGGCGGATCGCGCGCGCCAGCGTCGTCGTTCGCGACAGGTTCGGGGACGGGGTGGCTTGCTGATCGGGGCGGCGGGGGCTAGGACTCGGGGATGGCCGACCTCGCCGCTACGCCGCTTCCGCCCGACAGCGTCGGTCTGCTCGAAGGGCTCGCCTCCACACGGGCGATCCGGCGCTACCGCGACGAGCCGATCCCACCCGACGCCCTGCGGGCGATCCTGTTCGCCGCCACCCGTGCGCCGAGCGGCTCGAACCGTCAACCTTTCCGGTTCATAGTGCTCACCGACGGGCCCAAGGCGATCGCGGCCAAGAAGCTGATCGCCGAAGGCGCCCGCCGAGCATGGTCCGGCAAGAGCGAGACCGACGGCTACAAGGTCGGCTCGGGAACCGTCGACAACTCCCCCAAGGCCCGGATGGCCCGAACGATGCAGGGCTACGTCGATGACTTCGAGCGGGTCCCGTGCCTGATCCTGCCGTGCCTGGTGCGCTACCGCGAGCCGGTGGTGACCGAGGGAGCATCGATATACCCGGCGTGCCAGAACATCCTGCTCGCCGCCCGCGCTCTCGGCTACGGCGGCGTGCTCACCGGGTTCGGGGGGATGGTCGACGACGACCTTCGCGAGCTGCTCCAGATCCCCGACGGCACGGCGATCATGGCCACCATCACCCTCGGCCGCCCGGAGGGGGGCCACGGGCCGGTGCGGCGTCGCCCGATCTCGGAACTGGTGTTCGAGGAGACGTGGGGCCAGACCGCGACCTTCGCGGTCGACCCGCCCGGCACCACCCACACCGCCGCCGGCCCACCCCAGCGACTACCATGAGCCTGGTCGTCACCAGACACGGTGCGGTGCTCGTCTTGCGCATAGATCGCCCCGAGCGCTCCAACGCCCTCGACGGCCCGACCAGCCAGGCGATCGGCGCACAGTTGCTCGCCGCCGAGACCGACGACGCCATCGCGGTGCTCGTCATCACCGGCACCGGCGACCGGAGCTTCTGCGCCGGCGCCGACCTCAAGGCGTTCGCGGCCGCGGAGCCGCTCCCGCCCGGCACCGCACCGCCGCCAGGCGTCGACCAGCTCACCGAGCGGTACTACGCCAAGCCGGTGATCGCCGCCGTGAACGGCGCCGCGGTCGGCGGCGGCTTCGGTCTGGTGCTCGGGTGCGATCTCGTGGTGGCCGCCGAGCACGCCACGTTCGGAACCCCGGAGGTCCGTCGCGGTCTGGTGGGAGTCGGCGTGACCAGCCGCGCGGTTCTGCGCCTTCCCCCGGCGGTCGTCCTGGAGATGGCGCTGACCGGCGATCCGATCACCGCGGCCGAGGCGCACCGGCTCGGCATCGTCAACCGCGTCGTCGCCGCGCCCCATGTGGTCTCGACTGCGATCGAGTTGGCGCAACGCATCGCCGAGAACCCAGCCGCCGCGGTTCTCGCGGCCAAAGACGTCGTGTACGCGGCGGCCGAGCTGCACGGCCGCTTCGACCTGGCGGCACTGCGGGCCCGCGCCGATCACGTGATGCGGAGCCCCCAAGCCCGAGCCGGCGCCCAGGCGTTCGTCGATCGCCGCAAGTCGTGAGACAATTCACCCCGACAACGACCACCTGGAGCTTTTGGTGACCAACCGAATCATGGAGGGCATCCGTGTCCTCGAAGTGGCCCAGTTCACGTTCACGCCCGCAGCCGGGGCCGTGCTCGCCGACTGGGGTGCCGACGTCATCAAGGTCGAGCACGCGGTGCGCGGCGACGCGCAACGCGGCATCAAGATCGGCACCGGCGGTGCCGCGGTCGGTTCGTTCCAGCCGCTGATGGAGCACCCGAACCGGGGCAAGCGCAGCATCGGCATCGCGATCGAGACCGAGGGCGGCCGCAAGCTCCTCGACGACCTGATCGCGCAGAGCGACGTCTTCCTCACCAACTTCCTGCCCGGCGCCCGCCGCAAGCTGCGCATCGAACCCGACGACGTGCGGGCGGTGAACCCGAAGATCGTCTACGCCCGGGGCAGCGCCTTCGGGCCGCGCGGGCCCGAGTCCGAGAACGGCGGCTACGACATGAGCGCGTTCTGGTGCCGGTCGGGCAGCGCTTATGGCGCCACGCCGCTCGGTGCCCGCAACGTGGTGACCCAGCCGGCCGGAGCGTACGGCGACTCGATGGGCGGCATGACGATCGCCGCCGGAATCGCCGGCGCGCTCTTTCACCGCGAGCGCACGGGCGAAGCGATCACCGTCGATGTCTCTCTGCTCGGGCTCGGCTCGTGGGCCACCGCGCTGTCGATCAGCAACGCGTTGCTGATGAACGAGGATCCGCCGCAGATGCCCGTCGACGGCCCACACCACATGCCGGTCAACCCGATCGTCGGCACGTTCCCCACCTCCGACGGGCGGTTCATCAACCTCACGATGCTCCAGCCTGGCGCGTACTGGCCCGAAGTGTGCCGCAAGCTGGGCCTCGACCACCTGATCGCCGACGAGCGGTTCGACTCGGCCGAGAAGCTGATGGCGAACGCGGTCGAAGCCGGTACCCACGTGGCCCAGGCGATCGCCGCCAAGCCCTACGCCTACTGGCTCGACCACCTGCAGGACATGAAGGGCCAGTGGGCGCCGGTGCAGAGCCCGCTCGACATGTCGCGCGACCGTCAGATCGTCGCCAACGACTACATCCTGCCGGTCACCGACCTCGAGGGGAACCAGCGCCATCTCGTGTCGAGCCCGGTGCAGTTCGACGTCACCCCGTTCGAGCTGACCCGCGCCCCGCAATTCGCCGAGCACACCGACGACATAGTCCGCTCGCTCGGCTACGACGACGAGCAGCTCATCCAGCTCAAGATCGACGGCGCCATCGCCTGATCCGAGCAGCCACCGACCCGGAATCCTCATGTACGCCCGCCCCGAGGATCCGATGACCGTTGACACCAGCGAGAACGGATCAGCCGATCTTGGTGCCGTCGGGCCTGTAGTACCGCCAGGTGCCGGTTCCGTCTCGCTGTAGCCGGAATCCGGTCTGTTTCAATCGGTTGCCCTCTCCGTCATGATGGGGCTTGCCGCAGAGCAGGTCGCCGTTGGCGGGGTTCGTTTCGCCGCCGCTTGACCAACGGTCGGGTGTGATCGATTTGGCAGTGTCTGTGGTGGCGGTGACAGCCGATCCATCGGCACCGGTTGTTGTCTTGCAGGATCACGGCGTCTTCGGCGCCGCCGCGGAACAGGCGTGCCTCGCGTCCTAGGTCGATGACCACGCCAGCCGAGTTGTACACGACCCGGCGAACCCGGCCGACCAACATCGCGGCGACCGCGTCGGCGGGATGCACCGGGTCGCCGTCGATCGTTTCGCACATGCCGCCCGGATCAGCCCGGCCGGCCAGCCACGCTTCGGCCCGGGCGTCGCTCATCACGATGTTCACCAACGGTTCGGGGCGTTGCGCATCAGCCGGAGTCGACGCGGCGTCGCAGAACAGGTCGAACAACGCGTCGGCGCGACGCTGCTGCGCGGTCCGAGCTGCCAGATCGGGGTCGGTTGTTTCGGCCAAGCGTTGCGCGTCGAGGTAACGGTCGAAGATCTCCGACATCGCGTCGCCGGCGACGTCGGTGAAGGTCCCTTCGACGCTCCAGATGCCGTCGAGGTTCTTGACGATCCGGAACTTGCGACCCCGATGCTGGCGCTCGACCCCGGCGAGCTCGACACACCGATGCTCGACCTCATCGCGTTGGGGGCGGACTGACGCCCGACTACAGATCGGTGCCAAGCTGAGCCGATGCAAGCCGGTCCGCCCAGCACGTTCGTGGTGAGCATCACCCCGTTCGACGGGGTGGGCGCTCTCGACGACGCTGGTCTCGCTGCGCACCTGAGCCGGATGGGCGACGCCGGTGTGGGCGTCTACCTCGGCGGTAGCGGCAGTGGCGAGGGCTACTCGCTCTCCCGGGACGAGGCCCGGCGGGTGCTCGAGATAGGCGTCGCGACCCTCGCCGGGCGAGTCCCAGTGCGGGCCATGGGGGTCGAGCCCCGCACCGCCGCCGAGATGACCGCCTACGCCGAGCTGGCCGCCGACACGGGCGTCGACGCCGTGCAGGTGTACTCGCTCGACCAGGGCCATGGGAACCGACCGAGCCGACCCGAGATGACGCAGTACTACGACGACGTGCTGGGCTCGCACGGGGTGCCGGTCGTGCTGTCGACGCATCAGTCCGTCGGCTACCTGATCCCGGTCGAGCTGATCGCGGAGCTGCTCGAGCGCTACCCGAACATCGTGGGAGTGAACTGCTCGACGAACGAGCTCGCCTACCTCACCCGGCTGATCGAGGCCGTCGCCGGACGGGTCGACGTCCACGTCGGTGGCCCGATGCACGCACTGTCGTGCCTCGGCCTCGGCGGTCAGGGGTACCTGTCCTCCGACGCCAACCTCACGCCCCGGCTCTGTGTCGAGGTGATCGACGCGTGGACGGCCGGAGAGCTGGCCCGGTGTGCCGATGCCTATGCCCGGGTCATGGCCCTGTTCTCGGCCACTCGGGAGCTCGGCGGCATCACCGGCACCAAGGCCGCGCTGCGCCTCGCGGGTCTACCCGGCGGTTTCACCCGTCGCCCCCGTCTCGACCATGGACCAGAACGCGACGACGAGATCCGCCGTCGCCTCGTCGACCGGATGGGCCGCTTCGACACAGCAGGAGAGCCATGACGTACCGACTGGTAAACGCCGACGGGCACGTCGTCGAACCGCCGGGTGTATGGGTCGATCGGGTGCCGGCGGCGCTCGTCGACCGCGTACCGCGCATGGAGCGGTTCGACGACGGCGACGCCTGGGTGATCGAGGGTGTGGCCGACCCGATCAACTTCGGGTGGAACGCGTGCGCCGGCCTGCCGCCCGCGCAGATGAGCGGGTGGATGCGATTCGACGACGTCCGACCGGGCGGCCATGACCCCGCGGCCCGCATCGAGGAGATGGACGCCGATGGCGTCGATGCCGAGGTCCTGTACCCCACACCCCGGTTGTCCCAGGCGATCTTCGCCACCCGCGACACCGAGCTGCACCTGGCCTGTATCCGGGCCTACAACGACTGGCTCTCGGAGTTCTGCGCCCACTCGCCCGACCGGTTCATCGGCATGGCGCTGCTCCCCAACTGCGGCGCCGCCGACGCAGTCGCGGAGATCGATCGTGTTGTCGGCCGCCCGGGGATGCGTTCGGTCACGATCGGCCGCTACCCGAGCGGCGCACTGGAGCCGAGCAGCGAAGACGACCCGGTGTGGGACCGATTGGCCTCGGCGGCCATCACGCTCAACATCCACGTGTCGTTGGCGACCGGCCTGCCGTCGGCGCACCGATCTCCGCTTCCTGGGTACGGCCGGTTCTTCGACGCCCCGAACCGCATCGTGCAGATGATCTTTGCCGGCGTCTTCGATCGCTTCCCGGCGCTCGCGGTCGTGTTCGCGGAGACCGACTTCGGCTGGGTGCCGTACTTCAAGGAGCAGATCGACAACAACTTTCGCCGCCTCGCCGCCACGAGCAACTTCACCATCGAGGGCCTGCCGAGCGACTACGTCGAACGGCACGTCCACTTCACCTACATGACCGACAACGTGGGCCTGCTGTCGCTCGACGCGGTCGGCGCCGACCGGGTGATGTGGAGCAGCGACTACCCCCACATCAGCGCCGACTGGCCGCTGTCGTGGCGCACGATCCAGGCCTCGACCGCCGGCCTGCGCCCCGCCGACCGCCGTGCCGTCCTGGCGGGCAACGCCTGCCGTTTGTACGGGCTGAGCGCGTGAGACCACCGGCAGGCGGGTGGCCTGGGCTTGGGACCCGGGCCACCCCGGGGGCCGAGCACTCGTGCGAGGCCGCCGGCCAGCAGAGCCTGCCGGTTGTACGGACTGAGCGCGTGAGACCACCGGCAGGCCGGTAAGGGAGATCGCATGGGTGACAAGCAGCAGGCTCGGCTGGCCCTCAACGGGTTGGCGCTGTTCGTGGCCGGACTCGCCATCGCCATCCCCTTCGCGATCGTCTTCGCCCGGGGCGACGACGACCACACCCACCTGTGGAGTGTGGCGCACCTCGAGGCGTTGGTTCACGGCCTGCTCCTCATGGGGCTCGGCGCGATTGGATCGCGCATCGCGCTCACGCCGCGCCACGCCACGATCGCGGTCACGCTGATGGTGACCGGCGCGTGGTCGAGCATCGCGGGTGCGACCGTCGGCGCGACCTGGGACGTGCTCGGGCTCGAACCCGGTCACGGTGCGGCCAACACGGTCGCGTGGGCCTTGCTCGGCTACGGAACGGTCAGTGTCACCGTTTCGCTCGTCTGGATGCTGTGGGGCGCGGTGCGATCGTCGCGGTCGACAGAGGCCGGCGACCAGCGGGTCGAGCTGCTGCCCCAGTTCGGACCCGGACCCCGCCACGCGGCCGTGCTCGACGTGGCCCGATGGGAGAATTGGGGCCGCACCCAGACCGCGCACCCGGCCCGGGTCGTGACGCCGACGTCGTTGATCGAGCTGGGCGACGAGGTGCGGACCGCCCGAGCCCAGGGCCTGCGGGTCAAGGCGGTCGGCGGTGGCTACTCGTGGAGCGCTGGGGCGGTGACCGACGGCGTCTTGATCGACATGTCGGCGCTCGACCGGCCGATCGGATCGACTCCCGCCACCGCTGACCGGCCGGCGACGATGACCGTCGAAGCCGGCACGACTATCCACAACATGACCAAGCAGGCCGGCGAGCTCGGCCTGACGCTCGCTACGACCACCGTGATCCCGTGGGTTCAGCTCGGCGGGGTACTGGCCAACGGCTGCCACGGCTCGGGCCGCGACGTATCGATCGTCGCCGATCAGGTGTGCGCGATGGACGTCGTGGGTGCCGACGGTCGGGTCACCCGCTACGAGCGCGACGACTCCGATACGTGGCGGGCTCTACTCGTGAATCTCGGCGCGCTCGGAATCGTGTACAGCGTCACGGTCGAGTGTGAGCCGACCTACGACGTGCGCGCCACCGACACCGTCGTGTCGATGCGCGACGCGGTCGACGACCTCGAGCGGTTGTTCGCCGACAACGAGGCGATGGAGCTGTTCTGGTTCCCGTTCAACGAGCACGCCTTGGTAAAGGTCTGGAACCGAACCGACGAGTCCCGCACCGAGCACCTTCCCGGCCGGGCGTGGGACGACCTCGTCCAGGCCTTCGACCAGGCGCTGTCGCACCCGCTCCGGACGGCGCTCGAGATCGACCCGAGCCTCACGCCGAAGCTCTGTCGGATGATGTTCGCGCTCATGGAGAAACACGACGTGGTGTGCCCGGCTCCGTGGGCCATGCAGTACGCGACCTCGTTCGCGCCGGTGATCGACACCAGCTACGCCATCCCGATCGACGCCGGGTTCGCGAGCGTCAAGGCGGCGTGGAACGCCGGCGTAGACCTGGTCGAGGCGTGGGCAGCCGGCGGCCGCTATCCCCAGAACATGGTCTTGCACGCCCGGTTCGTGGGCCGGCCGAGCGTCGCCCTGCTGTCGCCCACCGAGGGCCACCAACGCGGCTCGTGCCTCATCGAGGCGCTCACGTTCGAGGGGACGAACTGGCGAGAGGACTACTTCGGTGAGCTCGGCGAGAGGTGGCAGGCTCTCGGTGGTCGCCCGCATTGGGCCAAGCTCGTGTACGCACCCACCGACTACCAGGCGATGTACGGCGAGAACCTCAACCGGTTCCGGGCCATACGGGAACGGCTCGATCCCGACGGGCTGTTCCTCAACGACTTCGTCGAGTCGATACTCGGGGCTCGATGAACCCGAACCAGAGATAGCCGAGCGCGAACACCGCGAAGAACCCGACGGTTATCCACCGCCCGATGTCGCCGTTGGCGTCGAAGCGAATGGTGAGCCCGACGAAGAACCCGACGGTCTCGTACACGCAGAACACCCGCGCCAGCCGTATCTGATCGGCCGGGCCGAATCGGAGCGCCGCCTCCCACGTGAGCATGGCGATCAGCAGATAGGCCGCGCCAACCAGGCGAGCCAGATCGACCGCGAGCGACGACGGGTCATCGCTGGTCAACAGCTCGATGAGCCATCGTGGCGCGAGCACCATCGGGATCGCGAACGGTGCGGTGACCGCGGCGTGCAGACGGAACCAGGCGGGCCGGGTCACCGCGGCACCGCCACTCGCGACCGCAACTCGTCGACGGCCGGTCGAAGCATGGCGACGCCGTTCTGGGACACGAGCCGGTCGGCGGTGGCCACGAGCTCGTCGAGCTCGGCCGTTCGCCCGTCGGCCGCGGCGAGCAGGACCCGCGCCAATGCGAGCGACGCCATGATCTCGAAATTGTCGTTGCCTCGCTCGCGTGCGAGGAGCAGGGCCTCACGACAAAGCGCCTCGGCCGTCGTGAGTTCCCCCCTCAGGCGGTATGCGTCGCCCAGCTCCGCTAGCACGGCCTCCTCGCTGGTTTTGGCATTGGCGGTGCGAGCAAGGTGGAGAGACTCGGCCAGCGCGGCGATCGCCTCGTCGAGCTCGCCGGTCGCCACACACAGCCGCCCCACCGCAAACAGGGCCATCGCGACCTCGCCGGTTCCGCAAGTGCGCCGGGCCAACTCGAGCCCGGTGCGAGCGGCCTGCTCCGCTTGAGCCAGATCGCCGACATCGAGCAGCGCCACGGAGAAACCGGACCGAGCGACCACTCTCCACATGGTGTCGTTCAGCCGGTCCGAGGTGGCGATCGACGACCCGATCAGGCCGAGCGCCTCGGACGCCCGGCCGGCCCGTACCAGGACGGAGCCGCGAGCGAAGTCCAGGTTGGCGCGCAACGAACTGTCGGGACCATCGAAGCCCGACCGAGCCAGCATGACGTCGGCCTCGTCGCACAGCGCCAACGCGCGCGGTACCGAGCCCGATGCATTGCAGTTGTTGATCTCGGACAACCGCGCACCGACCGACACTGCGTCGATGCCGGTGGCATCGGCAGCAACTACTGCGGCCCGGGAGCACTCCCGAGCTTGCGCCGAATGCCCGGCGGCGCTGAACGCGATCCACCCGCGCAGCAACCCGATCGCCAAGGCGACGGCCTGCTCCTGTCCCGATGCCATCGACCGGATCTCGTCGATGATCGCCGCTACGTCGGCGCCAGCGATCCCGCTACGGGCCCCCTGGAGCAGCAGGTCGCTTCGGGCCAGTAGACCGGCTTCGACCAAATCGGTCGCTCCAGCCGGAGTCAGCGTTCGTACGCGGTGAAGGAGTCGGGCCGCCTCGCTCGGGTCGGTGAACGCGGCAACGCGCGCCGCGTCGACGTACCAAACCACGGCGCGGTCCCCCGCGCCGCTGAGGTCGTGGTGCCGTGCGATCTCGCCGGGGCGACGATCCCGGTCGGACCGCGCTTCGAGGACCGCGGCGACCGCGGCATGCACGCGACGTCGGCGGTCGCGCAGCTGGGTGGCGTAGGCGACCTCCTGGATGATTCGGTGCCTGAACTCGAGGTGACCACTCGACGATCGGCGCATCAGGTCGACCCCGGTGAGCTCGGCAAAGCTCGTTTCGAACGCCGCGCCGTCGAGGTCGGTCGCCTGACGCAGAAGGGTCTCGTCGACCACGAGACCGATCGCCGACGCCGTGAACGCCAGCTCGCGGGCCGACCGGCTGAGTCGATCGAGGCGGCTCGTCACAACGGTCTCGACCCGAGCCGGCACCGACAACGGGTCGATCGGGGCCACGAGCCTGTATGACTCGCCGTCGCCGACGATCTGCCCGGTTTCGACGAGCGTGCGCAACATCTCCTCGACGAAGAACGGGTTGCCCCCGGAGCGTTCGAACACGACGTTGGTCAGCTCGTCGAGAGAACCAGCGTCGCTCGCCGCGAGGAGCTGCCGAACGAGCGAGTCGGTCTCGGCCGAGCCCAGCGGCTCGAGATCGATTCGGTGCCGGTAGTCGGGCGTCACCTCGATCACGCCCGGCTCGTCGGGCCGAGTGGCGACCACGATCAGAACTGGGGCTCCGATGGCCGCCTGCGACAAGGCACCGAACGCCGCTTGCGACGTCCGATCGACACCATGGAGGTCGTCGATGACGATCACGAGCGTGCCAGCGCCGACGGCCCGGCACCCGGCGACGACCGACAGCATCTCATCGACGAGCCGGCGGGCCACGCTGGCGGAATCGCCGGCCAGAGCCACACCCGGGGATGCCAAAACCGAGAGGGCGATCTCGGCGCTGCTGATTGGAACACCGAGGTTCGACAGCGCGTCGGCCACGCTCGCTCGATCAGTGGCGCTTTCGAGACCGAGCAGCCCCAGGAGCAGCCGGCTCACCCCCCAGAACGGCTCGGGTTCGGCAACGGTGTCGCCGACGACGGTCACGACCACGTGGTCGGCCGCTATCTCGTCGACGAAGGCTCGCACGAGATGCGACTTGCCGGACCCGCCGACCGCGGTGACGAGGACCGCGACCGGTACCACCGACGAAGCGGCGTCGGCCAACGCCTCGCGCAACCTGTCGAGCTCGACGGATCGTCCCACCAGTGATGAACCCGCCGAGGTGGAACGGCGCGGCGTGGGACCGGTGGTCGTCCGGCGACCGACCAGGCGGCGGACGAGAATCGGTTCGGCGACACCCTTCACCGAACGCTCGCCGACGTCGGCGAGGACGAACGTGCCCGCGACCAGGTCGGCGGTCGCGGGCGCCACGAAGATCTGGCCGGGCTCGCCGATCTGCTCCATCCGCGCCGCGACGTGGACGGGAACGCCTTGGGCCGTGTAGTCGACCCGTGGCTCTTCGCCCACTCGACCGACGACCACCCGACCGGAGTTGATGCCGACGCGAACGCCGAGGCGGGTTCCGAGAGAATCCGCTACCTCGTCGGCCAGGACCTTCGCCCGTTCGACGAGCCGCAGCGCGGCCAGGCACGCCTGCTCGGCATGGTGCTCGTGGGCTACCGGGGCCCCGAAGATCGCCATGACCCCGTCACCCGCGTAGGACGTGATGACGCCACCGTGGTGCGTCACGGCTTCGACTGCGATGTTGTGGAAGCGCTCGAGGGCCGCGAACCATTCCTCGGGGTCCGCTACCGCCGCGGCTTCCGTGGAGCCCTTGATGTCGGCGAACAGCACGGTGAGATGCTTGTTCTCGCCCGACGACGACGGATCGGCTTTGATCTCGTCCACCGCGGACCGCTGACGGGCACCAGAATCGCCGAGGGGTGAGCCGCACTGGCTGCAGAACGCGGCCGTCGACGACTCGACCACAGCTTCGCAGTTTCTGCAGCGTCGCTCTCCCATGGCGCTCCCCCAGCGAACGAGCCCACGGTAGCCGCAGCAGTCACGAGACGCTGACGGGCACCTTGGTCGGGCCGTGCACGTTGCCGGAGTGCATCACCTCGATCCCGCTCTCGTCGACGTCGTAGACGGGATAGCGATCGAGGAACAGGTCGAGCGCGATGCGAGCCTCCATCCGGGCCACGGCCGCGCCGAGGCATGCGTGCGGACCGTGGCCGAACGCCAGGATGCGGCTGTTCGGGCGGGCGATGTCGAAGTCGTCCGGCCGGTCGAACTCTCGCGGATCGCGGTTGCCCGAACCCAGCAGGAGTGCGACTTTGGCACCTTCGGGGATGACCCGACCGTGGATCTCGACGTCGCGCGTGGTGGCTCGGGCCATGTACTGCGTTGGGCTCGTATAGCGCAAGAGCTCCTCGACGGCGCCTCGCAGCATGGACCGGTCGGCCACCAGCGCGGCGCGTTGGTCGCGATGACGGGCGAGCAACCGGACGCCGTTGGCGATCAGCTTCGATGTCGTCTCGTGGCCGCCCGCAATCAGCACAAGGCAGAACCCGAGCAGCTCGGCGTCGGTGAGCGGCTGGCCGTCGACTTCAGCCTCTACGAGCAGAGTGAGCAGATCATCAGCCGGGCTGTGACGGCGTTCGGCCAGCGTGGTGGCCGCGAGGCCGAGCATGCTCGTCATGGCTTCGACGCCGGCGGGCGTGGTAGTCGGGTTGCCCGGCTCGCGGTGCAACAACATGTCGGTCCACCGGCGAAGGTCGTCGTGGTGCTCGGGCGGGAACCCGAGCATCGTCGCGACGACCGTCGTGGGCAGCAGCGCCGTGAACTCGCTCACCACGTCGAACGCAGGCCGACCGTCGAGCCCGGCGAGCAACCGGCGCGCCGTCGCTGTGACCGGTGCCTCGAGATCGGCCACCCGCCGGGGCGTGAACTGCCGGGCCACAGTCTTGCGCAGGCTCGTGTGTACCGGAGGGTCGGTCTCGATGAGCGAACGCACGCCATAGGCGCCGCGCCTCTGCACCTCGGCTTGGGCTCCGAGTTGTTGCTCGAGCGCTACGCCCTGGGTCGACGTGTAGGTGTGGTGGTCGTGGAGGGCGTCGAGCACGTCGGCGAAGCGCGACAGCGCCCAGAAACCCATTCGCTCGTTGTGATACGCAGGAGCCTCGTCGCGCAACCACCCGTAGGTCGGATAGGGATCGGCGTGGAAGTCGTAGGCGAACGGGTTGAAGTCCATCGCCGCACAGTACGCGCCGTGGCCTACTCGACGGCCGTCAGCGACGTCTCAGGGCGTGGCGACGGCGCAGCTCGCCATGCGGAGCTCGCCGCTGGAGCAACGATCCTTGCCGGAGCCGCCCCGGATGGCGTCGATACCGGCGCCACCGCCGAGCACGTCGGCACCGTCGTCGCCGTAGATCTGGTCGCCGCCGTCACCGCCATCGACGGTGTCGTCGCCCGAGCCGCCACGCACGAAGTCCGAGCCGTCGCCGGCGCAGATCGTGTCTCGGCCACCGAGCCCGTCGATCTGGTCGGAGCCACCTAGCCCGACGATTACGTCGTCGCCCTGCGTGCCGGTGATGGTGTCGTCGCCATCGGTTCCGATGATGGTCGCGACCAGCCCACCGCACATCTGCACGGCTGGGAGCACGGGCTCCGGTGCAGTCGGTGCGGGAATCGTCGCCTCAGGAATCGTCGCCTCAGGAATCGTCGGCTCCTCCACGATCGGCTCAGGGGTCTCCGGCGCAGCCGTCTCCTCGACGAGCGGTTGGGGCGCCGGTGGCGGGAAGCCGCCTACGGGGCGCCACAGCCATACGCCGCGGTTCGGGCTGGCCGAGTCGACCTCGGCGCCCAGACCGATGCTGCCCGAAGTCGTGCCCCCGGTGAGGCTGGTCGCGAACTGGGCTCCGGCGGCGATCGGTGACCCTGCACCATCGACCGACGCCGTCCACCCCGAGGTGTACTCGCTGTAGAAGTACGTGAGCGCGGTGTACGTCGTCCACCGCATCACGCCCAACAATCCACTCGCCCCTGCGAAGCCCTCCAACCCGGTGATCGTCGGCGGCTCGGCCGACGCCAGCGCCGGCGCGTAATCGTCGAGCAGCGCCCGGACCTGAGGCGCCGTCGCCCAGACCCAGCCCGAGAGATCGAGCCCAGCTACCGTTCCTGCGCACGGTGTCGCCCCGTCGATCGGACAGACGGTCGCGACCTGCGCATGGGACAGCCCGGTGGTCGTGTACAGCTCACGCCATTCGTTGCCCTCGACGGTCGGCGCGGCACCGGCGCCGAGCCCGAGGGCGAGGGGAACGGTTGGTGCGGCCAGGCAGAGCGTGATCAGGGCAGCGAGAAGAGTACGACGGCGGGTCATGCCGCCAAGCTAATTCATGTCGAGGTCGGCCTATCAGCTGTACTTTAGGACACTGTCAACTTGTACTTTGGTACTAGTACCAAACCTTTTCTGACCTTGCGGATTGCATGGACATGATGTGGATCGCATTGAAAACCGCCACCGCGCGCCTCAGGTATTAGGTCCAGGAGCGCACCGGTCCGAGGATGGAGTCGTTTCCGGCACCGCCATCGAGGTCGTCGTCGATGTGGGCACCGGCGGTACGACGGTTGGGCGACAGAGCCACACCCCGCGAGTCGAGCTGGCCGATCCCGGTTCGGCGGAGAGGCCGATCGCGCCGGACGAGGTGCCACCGGTGAGAGCGGTCTCGAACTGAGCGCCGGCGACGATCGGAACGCCCGTGGTGTCGACCGATGCTGTCCACCCCGACGTGTACTCGCTGTAGAAGTACGTGAGCGAGGTGTATGTCGTGTAGCGCATCACCCCGAGAAGGCCGACGGCGCCTACGAAGCCGCCGGTGCCGCCGGTGCCGCCGACGACGGTATTCGCCGCGGTGAGCTCGGGCGCGTAGTCGTCGAGTAGCCCGCGCACCTGGTCTGCGCTACCCCACACCCACCCGGCGAGATCTATGCCCGCTATGGCTCCCGCGCACGGTGAGGCGCCGTCGACCGGACACACGCCCGCGATCTGGTCTCGAGATAGTCCAGTCGTGAGATACAACTCGCGCCACTCGACACCATCGACGGTCGGCGCGGCGCTGGCCTGGGAGACGAGGGCTAGTGAGGCGCCGAGGACCCCGACAAGCGCGGTGACACAGGTGGCGAGGACGAGACGCAGCCGGTTCATGGAGTGGCGACGAGGTGGACCAACACGTCGAACACCTGTGGCTCGACGTGTTGTCGAGTCCCGTCGCGGCGCAACTCCAGGCGCGCTACGTCGAGCTCGAACTCGTCGAACTCAAATATCACCGCGCCATCATGGCCGGTCGGCGCGAGCCCGCCCAGCCGATCGCGGTCAGCGTCGACGTATTGGTGCCCACAGACCCAGGAGCAGGCCACCGACCAACCCGACCGGCGCGAGGACCCAGAGCATCGAGCTGTCGAGCCGGACGACTCCGGCCAAGGTCAGGTCGAGGGTGACGAAGATGCCGAGGATCAGCCCGAACACGGCGCCGATGATCGGATGACCGATCTTCCATCCAGCCATCTCATTGACCTCCCGGTATCGGGTTCGGAGTTACGGATGCTCCGCTGGAGAACATCGCCAGCAAGAGACCTATCGCGCCCACCACGGTCCCGCCGATGGCGACGTAGCTGACGGGGCTGTCGAGGAACCCACCCTCGAGTTTCACGATGACCGAGCCCTCGCACAGCACGCCGGGCTCGCTGTGGAAGCCGTCGACGAGCATCTCGACGCCGCGGGGCAGCGACTTCGGGAGATTCCAGCTGACGTCGCCGTCGGAGCTGATGCCGTCGGCCTCGGGGTCGTCCCACACCCATTCGTCGGTGAGGGTGATGTCGGGGATCCCGGGCGGGGTGATTATCCGCACCTCGCCAGAGATCGCACGAGGTGTGGTGACATCTGCGGTCACCGCGCCCGAGTACGAGGCCGAACCCGACAGCGGCATCTCATAGACACCGGAGGATTCGTAGGGGTTGACCACCACCCCGTTCGACAGCGTGGCGCTGGCTCGGCAGGGCCCAGTCGCGTTGGGCGGCTCTCCCTGGGCGGCGGCCGCCGACGGGAATGCCAACACCAGCACGGCCATGGCGAACAAACCGCCGGCGGCGAGCTTGCGTGTCATGGATACCTCCTCGGGAGGGACTGTGAGAAGCGTAGCCATCGCAGGCGAGAGCGGCGTCGATGCCCGACAGGCTCACGCTACCGGTGCAACATCACGGGCATCCTCGGGTCCACCCGGTCCGATCATCGCGTCCGGTCAGCCGGGCGAAACCCAGCTTGACGACGAGCTCGCCGCGCGGGTCCAGGGCGTGACACAGGCCTCGCTGAACACGTCGGCGATGACGGACATCACCCCGGAAAACGGGTCGCGGCCTGGACTCGGGCGTCGGCCAGAAGGGCCTCGCGGTCGAGCTCGAGGAGGTAGCCGGCCGCGATCGTGGCGTCGAGCGACGCTGTGAACCGGTCGAGGTAGTCCTCCTCGCTCGGGTAGAGCGACGAGATGGTCACCGGGTCGAGCGGAGTCTCGACGCCGATGAGCGCGCAGATCGGCCCTTCGGGCGCATGGACCGCGAACGACGAGACGGGAACGTCGACCCACGGCGAGCGCACTCCGCCGAGCGCGTTGACGTGCTCGTCGTTGCGCGGCGCCGACACCGTGCCGATCGACTCCATCTCGATGCGATCGGATCGCGGTGGAGCGGTACCGGTCTCGGCCCAGTCGATCAGCCGCACGAAGGCCGCTCGGGCGAACGCCGTCGTCGGGAAGGTGCTGCCGCCGCCCTCACACGTATCGCTCCTCGGTGCGTGCGGCGCTCCGGCGATCTCGTACAGCCGGTAGAGGTCGCCGGGCTCGTCGCTGTCGGCGCGACGGACCTCGGCCCCGCTGGGGTTGACATAGCCGCGGTCGAACCCCTCGACGTCGCTCTGGGTCTCGACGTTGACGACTGGGACGTCGACGGACCCGACCGGGAGGTGCTCGAACCGGGGCACGACGTCGGTGCCCGAGTCGAGTGGCGTCACCGAACCGGATCGACCCATCGGGAGATACCCGTCGTAGATGCCGCTCCCGTCGTCCATCCGGGCACCGTCGTGAAAGGCGCTCAGGTAGGTGACGAGCTCGACACCGCTCTGCGAGTAGCCCGCCATGTAGAGCTGCTCCACGCCGAGGCCGGCGAGCGGGCTGCTCGGGCTGTTCTCCTTCAACAGGCCGCCGACGTGGGTGAGGATGTCCCACGCCACCCCGTTCGACGGAACGCTCAATCGGGCGTAGCGCTCGGGATCGAACTCCAGGAGCGGCGGTACCGCCGAGACCCGCTCGGTCACACCCACCCAGGCGTCTCCCTGCTCGGCGAGCACGAACGCGACCATCTTCCAGACGACGTCGTTGTCCCTGACTCCGCTCGTGTTGAACGGCTCGACGAGGACCCGGCCCGAGAATCGATCGGCGTCGGCGGGCATGCGCACGATGATCCGGGTGACATAGGGCGTGCCCTCGGTCGCCACGGTCGCGGGTCCGGTCGCCGCACCGCTGTAGGTGTTCGCTTCGCCCGATACGTAGTACTCGGTCTCGGTGTAGCCGAGCTCGTCGAGCTGGTCGCCCGCGCTCGTGGACACGACGCCGTTGCCGACGCCGCCAATCGGTTCGACCGCCACCCCAGACAGGTCGACGGCCGCTCGCGCCGGCGCAATCGTCGTGGTGGTCTCGGCGACGGTGGTCGTGGCGTCAGCTGCGGTCTCGCTTGAGGGCGTGGCGACGGTTGACGTCGAATCAGCGCTGCCCTCGGCACCGTCGTCATCGCTGCATCCCAAAGCCATCATGGCCACCGCGACCACGCTGGAAGCGACGGCGAGCCACGATCGTGGACGTGGTCGGTGCTGAACTGATCGGTCGATCACGCCAACTCCGTTCGGTCTCGGCCAATGAGCGTGCTGGCCGGTGTCGCGAACCTATGTGCGTCGGAGCACATACCTAGCATCGACGTCGTCGCGGTAATCGGCACCTTCGCAATGGGGGGCGGCTTGCAACGTGAACTGGCCCGTGCCCGCGCCGAACTCGATCACGATCGCATGATCGTTCATCCCGAGCGTCTTCAGTAGGGCCACCTCGGCCGCAGCGTCGGCGTCCATCTTCGAGTCGCAGCGACCGACGTGCTCAGTGTCGAGGTTCTCGCGACCGGCGTTTGCGCGCTCGTCGAGCAGCCACCCGGGAACCGAGCCCGTCACCATCGCTTCCCGCGTTAGCCAACGTGCGACTGCACCGAAATGTCCTTCGAGTTGGTTCGCGCTCAGGCCCGGTCGACGCTCGTCAGCGGCTCATCGGCAAGCTCGGCCATCCGAGTGAGGCCGTGCTCGGCGACGTCAGCCAGACGTGCGACAGCGGCTTGCACCGCTGGTTCATCGCGTTGGGATGGTTGGAGTCGCGCTGGGTTGAGGGCGCAGCCGTTGGCCCAGGCGGCGATGTCCGGCTCAGAACCAAACGCGCGGGTCGCCAGGGTTCCCCGAAACTGCATCTGCGCCCAGTTGGCCGGGTTGTCGGGGAGGGTGTTGGGCGGACACAGCCGGTTGCGTTCCCGGTCGTCGTCGCGGGTCGCTTCTACGTAGCCGGCAAGCGCGGCGTTGAAGCATGGGAAGCCGGCGCGGATCGTCTGAAGCCGGATCTTGTCCGGACTCCAGAGAGGAACCAGAGGTGGGTACTGCAGACCGGACGCGGCGCAGTGCACCACGAGCGAGCGCGGCGCCAGGGGAACGATCCCGTCGTCGAGGACGATCTCACCCGCCGCCACGTGCTTGATGTGTCCGAGGCGGATGACGTTCTCGACGGTGCGGAGTAGGTCGAGCTCCCAGAGGCCGAGCGTGGGCGTCTTGGCCATCGTGGGAACGATGTCGGTATCTATCCGAAGCATCACGCCGGAAGCCTCGAGGCGCAGGAACAGATCCACGAGCGATTCGGCGCCGGCGGCCGCAGCCATGGTGTCCGCAGCCAGTTGGAAGGCCACCGCGGGGTCGGGCTGGACCACAGCGCGATTGAGCATCCAGGGCTCACGCGGCCGCACCCACACGATCCGATCCGGCAGCACACCGTTCGCCAACAACCACACGATCGCGTCCGTCGCCGTCTTTCCAGATCCGACGATCACGTAGTTGCCCGGCGCCTCGGACAGCGTGGCGAGCTCGTTGACGGCGACGACGCGAACGGAGTCAGCGACTGCGAACGGCGGGGGTGTCGTCGCGGGGATCGTTGGCGACAGGTAGGCAGCGTCGACCACGCGGCGTCGCACGTCGACTCGCGTGGCCTCGCCCGACACCCGGGACGTGACGAGGTGGGCGGTGCCGTCGGTGCGGTACTCGCTGCCTCCGAGGAAGGTGACGCGGCCCGAATCGACGAAGCGGCGATGCAGGATGTCGTCGTAGTAGTTCTGGATCTCCGACCGTCGCGCCCGCTCATGGAGATTCGACTCCGGACCTTGCTGCTGCACAGCGCCGGTACCGAGCATCGTCGACGCGACGCCGTAGAACGACGACGCCTGATGAAGCTGGACGAACGGATACGCGTCCTGCCAATGCCCGCCAGCCCCATGGCGACGGTCGACGAGAGTGACATGCACGTCGGCATGGTCGATCAGGCTGTCAGCGAAGGCCATGCCCATCGCACCCGCACCCACGACGAGGTAGTCGGTCTCCAACGAGCGCATCGCCGCGGAGCGTAGCCCCAAGCGATCGACGGGATGCGAGGAGACGTCACCGGAGCCGCCGGGCAGCCGGGGCGGTCTGTCCAACCGCCGGGAAGGGGTGTCGGCACGGCCGATCGTGGACAGGTGTTCAGCGAACCGATACGTTGACGAGCAGCGAACTTGCATCACACGTCAAGGTAACGGCACATGGTGGCAGCACGAGAAGCACGGTCGTGGGCGGCGGACGGCGGTTTGCGAGGGATCGGGAACGTTCGACATGCACGAACGGCCGCCGGCCCTTGGTGGAACAGCAGGTGACCCGAAGGAACCCCGGTGTGTGCCAGCCTTGACGAGGGACTGCGGGGACCAGCTCCGCGCGGGCGCACGCTCACGCGACAGGACCGAGCAACCCAGACCCGCCGGGACCTGATCCGCACGGCCGGGCGCCTGTGGAGCGAGCGTGGGTTCGACACGGTGACGGTGGAGGACATCTGCTCCGCCGCGGGCCTCGGGCGGACGACCTTCTACCTGCACTTCGAGAGCAAGGAGCACCTCCTTCGGGGCTTGGCACGGGCCACCGGGGAGGGGGTCGCGGCCGACCTGGTCACCGTGGCGGACCAACCGCTCGACGTGGCGTTGGACACGTTGATCCGGGGGGTCGTCCGCCGGATGGAGGTCGGCCCGAAAGCGCTCGCCACGTTGGTCATCCGCAGCTGGCGGATCCGAACTCCAGATGCGCCGCCAGCCGGTTCCGAGGACAACCCGGAGCGATTCGCCGACATGTTGCGCGTCGTGCTGACCGAGGCTCGTGACCGGGCGGAGGTGATGGCCACTGTCGACGCGGCCGAGCTCGGTGAGGTGCTCGGCGCCATCACGATGGACGCCATCGAGTCGTGGGCCTCGGGACGCACCGAGGGCCAGTCGCTCGATCGAGTGCTGCGATCCCGTTTCGGGCTCGTGGTAGATCAGTTCCGCAGTCGTCCGCTGCCTTGACGCGCTGGGCCCGACGTGGCAATTTGTGAACACGTGTCCAGTTTGGGAGGTCGCAGGCATGACCACGGACAGGCTCTACCCGCGCCAGGAGCGCAACCCGCTCGAGCTGATCGACCTGCTCGGCGTGGAGAACTCGATGTGGGGCTCCGACTCCCCGCACCCCGAGGGAATGCGCGATCCCCTCGCCTTCTCCGAGGACATCGAATCTCTCCCGCTCGATCAGCAACGGCTCGTCATGGGTGGGAACCTGGCCCGGCTACTTGGGGTCGCGTCATGACCAAACAAACGCGGGCCGATGCTCCGATCGCCAAGGTGGACTTTGTCAACCTCCCTCACACCGACGCCAGCACCGTCGCGCCGCAGCCGGGCAACCACGCACTCGTCGCCGAGGGGGCGATGAGCTTCGGCGGAACGGTGATCGTCAGCAGCCGGGCCCTCGTCGATGAGGTGTTCAAGCGACCCGATGTG
>CAYMJU010000185.1:0-7552 GCA_964390555.1 uncultured Acidimicrobiales bacterium | reverse complement strand
GTCGTGCAGGCGATGCAGGCAGTCGCCGCGGGCCAGGCTCGTCATGTGCTGGTGTACCGCACCGTCAACATGATGGGCGGCGGGATCTTGCCACCGCCAGGCGCGGGTGGCGATGGTCCGAAGGCGCCGCGGATGAGCGCCGACAACCCGATGCGCGACATGTCACGGCTGCTCGTGATGCACGGCTACTCGGCGGTGAACTGGCTCGCCATGCACGCCCGACGCCACATGCATCTCTACGGCACCACGCGAGAGCAGTTCGGCTGGCTTGCGGTCAACAGCCGCCGCAACGCTGGTTTGAACCCACGGGCTGCGTATCAGGCACCGATCACGCTCGACGACTACCTCGCCGCTCGCATGGTCTCGGACCCGCTCTGCCTGCTCGACTGCGATGTGCCGATCGACGGGTCGGTCGCCGTGGTCGTGTCGGTGGTCGATCACGCGACGAGCTGCGATCACCCGGTTCGGGTGATCGCCACCGGTGGCTCCGAAGGCCGCGGTGGCTGGGATCAGCGGTCCGACTATCCGAGGATGGCGTCGGTCGACGCCTCGATCGAAATGTGGTCTCGCGCCGATCTGAAGCCATCCGACATCGACGTGGCCCAGCTCTACGACGGCTTCACCTATCTGACGTTCGCGTGGCTCGAAGCGATGGGCTTCTGCGAGGAGGGCGGCGCCGGCCCGTTCGTCGAGGGCGCCACCCGGATCGCCATCGACGGCGAGCTACCGCTCAACACCTATGGCGGTCAGCTCTCGGCCGGTCGCATGCACGGCTATTGGCTGCTGCACGAGGCGTGCCTCCAGCTCCGCGGCCAGGCCGGGCCGCGTCAGGTCGCAGGGGCCGAGGTCGCTGTCGCCGCGAACGGCGGTGGCCCGATCGCCGGCTGCCTGCTCCTGTCCCGATAGCCAGCCGCGACCGATGCGGTGGACGGTCCACGGCGAGCGCCCGATCTATCGGAGCGAGTGGGTCGGGTTGTCGCTGGTCGACGTCGAGGTGGTTGTGCTGGGCGTCCGCCTGGCTCGACCCAACTCGCCGGCGCCGAGTCGGTCCTCGACCACGCGGGTCGCACGAACGCCGTGACCCCCGAACCCATCGGTGTCCCGGCATGACCCTGCACCGGGAGCCGGGGCCAGATCAAGCCGCCGAACTCAGGACTCGCGTACTCTGCCGGAGGTGGCGAAGCTGGGGTTGTCCGCGGACGAGGTGTTGACGACCACGAGGGCGGTGCGTAGGCGGCTCGACCTGGCGCGTGCGGTCGACCCGGACGCGATCCGCGAGTGCCTGGACATCGCGCTTCAGGCACCGACGGGGTCGAACCGGCAGAACTGGCACTTCGTGGTCGTCACCGATCCGGCGACGATCGCCGCCCTCGGTGACGTCTACCGCCGCGGCATGCTCACATACCGCGACCTCGTCGGTGAGCAGTCGACGATCACGCCGGCCGACCAGGATCGGTACCGCCGGATCACGAGCCGGGTGATGACCTCCTCCGAGCACCTCATCGCCAACATCCACCGAGTCCCAGGGATGCTCATCCCTTGCCTCGACGGGCGCTTCGAGGGCCGACCGTCACTGACCTATGCCGCTCAGTTCGGCGGCGTGATCCCAGCCACGTGGAGCTTCATGCTCGCCGCTCGCGAGCGAGGGATCGGCACATGCTGGACCACCGTTCACCTCGGCGCCGAGGCCGAAGCGGCCGACGTTCTCGGCATCCCGTTCGCGTCGGTCACCCAGGTCGCCCTCGTGCCGTTCGCCTACACGATCGGGACCGAGTTCAAGCCGGCGCGCCGAGAGCCCCTCGATCGGGTTCTGCACTGGGACCGGTGGTAGTACGCGGGTCAACTGCCGAGCAGTCGGGCCTTCTCCGACGCGAACTCGTCGGCGGTCAACAACCCGTCCTTGTGAAGCCGACCGAGTCGTTCGAGCGCCTCGACGCGCTCGGTGTCCGGGTCAGAGCTCGCGGCCGGGGGAGGAGGCGGCCACCCCGCCATGCCCGGCGCCGTGGCCGCTGGAGCGCCGGGTGGCGGCGGCGGAGGTGGGCTACCGACGGGTGGCTCCGGCGCCGCGCTTGCCCCGAGGCCGCCAGGCATCGGGATGCCGAACTCCGAGTAGATGGCGACGAGCTCGGGTGTGATCGCCTGGGGCGCGCCCACGGCGAACACCGTCGCATCGTTGCGGTCGACCCAGCTCGGCCACATGTCACCGATTCGCGGCATGTTGACCTGGCTGATCATGATCGTCTTCTGGGCCTCCCAGGCCGGTCCGCCGTCGAGCGGTTCGAGCATGAACCCGACGTTGCACTGAAGGTTGATGCGGTTGAGGATCATGCCGGTCGGTTGGATGGAGACGATGCGCGCCCGGGCTTTTCGCCCGGTGGCCTGGAGCGCCTCGGCCTGAGCGGCCTTGGCCGATTGGTCGCCGCCACCGAGCAAGCCACCCAGCGCGCCCAGGTCGGGCATGCCGGACATCATCCCTTTCATCTTGCGCCGCGCCACGGTGACGACCGTGGCGGCGATCAACACCATGAACAGGATGGGGACGATAACGATGACGAGGGTCATGGCTCCATCGTGCCAGACCGTCGCCGACGCGGGATGCCTTTGTCGGCTCTCGCGCAGTCGGGCGCCGGATCCGTGCCAGAATCGCGCCGATGGAAGACGTCGCTCGTGTTCGAGCATCGGGGCCGGTCGCAGATGTGGTGGCGGCGTTGCGCCGAGACGGTGCTGTCATCGTGGAGGGCTTCCTCGACGATGACGTGCTGAGCCGGTTCAACGCCGAGCTCGATCCGCTGCTCGGCTCGGCGGCCCGCGGGAACGACCGGCGGTTCATCAACGACGCCATCGCGTGGTTCTTCGGCGACGCGACCCGGCACGTGACCGGCGTGGCAGGCAAATCGCCACTGTTCGTCGAGGAGATCCTCGTCCATCCGGTCTACGAGGCGGTGTGTGAGGCGATCCTGCGGGAGGCCTGCTCGGCCTACCAACTGAACCTCGCCCACGTGCTCGACCGCGGCCCGGGAGCCGACCAGCAGATCTTGCACCGTGACCAGGACATCTGGATCCACCTGCCCCGGCCCCACGCCGAGGTGCAGGTCGCGTCGATCGTCGCTTTGGTCGATTTCACGGCGGAGAACGGCGCCACGCTCGTCGCGCCCGGCAGTCATCGATGGGATCCCGAACGCCAGGCCGGGCAGGCCGACATGGTCCCCGCGGTGATGCCGGCCGGGTCGGCAGTGATCTACCTCGGGTCGACCGTGCATGCGGGCGGTCACAATCGCACCACCGCCACTTGGCGTCGAGCCATGCATGTGAGCTACTGCGCGGGATGGTTGCGGACCGAGGAGAACCAGTACCTCACCACACCGATCGACATGGTCCGGACGATGTCTCGGCGGGCCCAGGAGCTGTTGGGCTTCGCGGCCCACGACGCCATCGCCGACGGCGGCGGCTACCTCGGCACCGTCGAGCTGCAGGACCCCGTCGAGCTGATCGCCTCCGGCGAGCTCTGATCACGCCCCAAACCGAAGCTGGTGACGCTCGTTCGGCGCCGGGCCGTCACCAGGGCCAGTCAAGATAGGGTCACGACCTAAGAGGGCGAGCCGATAGGCGAGCCCTCCAATGTGACAGTGGCATTTCTCGACTGCGCTAGCAGGCGAGCGAGACCGATCAGACCTCGAACGTTCACCTAGTGGCGCGCGTTCTTAGGGGCCGGAGGTCACGGTGGCTGAAATCGAGTCGGCATGGGGACGGTACCCGGACTACGCGATCGACCTCATCCCGTGGCGAGGATGCGCCCGAGTGTCGCACGGCGACGTGCTGGTGGCCGAGAGCGATCGTTGCGTGCGGGTGCGCGAGACCCGCCACGTCGACCGGCTGTACTTCCCCGAGTCCGACGTGCTGTGGGAGTTCTTCACCGCTACCGATCACCATACGATCTGCCCCTTCAAGGGCCGAGCCGACTACTGGAGCCTCACCGGCGCCGGCCCGGTCGAGGACAACGTGGTCTGGGCCTACCGCGCACCGTTCCCCGAAGTCGCCGGGATCGCCGGCCATGTGTGCTTCTACGAGGACCGGCTGCGGGTCGAGCTGCTCGACCGCTGGCCCGGCGACGCGGCGGGCTCGGACGTCTCGATCCGCTTCCCCGACTGGGGCGACGCCGCGGACCTGCTGCGGCTGATCGACGTCACGCCGAGCGGCGACGGTCGCTTCACATCGCCGGCGTACGAGACCGGCCGCAATGTGGTCGAAGCAGGTCACCAGCTCGCCCAGTCCGTCGCCGCGGCGTCCCAGACGGTGCCCGGCCAACGGGTCACTTCGGCGCACATGATCTTCTCGAAGGCCGCGGCGTTCGACCAGCCCCTCGACCTCGTCGTAGAGGTTGTTCGGGGCGGCCGCACCTTCTCGACGGTCGAGACCAGGGTCGAACAGGGCGGCCAGTTGCGCAGCATCGGGCTGCTGTTGATGGATGCCACGCCACCCGACACGATCCGCCACGACATCGCCACGCCCGATGTCGCCGGACCAGAGCGATCGGTCGCGATCGACATGGGTGTGGTGGGCCGCGATCTGCGGGTCGTCGACGGCGCCTACTCCGGCGATCCCGACCGGATCGGACCGCCGGAGCTGTTCATCTGGTGCCGGTTCCGCGACGCGCCATCGATGGCGTATCAGCACGCGGCGTTGATGGCGCAGTCGACCACTCACTGGACCATCGCCGCCGGCATGTTGCCTCATCGCGGTATCGGCCAGGACCAGGCGCACGTGTCGCTCTCGACGGGCATCATGGCGGCCACGGTGACCTTCCTCGACGAGGTCGACGTGACGGAGTGGTTGCTCTACACGAGCCGGGCGGTCTACGCCGGCCGCGGGCTGGTCCAGGGCGAGGGAACCATCCACACCCAGGCCGGCCGGGTCGTCGGTACCTTCTCGGTGCAGTCCATGGTGCGCGGCTTCGACCGGCCCCCCGAGGCCATGGGACTCGACTTCACCAACGCCATGTAGCAACCGCGCGAGCGGGACTTGACGGAACCGTCAGGTTACAGTGCCGCAGTCGGTGGTCGAAGCCGCGGAGGTCGCTCGTGAAGTTCATCTACCAGTACCCGGAGCGGCACGGGTCTGACGGCGACCTGCTCGATGCCGGCGACATCGCGGTGGTGGCCCGTGCCGTCGAGTCGGCCGGGTGGGACGGACTGGCGTTCACCGAGCATCCGGCGCCCGGTGCCCGCTGGCTCGACGCGGGCGGACACCAGACGCTCGATCCGTTCGTCGCCCTCGCGGCGGCCGGCGCGGTGACCGAGCGGATCACCCTGTTGACGTACCTGGCCGTCCTCCCGTACCGGAACCCGTTCCTCGTCGCCAAGGCCGCGACAACGATCGACCGCATCTCGGGTGGACGATTCATCCTCGGCGTCGGCACCGGGTACATGAAGTCGGAGTTCTTCGCCCTCGGTGTCGACTTCGAGGAACGCAACGCCCTGTTCGACGAAGCCCTCGACGTGTTGCCGCTGCACTGGTCGGGCCAGCCGTTCAGCTACGAGGGGCGGCACTTCAGCGCGCGCGACGTCGTCGGCCGCCCGGCGCCGACGGGCGCCACCATCCCGATCTGGATCGGCGGAAACGCCCGGGTGACTCGTCGCCGGGTGGCCGAGCGGGCTCAAGGGTGGATGCCGCTGATAGGCGGACCGGAGATGTCGGCGACCACACGCACGCCACACTTCGGCACCATGGGTGAGCTCGCCTCCGCCATCGCCGAGCTGCGGGCGACCGCCAGCGATCGGGCTGACTCGATCGAGATCGTGCTGCCCTACCCCGACTCGTCGGTCCTCCAGCCCGACGCGGATGTCGGGCACCACCGGAGCCTGATCGCCGAGCTGGAAGCGATCGGCGTGACGTGGGTCGCGATATCGGGCGACACCGACACCGAGGTGACAACGATCGAGTCCGTGAACCGCGGCGCCGAACGGTTCGTCCGGTCGTGAGCGCCTCGTCGGGACCGGCCGCGGCCGAGGAGGCGCCGACCCGCGTGCCGCGCAGCCCCGCCACCGAGCTCGGTCCGCGAGCGAACCGCACGATCGCCGGCCTGATCGCCGCCGCCCGCGAGGTGTTCCTCACCCGCGGCTACGCCGGCACGACCATCGACGAGATCGCCCGGGCCGCCGGCGTGTCTCGGGCGTCGTTCTACACGTACTTCCCGACCAAGCGCGACGTGTTGATCGCGGTCGGCGCGCGGGCGGCATCGGATGCTTTCGCCGCGGTCGAACAGCTTCGCGTCGCTGAGAGAACGGCCGACGGTATGACGGCGTGGGTCGCAGCCTGGTTTACCACGCTCGACGAGCACGGCAGCTTCGCTTTCGCCTGGACCCAGGCCGCCCACGACGACGGCCAGATCCGCGTGGCCGGCATGGCCCGCCACCTCGAACTGTGCCGGCATCTCGGAATGGCCATCATCGACATCACCGGGGCCGAGAGCGCCGACGTGACGGCCAGCGGGCTGGTCGCGGCCTCAGCCCTGGAACGGTCGTGGTCGTATTGTCAGCTCTACGGCAGCGCCGCCGAGCGGAGCGTCGTCGCTCGTGAGCTCACCCGGATGTTCTTCCCGACGATGTTCGCCTGAACCGGGGGCTCCCCGTCACTGGCGGGCGATGGCGTCGAGCACCTTCATGCGACCGGCCCGCCACGCCGGGAGCACCGCCGCGAGCAGGGCGAGGAGGAACACGACGATAACGAACCCGATGAACGTGGGGATCGGGATGGCGACCTGGTCGATGAAGTTGTCGGGGATGGCGATGGTCAGCGATACCCCGAAGATCAGCCCTAGACCCATGCCCACGACGGTCCCGAACAAGGCGATGATCACGGCTTCCCAGCGGATCATGCGGCGGAGTTGGCGACGCTTCATCCCGACGGCTCGCATGAGCCCGATCTCGCGCGTGCGCTCGAACACCGACAAGGTGAGCGTGTTGGCGATGCCGATCATGGCGACGAGCCCCGCGAACCCGATGAGCCCGTAGACGATGGCCAGGATGATGTCGAGCTGTGAGAGCTGCGTGGTCAAGAAGTCGGATTGGTTCTGTACCTCGACGTCGGGATAGTCGGCGAGGATGGCATTGATTGCGGCCTCGGCCTGGATGCTCGTCACGCCGGGAGCGGTCACGGCCAAGGCGCCGAAGTCGGACGTGCGCTCGGCGTGGGCGCGGAGCGTCGCAGTATCGACCAGGTAGTTGGTGAAGAACGGGTTCTGGGCGTAGATGCCGGCGACGCGCATCGTCACCGTCTCGCCGCCGCGGAACGTGACAGCGAGCGCGTCGCCGACCGCGACCCCTCGATCCTCGGCCGAGTCCTCCTGGACATAGATGAGGTCCAGCTCGTCGCTGAACTCGCCGGCTTCGAGATCGAGGTCCATCAGCTCATCGGTGTCGAGGAGGTCGAAGCCGCTGAGCGTCTTCTCGCCGCCGTCGATCAGCGCCGGCTCGATTCCGAAGGGCGATATGGCGGAGATCTCGCTCAGCTGGGCCAGCTCGTCGGTCACGGCCGGCGAGAACCCCACGCCCGA
>CAYMJU010000184.1:0-34683 GCA_964390555.1 uncultured Acidimicrobiales bacterium | reverse complement strand
ACATCGATCGGCTCGAGCCCGACGCCATCGATCGTGGCGTCGAGACTCTCAAGCGGTTCAGGCGGCTGGCCGACAGCCACGGGGCGAGCGTCGCCGCGGTAGCAACCAGCGCCGTGCGCGAGGCCGCCAACCGCGACGAGTTCACGTCCCGGGTCCGCGCCGAGACGGGCATTCGGGTCGACGTGATCCCCGGCGCCGAGGAGGCCCGACTCATCCAGCTCGGTGTGCTCCAAGCCGTCCCGGTGTTCGATCGCTTGAGCCTGATCATCGACATCGGTGGCGGCAGCACCGAGCTGGTGGTGGGACAGTATGGCGAGAACCATGTCGTGCGCAGCGTCAGGGTCGGGGCCATCCGCATGACCGCGCGTTTCTTCCCCGGCGGTGTGTCCTCACCGAACCACGAGGCGGCGGCACGACAATGGCTCGACAGCTTCCTGGCGCCAACCGTGGGGGACATCCGCTCGGTCGGATTCGACGTAGCCGTCGGCAGCTCGGGCACCATCGCCGCGTTGGCGACCATGGCAGCCGGTCGGTCGGTGCTCACCGTGAACAATCTCGTGCTGAGTCGCGTCGCTCTCGGCGGCGTGGTCGAACGGTTGGTGGCGGCGGGCACGCCGACCGAACGGGCACGGATCGCGGGTCTCGACCCGCGGCGCGCCGACATCATCGTCGGCGGCGCCGTGCTCCTCGATCAGTTGTTCGGCTTGCTCGGGATCGACGAGTTGATCGTCTCGGAGTACGCGCTGCGAGAGGGGGTGCTGCTCGACCGCATGCGCCCGGCCTCGGGCGATCCGTTCCACCACCTCGACGACATCCGGCGCCGCAGCGTGCTGCGTATGGCCGTGGTGTTCGAGGAGGACCAGCGCCACGTACAGCACGCCACCGATTTGGCGCTCGAGTTGTTCGACGACCTCGCCGAGTGTCACGGACTCGGACTGTGGGAACGCGATCTGCTCGAAGCGGCCGGTCTCCTGCACAACATCGGGCTCTTCGTGTCCCACGTCGCTCACCACAAGCACAGCTACTACCTGATCCGCAACAGCGACCGCCTGGTCGGGTTCAACGACGGCGAGATCGAGCTGATCGCCCAGATCGCCCGCTATCACCGCCGGAGCGAGCCCAAGACGAGCCATTCCGAGTTCGGCGCACTCGACGATCACGACCAGCGGCGGGTCCGCGTGCTCGCCGGGCTGTTGCGGATCGGCATCGCCCTAGACCGCCGGAGCGATCAGCGGGTCCAGGCGGTTCACGCCAGCCACGACTCCGGTCTCGTCACGATCCGCGTCGACGCGGCCACCGACCCGTCTCTCGAAGTGTTCTCGGTCGGTGACCGATCAGACCTGCTGGCCCACGCACTCGCCCGGCGAGTCGTCGTCGAATCGAGAGGCTCGAGCGGCTCGGCGACCAACGACTCGACGGCGCCCGGCAGCGAGATCGTGCGCCGCTAGGAGCGCTCGACCGAGCAATGCCGTACCCCTGTGACCCGTGCCGCATGGCGACATCGAACGGTCCGATCGCGAGATCCTCTCCTGGAACGCGCGCCACTAGGTGAACGATCAACGTCTGATCGGTCTCGCTCGCCTGCTAGCGCAGTCGAGAAATGCCACTGTCACATTGGAGGGCTCGCCTATCGGCTCGCCCTCTTATCCGCGGAGGTTGTTAGGTTCTTGGGCGCCGATGAGCCTCCACCTGTCTGCGGATCGACCGCTGGTTCGACCGACGTCTCGCGCGAGGGTTCACACGAGAGGGAGGCCAAAGTGATCGAGACCGTTGGTGTGATCGGGGCCGGCACCATGGGCGCCGGAATCGCCGAAGTCGTCATGAAGGCCGGCGTCGACACCGTGGTGGTCGAGCTCGATCCCGCCGCCGCCGAAGCGGGCCGGGCCCGGATCGAGGCGTCTCTCGACAAGGCGGTCAGTCGCGGCAAGCTCGATGCCGCGGCCGCGGCCGCCAGCCTCGGCCGGCTCACCGTGGCAACCGATCTCGGCGAGCTCGCCGGCGCCGACCTGGTGATCGAGGTCGTCGTCGAGAACCTGGCCGTGAAGGCCGCCCTGTTCGCCGACCTCGACCGGGTGACCCGCCCCGGCTGCATCCTCGCGACCAACACCTCGTCGATCGCGATCGTCGACCTGGGCATGGCGACGACGCGACCCGACCAGGTGCTCGGTGTGCATTTCTTCAACCCGGCGACCGTCCAGCCGCTCGTCGAGTTGATCCCCAGCCTCGCCACCGATCCGACCGTGGTCGACGAGATGGACCGGTTCTGTTCGGACACGCTCGGCAAGCAGACGATCCGAGCTCGGGATCGGGCCGGGTTCATCGCCAACCGGTTGCTCGTGCCCTATCTGCTGGCCGCCATACGCCTCTTCGACGATGGCCTCGGCACCCGCGAGGATCTCGACCGGGCCATGAAGCTCGGCTGCGCCCACCCGATGGGGCCGCTCGAGCTGAGCGACCTGATCGGCCTCGACACCATCGCCTCGATCGCCGACGTGTTGTACGGCGAATTTCGCGACGCGAGCTACGCGGCGCCCCCGCTCCTTCGCCGCATGGTCGCCGCCGGCCACCTCGGCCGCAAGACCAGCCGCGGGTTCTACGACTACTGAGAACCCGCGCCACTAGGTGACTGTTTCAGCTTCCGATCGGTTTGCTCGCCTGCTATCGAGGGCGAGAACCCGCCTGAACCTTGGCGATCCGGTCGCCGGGGCGGACGGTGCCGGCGGTCAGCACGCGGGCGCAGATCCCTCGCAAGTTGAGCTCGCGCCCGATCGGCGAGTTGACGAACCGCATGGCATCGAGGCCGTAACGCTGGGTGAACTTGGCACACCCGGTGTGAGGCTGGTCGGTGACTTCGACGACCGCCGATCCGACCGTGAGCCGGGTCCCGGGGGGCAGGTTGGCACCGGACAGGTCCAGATCGACGAAGAACAAGTCGCCGGCCGGAGCCCACGCGTCGTGGTCGTCGGTCCCGGCGATGAGTTCGATGGCCCGCGAGCCCATGATGTTGAGCTGCATGACCAGGGCCGGCGACCCGTCGGGCGTATGCCGGCTGGGCCGATCGATCCACGAATCGCCGACCAGCCCGACGATCGGATCCAGCTCGGCTAGGTCGAGTCGTTCCCGTTCGCCAACGGCCGGTCGGCGTTGGATCATCACCACCCGGCCGCTGCGGACCGGCGCGGCCCGGACGTGATCGAGCCCGGCTTCGAGCTCGGCGGTCGTCGGGCCGACCGCCGCGGCCACGATCTTCTCAGTCACTCTCGGCGATGGTGACCGATTCGATCACCACGTCGGTCAACGGGCGGTCACTGCGGTCGGTATCGACCTTCTGCATGGCCTCGGCCACGTCGAGACCCTTCACGACCTTGCCGAACAGCGAGTATTGGGGAGGCAGGCGAACGCCGCTCTGACCGGTGATGATGAAGAACTGGCTGCCGTTGGTGTTGGGACCGGAGTTGGCCATGGCGAGGGAGCCGAGCTCGTAGCGTCCCGGCGCCGGCAGCTCGTCGGCGAAGCGGTACCCGGGCCCACCCCGACCGGTGCCGGTAGGGTCGCCGCCCTGGCACATGAACCCATCGATGATCCGATGGAAGACGATCCCGTCGTAGTAGTGGAACCGCGACAGGTACACGAAGTTGTTCACCGTCTGAGGAGCAGCCGCGGCGTCGAGGGCGACGACCATGGTGCCGACCGACGTGGTGATGGTCGCCGTGTACCGCTTGGCAGGGTCGATCAACATGGGCGGCGCCGACGAGAACTCGGTCTGGCGGGCACTCGTTCCGTCGGCGGCGGGGGTGGGGCTGGACATGGGGTCCTCTCGGTAGGGTCGCAAGAGCCTACCGGTGAGGCCAGAGCCTACCGGTGAGGCCAAAACGGCAGCGGCCGCTCGACCATCACGACGCGCTTGGACCCGCCCTCGGTCTCCTGCTGACCTGCCTCGACAAACCCCAGTCGCTGGTGGAACCGGACCGAGCCCTCGTTCGGCGGCCGAAGGTTCACCTCAGCGCACATCACCGCTATCGAAAGGTCGGCCATGGCCGCAACCCGGCGGTACATCACCTCACCCAGGCCCCGGCTTCGATCGTCCTCGGCGACGACGACCCGATCGACGTAGAGGAACCGGCCCGGGTACCGCCCGCAGAACCACCGATAGTTGACGCTGTCGTAATCGAGCCCCGGGCGGTCCAATGTCAGCAGGAGGGCCGACAGCCCCCCGGGACCGTCGACCACCAGGTGGAGACCGCCGATCGACAACAGATGGGCCGCCTTGGACTCGTCGAGCGAGCCGACGGCGGGGATCGCCGTGTTGTTGAGGTCGACAATCGCCGCTATGTCCGAGGTCGCCGCCACCCGGATGCGGGGCTCGTCCTCGGTCGCCACAGACCGGCACGCTACCAACCGGTCGCCGACACGGCGGTCTCGACTCCGGCGGCGCGACCGAGCACGACGGGCCACCGGGGCTCGGCCACACCGAGCCGGCGACTGAACGCCGCCGCGTCGCGTTCCCTATCGGGGGCCTCGGACGACCCGAGCGCGGCCGCCACGACGTAGGTCACCCACGCGACGATCTGGGCGACCACCACGTCGTCGGATGCGCCGGCGCTCAGAACTTCGATCGCGGAAAGTGCCGCCAGCGCGGCCGGTCCGTCGCCGTGGCGGGCGGCCACGCAGGCCGCGGCCGCTCCGGCGATCGTCCGATCGATGAACGTGGCTCCCGGTATGGCGTCGAGCCGGGCCGCGGCCACCGCCACGGCCGCCGCGTCGCCGGCGATCGCTCGCTCGATCGCCACCAACGACAGCCCGAAGCCGCTCTTCGAGACCGCCTCGGAGTCAGCCTCGAGCAGCGACCGTGCGGCATCGACCCGGCCCTGCAGGACGGCGTGGAGCGCCCAGCCGAACCGTCGTTCACTGTCGAGCCCGGCCCGCCGCTCGGGCGGGGCCGGGTCAGGCCCGAACCAAGCGTCGATCCGAGCGGTGTCGCCGAGCAGGGCTGCGGACAGCACGGCCGCGGTGACGACGATCTCCTCGACACCGCCGGATCGGTCGATCTCAGCGATCGAGTCACGCAGCAGGTCAAACCCTTCGTCGATGTGGCCGGCGTGCACGAGGGCTCGGCCCCGTAGCGCTCGCGCGAAGTAACGCCCCACCACGTCACCGGTCGCGTCGAGGACGTCGACGGCGTCGGCGGACAGGGCACACGCTCGCGACGCGTTGCCCGACCACAATTCGACGCTGGCCAGCAGGTCGAGCATCATCCCCTCACCCCAACGGTCACCCGTCGCCCGGGCCTCGACCAACGTTTCCTCGGCCAGCCCCCGACTCTCGTCGAGGCGCCCCTGGAACATGCGCACGAACCCGAGCAGGCCACGGCTCCAGGCCACGCCCGTCTGGTCGCCCAGCTCGGTGAACACGGCCAACGCTTCGTCGATGCGGCGCTCGGCTTCGTCGGCGCGACCCCGCGCGAACGAGCTCCACGCCAGGTTCTGCCGAGCCCACGCCTCGCCGATCCGGTCGTCGGCGGCGGCCAGCTCGACCACGGCGGCGTCGAGCAGGGATTCGGCCCTGTCGCTGTCGCCGGCGAACAGCCGGCTCATGCCCTGGACCCGGAGGGCGGCACCGACACCTCTTCGATCACCGATCGCCTCGAAGACGGCGAGAGCCTCGCGGGCGGACTCGGCCGCCGCCGCCGTGTCACCGGTGCGCTGCTCGACCTCGGCCCGCAGCAGCACGACGGCGGCCCGCTCGGCCGGGGAGAGCGATCGGGCGACGAGGCGATCGATGGCGGCCGCCGCCGCCGTCAAATCGTGGTCACCGACGTGGGCTCGCGCTTGAAGCAGCGCGATCTCGATCCAGCGAGCGTGGTCCGGCCCGCCGAGGGCGAGCGCCTCGCCGTACTGGCGGGCGGCTCGCTCCATCGATTCGCTGCTCTCCGCGGTTCGCGCCGCCTCGACGATCGCTTCGACCGCGCGATCGACGACGTCGTCGGGCACATGGGTCACTGGACCGATCTCGCGCACCAACTCGGCCGCCTGCCGGTAGTGGTGCGCGACGAATGAGCCGGTTCGACGCCCGGCCATGTGGACGTTCGACAGGTACTCGGCCACTCCAGCGTGGCGACGCGCCCGCTCGGCTTTGGGCAACCGCTCGTATGCGACCTCGCGGACCAAGTTCGACCGGAACTCCCACGACGACTCGTCGGTCGTGAGTAGATCCATGGTGACAAGTGAGCGGACCGTCGTCGAGACGTCCGATGAGCCACGCAGCTCGTGACCCATGGCCGCCAGCCCGTCCAAGGGACCGCGACGCCCGAGCACCGCCGCGTCCTCGATCACCCTGCGCTCGGCGTCGGACAGACCGTCGAGACGGGCGGCGACCAACGCGCGGAGGTTGCCCGGGAGCTGGGTCACGTCGACCGACGCCCCGCCACGGACCGTCGCCGCCAGCTCCTCGATGAACAGAGGGTTTCCACCGGCCCGACCGATCAGTTCGGCCCGCACCGCCGGGTCGAGATCGTCGCTGACGAGCTCGTCGAGCAGCCTCGAAGCCGCCGACTCGCTCAGCGGATCGAGGGTGAGTGCCAGAACCGTCGATCGGCCGGGTCGGGCCGACCACGAGTCGAGCAGCGAATGGCGGGCGGTGGCCACGATCACGAACGGGTGGTTCAGCAAATGCGCCAAGACGGCTTCGACGAGGTCGAGCAGCGGCGCGTCGGCCCAGTGCAGGTCGGCGAGGGTCAACACCACCGGCCCTCGCTCGGCCTGGGCGGCCAGTGCGGCTCGGATCGCGCGATGCGCTTCCGCCGCCGCCCGCTCGGGATCGATCGACCGCAACGGGGTGTCGTAACCGAGAACGTGGAGCAGGCCGGTCACGGTGCGCCGGCTCACCGGGTCGTCGGAGTCGGGCGTGCCGCCACGGCCACCGGCACCGGCAGAACGGCCGGCGACCGCGCCGTCAGACCCCGTCGGCCGGGTCGAGGACACGGCGGCCGTCACGATGTCGTGGGCGGCGGCCTCGGTGGTCTCGGGCCTTAGGCCCAAGCTGCTGCGCACCGCGTCGGCGATGGCGAACCAGTCCTGCGACTCGCCATAGGGGACGCATCGCCCGGTGAGCAGTGCGGCCTCGTGGCGGGTCCTCGCGTACCGGCCGAGCTCGGACGCCAGGCGGCCCTTGCCGGTACCGGCGTCGCCGAGGATCAAGAGCAGGTGACTTCGGCGGTGCCTGACCGAGTGGTCGACCGCAGCCGCCAGCAGGGCGAGCTCGTCGTCGCGTCCGACCAGCGGCGCCAAGTCGCGGCGGACCCGATGACCGGGGAGTCCGATCGGTCGGATCGCCCGCCAGGTCGACACCGGGCCTTGACGGCCCCGGACGCTGAGGTCCCCGACCGCCTCGTACTGCACGACGCCCGACGTGACCGCGTGAGTCGACGCGCCGACCAGCACCGATCCCGGATCGGCGAGTGACTGCAACCGGCTCGCGGTGTTCACCACGTCTCCCATGGCGGTGTAGTCGCCCCCGCCGACGCGACCGACGACCACCTCACCGGTGTTCACGCCGACTCGCAACTGCAATGCCACGCCAACCTCGGCCGCGTGTTCCACGAGCGATTCCTGCATCCGCAGCGCCGCCCGCACCGCCCGCTCGGCGTCGTCCTCGTGGGCCACCGGCGCACCGAACAGGGCCACGATGGCGTCGCCGACGATCTTGTCGACGCGACCACCGAACGCGACCACGTCCTCGCCGAGCCGCCGGAAGCAACCGTCGACCAGGTTCTTGACGCGCTCGGGATCGAGAGACTCAGACAAAGCGGTGAAGCCGACCAGATCGGCGAACACGACGGTGACCACCCGCCGTTCGTCGCCACGCCGGGAAACCTCGGCGCCGCACTGCCCGCAGAACCGTGCGCCGGGATCGACGGGCGTCGAGCACGACGGGCAGGTCATCGTCGCATGATACGAGGGTGAACCGAGGGGTGTCGCCGGCGGAGTCCGCGACGCGAGCCAGCGCTCGCGGTTCTCGGGTCGAGCCCGCTGCGCCTATCGTCGTACGCTCTCAGCGGCGGATGACGAGGCCGCGGTGGGTGTCGCGGAATCCGGCGGAGCGAAGGGTGGGGGCGAGGGGCGACTCACCCGCGGGGGCACCATCGATCCGGACCAGCTCGATCGTTCGACGATGTCGCCGACCGGCCAGCCCGACGAGCGCCGACGCGACGAGCGGCTCCGTGCCGGGCACGCTGAAGGTGACCAGACTGCGGGCGCCACGCTCGACGAACGCCAGCGGTTCGCCGGCGCACAGCACGACGTGGGCGCCGGGGACCCGGGCGACCCGACCGGCCCCGGCGGGCGCCGGCCACGCCAACACGGCCCCGTACGGCTGGGCCGGATCGACGGCGGACAATACCCAGACGTCGTCATCCGCCGCGGCGCGCTCGGCGCGGTCGCGGTGGTCTCGGAGTCGATCCACGCTGCCGGGGAGGGCGAACTGAGCCGCTCCGAGCCCGGCCACGAAGTACCCGCGTCGGACCTGACCACCGGCCTCGAGCTGCTGCAACACGGGGTACAACCCAGCGAATCCACCGGGCACGCCCTCGGCGAGCGCCGACTCCCGGGTCACGACCCCATACCGATCCAGGAGCTGGCGGGCTCGCGCCAGGGCGATCTCGGTAGAGACCGGCCGCGGTTCGAGGAGCGGGGCGACGAGCGACCATCGGCCCGATCCGGCCGGCGGTCCGATCGCCGCGAGACGAGTGTGGCGTCCACGGCGGCGCGCCGGGGTCCGTGCGGGTGCGCCACCACCTCCGACAAAGGCCCGCAGCGGGGCGAGGGAGTCGTTGGTGACCTCGCCTCCCCAGACCAGGTCCCAAAGCGCGGCGAGCACCGACGGGGTGTCGTACGGTTGGCCGGCTTGTTGGACCGCGGCGACCAGCTCGGCCCAGAACGCCGAACCCCGCGCCGCGAGGTGTTCTCGCATGGCGCCGTGGAGCGGCCCATCGGGGGGTGGACCCCCGACACCTCGGTCCACGAGCAGCGGCGCGTCGTCGCGGTAAGCCAACACGATCCGACCATCGGACGCCCCGAGTGAACCGGCGCCGATCCACACGACATCGCCGGACGAGCACAAGGCGTCGAGATCGCCCGGACGGTACGCCCCGAGCCGAGCCGACAGCACGTCGCCTTCGAGGACCGACGCCGCGATTGCTGCCCCTTGGAGTTGTCCCACAACCTCGGCCAGATCGTCGGGCCCGCCGCGGCGAGCACCAATCCCTTGCCACGCGGCGAGGAAGCGGGCGAGCACCGTGGCGTCAACGGGCTCGACCTCGCGCCGGAGAGCGGCCAGCGAACGCCGGCGCAGCTGCTGGAGAACGGCCGGGTCGCACCACTCGCGCCCGGTGCCGCCGGGCCGGAACTCGCCGCGCAGCAACGCGCCGCGCTCGACAGCGCGCTTGAGCACACCGTCGAGGGCGGCCAGATCGAAGCCCCATCTAGCTCTCAGCTCGCCCGTGGTGAACGGGCCGTGAGTCCGGGCGTGGCGCAGCACGAGACCATCGAGGGGATCGTCTACGGGATCGGTGAACGCCGTGGGGAGCCCGGCGGGCAACGACACGCCCAGGGTGTCTCGGAGCCGGCCGGCGTCGTCGGCCGCGGCGATCCGCTCGTCGCCGCCGACCGAAGCTCGAAAGGCCCGTCGGGCCTCGACCAGCTCGTCGATCCATAGACCGGTCGGCGCACCGGCCACTGACCGATCCGCGATCTCCCCTGTGCTGAGCGGACCCAGGCGCCGGAGCAGGTCGTGGAGCTCGTCTGGCTCCCGAGCCCGCCGACCGTCGACGCGGCATTGCAGGTGCGCTTCCAAGTCGGCGAGCGCTCCCGGATCGAGTAGCTCGCGCAGCTCCTCGCCGCCGAGCAGCTCGCGCAACAAGTCCCGATCGAGAGCCAGAGCCGCCGCGCGTCGCTCGGCGAGCGGCGCGTCGCCTTCGTACATGTAGACGGCGATCCACGAGAAGAGAAGCGACTGTGCCATAGGCGAGGCGTGCGGCGTGTCGACCGCGACGACCCGCACTCGCCGGCTGCGGATGTCGGCCATCAGCCCAACCAGGGCGGAAATGTCGAACACGTCGTGCAGGCACTCGCGCGTGGTCTCGAGCAGGATCGGGAACGTCGGATGCGCCGACGCCGCCACGAGCAGGTCGGCCGACCGCTGCCGCTGCTGCCACAGCGGTGTCCGCCGATCGGGTCGGCGGCGGGGCAACAGCAACGCCCGGGCCGCGCATTCGCGGAAGCGGGCGGCGAACATGGCCGACGACGGCAGCTCGGCGATCACCGCCTCGGTGATCTCGTCGGGGCCGAAGACGATGTCCTCGATGGCCAGGTGATCGACCGATTCCGGGAGTCGGAGCACGATGCCGTCGTCGCTCCAGATCATCTCGACCTCGGTCCCGAACCGTTCGGCCAGACGCCGCCGCAGCGCCAACCCCCAAGGTGCGTGGACAGGCACGCCGAGCGGTGAATGTACGCACACCCGCCAGTCGCCGATCTCGTCGCGAAATCGTTCGACGACGATCGTCCGGTCGTCGGGCACAGCCCCGGTGGCGTCGGCCTGCTCGGTGATGAACCCGACCAAGTTGGCCGCGGCCCAGGCGTCGAGCCCGCTATCGCGCTCGAGGAGCTCGGCGGCATCGGGGGTCGACCGGATCCACCGGGTCATGGCGCCAACGGCCCGGCCCAGCTCGGCCGGCCGGCCCGGACCGTCACCGTGCCAGAACGGCATCTTGCCCGGCTGGCCCGGAGCTGGGGTCACGAGCACCCGATCGAAGGTGATCTCGTCGATCCGCCAGGTCGATGCGCCGAGCAGGAACGTCTCGCCGGGACGGCTCTCATAGACCATCTCCTCGTCGAGCTCGCCCACCCGGGTACCGTCGCCGAGGAACACACCGAACAGTCCGCGGTCGGGAATGGTGCCGGGGTTGGTCACCGCGAGCCGCTGGGCGCCGGCCCGGCCCCGAACGACGTCGCTCACGCGATCCCACACCAGCCGGGGGGCCAACTCGGCGAAGGCCTCCGATGGGTAGCGGCCGCTCAGCATGTCGACGACCGCCCTCAACAGCTCGGGGGACAGCTCGGCAAATGGAGCGGACCGGCGAATCACGCGGCCGAGATCGGCGAACGGCCAGTCGTCGAGCGCGCCCATGGCGACGATCTGCTGGGCGAGCACGTCGAGCGGGTTGCGCGGGTAGCGAGTCGCCTCGATGGCGCCGGTGCCCATCCGTTCCACGACCACGGCCGCTTCGAGCAGATCGGCGCGGTGCTTGGGAAAGATGCGACCGCGCGACGGGGCGCCGACGTGGTGACCCGCCCGCCCCACCCGCTGGAGGCCCCGCGAAACCGCACCGGGAGACTCGACTTGTATCACCAGGTCGACGGCGCCCATGTCGATGCCGAGTTCGAGCGAACTGGTCGCGACGAGGCCGCGCAGCCGCCCTGCCTTGAGATCGTCCTCGATCTGGAGCCGGAGCTCGCGGCTGAGCGAGCCATGATGGGCTCGCACCAGCACGCCGTCGGTCTCGACGCCTTGCCGCTCGGTCCACAGTTCGTTGAGCCGCGTGGCGAGACGTTCGGCCTGGCGGCGGGCGTTGACGAACACGATCGTCGAGCGATGACCTTCGATGAGGTCGAGGATCCGCGGGTGGATGGCCGGCCAGATGCTGCGCGCCGGGCGCTCGCCGGGCGGACCATCGGGCACACCCATGTCCTCGACTGGGACCACGATCTTCAGATCGAGCACTTTCGGCGTGCCCGCGTCGACGATGGCCACCCGCCGCGGCGAACCGTCGTCGTGGTGGCCGCCCAGAAACCGGGCCACTTCCCCCAGCGGCCGCTGGGTCGCCGACAACCCGATGCGCTGAGGCGACACCTCGACGATCTCCTCGAGCCGTTCGAGGCTCAGCGCCAGGTGCGAGCCGCGCTTGGTCCCGGCCACGGCATGGATCTCGTCGACGATGACGCACTCGACGCCGCAGAGCGACTCGCGGGCCCGGGACGTGAGCATCAGGTACAGCGACTCGGGAGTGGTGATCAAGATGTCGGGGGGATGGCGAACGAGCCGGCGGCGCTCGTCTGCCGAAGTGTCGCCGGTGCGGACGCCGACCGTCGGCACGGTCACCGTGTGACCCAACCGCTCGGCGGCCGCGGCGATGCCCCGAAGCGGCGCCCGCAGGTTCTTCTCGATATCGACGGCCAGGGCCCGTAGCGGCGACAGATACACCACGCTGGTCAGGGGCGCTGGGCGCGGCGTGATGAGGAGTCGATCCAGCGCGAACAAGAACGCCGCCAGGGTCTTGCCCGAGCCGGTCGGAGCGAAGATCAGCGTGTGGGAGCCGGTCGCAATCTGCGCCCAGCCTTGCTCCTGCGCCGGCGTGGGCTCGGTGAAGTTCGAGTCGAACCAGGCCCCGGTCGGTTCCGAGAACCACCGGCTCGACACCGAGTTCACCCTTCCGGGCGGGTGCCGGGCGGGGCGGGCAACTCAGCCGGCCTCTGGAGCACTTCGGGTAGCGGCCGCCCGTGCAGGATCGTGAGCCGACGGGTCGCACGGGTGAGGGCGACGTAGAGGGACCGCAGGCCGTTGGCTTCCTCGTCGATGATCGCCTGGGGCTCCACGACGATTGCTGCGTCGACTTCGAGACCCTTGACCATCGGCGCCGGGACCACCGCGGTCGATCGCTGCAGGCCGTCGCGGTTGGCCCGACCGAAGGCCACCCCGGCGTCAGTCAGCGCCGTCTCGACGAGGGTCACCAACGACAGCGGGATGATGATCGCGAGATTCCCGGGCCGGATGGCCTCTAGCTCGGACCGGGCCGCCTCGACCACTGCGGCCGCCAACCCTCCCGAGGCGTCGACCCACCGAGGCGGGTCCGAAGCCGGCCGGACCGAGCGGGGCGGGCGGAGGCCGGGTACCGCGACCGCCTGAACTCGAGCCGCCACATCCATCAAGGGCGCCGGGATCCGGTAACCGATCGTCAGCTCGTAGAACCGGGGCTCGTGGCGCTGAACCAGGTCGGCGACCAGGGCCGACCAGTCGTCCCGGGCCCACGGGCCGGTGGCCTGGGCGATGTCGCCGACGATGGTCATCGACCCGTTCAGGGACCGGCGACGAAGGACCCGAAGCTCCATCGGGGAAAGGTCCTGCGCTTCGTCGACGACGATGTGGCCATAGGTGCGAATCCCGTCGTCGATCCTGCGTCCCGGTCGGGGGCCGAGCCACGAACGCGCCTCGTCGAGTAGCGGCGCGTCGGAGCGGGTCCATACGACCTCGGCGGCGTGGGTCGATCGGGCCCGGGCCAGCAGTTCCACCTCGTCGGCTTCGAGCACCGATCGGACCGCGACGCGCAGCAGCGCCGACGAACCGAACAGGTCGTGCAGGAGATGCGCCGGGGTGAGCACCGGCCACATCCAGTCGAAGGCCTCGCGAACGACGGTCGAGGTCCGATGACGATCGCGGATCACTTCGACATCGACCGGCTGGCGAGCGCTGAGGGCCAGCAGAGCGAACATCTCGTCCTCGACGAAACGTCGGGCCTGGTTGTGGGTTCGGAACCGTCGCCTGGCGCTGGCCACCACCTGGGCGCTGTCAGCCACCGACGCCCGCAGCAGCTCAACACCGTGGCCGATCTCGAGGTCGTGACGCAGGGGTTGTTGGCGGGTCCGCACGGCCCGGCGGATCACGTCGACCATACGGTCGTCGCCTTTGAGGCGAGCAACCGCCTCGCGATCGAGACCATCGACCCGGACATGGCCGATCAGGTCACCGACAGTGGACAGCTCGACCCCGGCTTCGCCGAGCGACGGGAGCACCTGCTCGATGTAGGCGAGGAAGAGCCGGTTCGGGCCAACGACGAGCAACCCTTGACCATCGAGTGGGAACCGGTGCGTGTAGAGCAGATAGGCCGCCCGGTGCAGCGCGACGACGGTCTTCCCCGTGCCCGGCCCACCCTGCACCACCACGACGCCTGGCATCGGGGCCCGGATGATGGCGTCCTGCTCGGCCTGTATGGTGCCGACGATGTCGCCCAACTGCCCGCTGCGAGCCGACTCCAGAGCCGAGATGAGCGCACCCTCGCCGCGGAGTCGGCCCACGTCGTCGACATGGCGGCCCGGATCGCCGAACAACTCGTCGTCGATGCTGAGCAGCGTCTGCCCGCGGGTGGCGAAGTGCCGGCGGCGCTCCAGGCCCATCGGGTTGCGCCCGGTGGCTCGGTAGAAAGGCTCCGACGCCGGGGCCCGCCAGTCGACGACGACCGGGTCCTGACGCTCGTCCCACACCCCGACCCGACCCACGTACAAGACATCGTGATCGTGGTCCTCGGCGCTGTCGATACGGCCGAAAACCAACGAACGATCACCGAGATCGAGTTGCTGGAGCCGATTGAGGACGTTGCCCTGGATGGCCTCGCGCTCGAAACGGGCCTGCTCGGTCCCACCGGCGCCGACCTCGACCATCGAGGTCAGTCGAGTGGCGAGTTCTCGCGCCCGCTCCAGACATCGGTGAGCGTGGTCGATCTGGGCCTGCTCGGCTTCCAGTTCGGGGTGAATGACCGGCCTCCGCAGTTGGACGTCCGACCGTTCTCGGCGACGCGCGGCGCGACGTCGGACAAGTCAGAATGGCCGTCAAGTTTATCCGCACACCCCGGCGAAGCTCCGTGACGATTGGATGACACCCCATCGGCCAGAGGCTCGAGCGGTTGGGGCTACCATCGACCGGTGCCGACGAGCCGACCCACGACCGTGGCCCTGGTACTCGGCGCCGGTGGCGCCGTGGCCAGCGCCTTTCACGCGGGCGTCCTCGCCGCGTTGCACGACACCATCGGTATCGACCCCCGTGATGCCGATCTCATCGTCGGCACGTCGGCCGGCGCGAGCACTGCGGGCACGCTTCGGGCCGGCCTGAGCGGGGCAGACCATCTGGCCCGCCAGGTTGGAGGCGACATCTCACCTGACGGACGTCGCGTGCTCGATCGCATGGTCACTCCCCTCTCGTTCGATCGCGGTCAGCTGCCCGGCCCCCGGCCTCTGTCGGTTGGCATGGCCACTCGGGCGTGGAGTTGGAGAGGGGGCCTGAGACCCGGCCTGGTGCTCGCCGGAATGGGTGGGCGAGGTCGGGCCGCGACCGACGCGCTCGCCGGCCGATCCGCCGAGCTTCACCCGTCGTGGCCGAGCTCCACCTGGGTATGCGCGGTGCGGGTTCGCGACGGAGCGCGGGTCGTTTTCGGACGAGACGATGCCGTGGCGACGTTCGGTACGGCCGTCGCGGCGTCGTCGGCCATCCCTGGCGAGATGGAACCGGTGTCTATCGGGAGCACCTCGTATCTCGACGGGGCGACCTTCTCTCCTACCAACGCCGACCTGGTCGCTGGCGCCGGCTTCGACGTGATCGTCGTGTCGTCGCCGATGTCCGCCGACGCCGCCGCCGGATCGTTCCGGGCGATCGGGGCAGCCCGGTGGTGGCATCGCCGCCTTCTGTCACGCGAGCTGGCGGGTGTCGAGACGTCGACGGTGCAGCTTCGCGTCGAGCCGTCTGCGGCGATGCTCGCCACGATGTCGGCCTCCCGACAGGACGCAGCCCAGCTTCGTCGGGTCGCCGAGCAGGCTCACGAGTTGGCCCGCGTCGCCTTCGTCCCTAACCGCTCGCTCGACCGGGCCCTACCCGGCCAAGATCCACGCTCTATGTTGCGGGGGTGATCCCCGACCCGACAGCCGATGCCCCGTTCCTTCGGGCCTGCCGCAGCGAGCCGGCGGACCGGGTACCGGTGTGGTTCATGCGCCAGGCCGGCCGGTCACTGCCCGAGTACCGGGCCTTGCGCGGCACCGGCACGATTCTCGACGCCATCGCCGACCCCGACCTGGCGACCGAGATCACGCTGCAACCCGTGCGCCGTTACGGGGTCGATGCCGCGATCCTGTACTCGGACATCGTGGTGCCGGTGGCGGCGATCGGGTTCGGGGTGACCGTCGTCCAAGGCGTGGGCCCCGTTGTGGACCAGCCGTTCCGGGAACCGCGCGACCTCCGTCGGCTCCGACCGCTCGACCCCGAGTCCGACACCCCCTACGTGATCGAGACCGTCCGCAACCTGGTGCGCGAGCTCTCGGTGCCGTTGATCGGCTTCGCGGGGGCTCCCTTCACCGTGGCCAGCTACCTGGTCGAGGGCCGACCCTCCCGGGACTACGTGAAGACCAAGGCCCTGATGCTCGGTGCGCCAACGTTGTGGGCCCAACTCGTCGACCGGCTCGCTGATCTGGCCATCGAGTCGGTCCGCAGCCAGGTCGCCGCCGGCGCCCGAGCAGTGCAGATCTTCGATTCGTGGGCTGGGGCGCTGACGCCCGATGACTACCGACGATACGTGTTGCCATCGAGCACCAAGGTCTTCGACGCCATCGCCGACCTCGGCGTGCCACGAATCCACTTCGGTGTCAACACCGGCGAGTTGCTCGGCCTGTTCGCCGAGGCCGGGGCCGACGTCGTGGGCGTCGATTGGCGCGTTCCCCTCGACGTGGCCCGCCAGCGAACCGGTCCCGACGTCGCCCTCCAGGGCAACCTCGATCCCGGCGTGCTGTTCGGTCCTGCCGACGAGATCGAACGCCGGGTGATCGATGTCCTCGAACGCAACGGCGGCCACCCTGGCCACGTCTTCAACCTCGGCCACGGGGTGCTCCCCGAGACGGATCCCGACTCCTTGAGCCTGGTGGTCGACGTCGTGCACCGGTGGTCGACCCGCCCCGCATGACCCGATCCGTCGTCGTAGTAGGAGGCGGCATCGCGGGACTCGCGGTGGCCCACGACCTCGTTGGTGCTGGACACGACGTCGTCGTTCTCGAGGCCGACGAACGCGCCGGCGGTCGGCTCCGCACGTCACCGGTCGGCGGGCTGATGATCGACACCGGACCCGACGCCTACCTCGAACGGGTGCCGGGGGCTCGAGAGTTGGTCGCCGAGCTCGGCCTCGCCGCCCAGGTCGTGCACCCGGCGGCCACCCGGGCCCGGATCCACCTCGACGAGCGTCTGGTCGACGTGCCGACCGAGAACGTGCTGGGCGTTCCCCTCGATCTCGACGCCGTCGCCGCGGCCGGCGTGCTGACATCGGGCGCCATCGACCTGGCGCGTCGCGACCTCTCGGCCCGATGGAACGCGATCGATGGAGACTGCAGCGTGGGTGCGCTCGTGCGGGCACGCCTCGGTGATGAGCTGTTCGAACGACTCGTCGACCCGCTGCTGAGCGGCATCAACGCCGGCCGCGCCGACGACCTGAGCGTCGAGCTGGGTGCGCCTCAACTCGCGGCCGCGGCCCGCGTTGGCGGCAGTTTCATCGGTGCGTTGCGACAGCAGCGCGCCAATGCCGCTCCCGTACCGCACGCGTTCTCGTCGCTCCGCGGCGGTGTGCAGGTCCTGGCGGATGCGCTGATCGCCCGGCTCGATGATCGGGTGCGCTGTGCCCATGCGGTCGACGCCATCGTGCCCGGACCGCACCGAACCTGGCGGGTGCTGGCCGGCGACCGCAGCTTCGACGCCGAGCACGTCGTGGTCGCCACCCCCGCCCCCGTCGCCGCTCGCCAGCTCGTCGCGGTCGAACCCATCGCGGCTCGGCTCGGCTCGCTGCGTTTCGCGTCGGTCACGATGCTCACGCTGGTCTACCCGCCCGGATCATTGCCGCCGTCTCTTCGCGGTGTGTCGGGAGTCCTCGTACCCCGCGGGTCGCACCGGCTGCTCACCGCATGCTCGTTCGGCTCCGAGAAGTGGCCGCACTGGGCGCCGAAAGGCGAGGTCGTCGTGCGGGCATCGGTCGGCCGGATCGACGATCGGCGCCAACTCGCCATCGACGACGGCGCGCTGGCGCGGCGAGTGCGAGACGAGATCGAGGCCGTCACCGGCATGGGCGGGGAACCCCTCGCCGTGCGGGTGACCCGGTGGCCCGATTCTCTCGCTCAGCTCCCGCCCGGGCATGGCGGCTGGCTCGGCGAGCTCGACCGGACACTCGCCCGGCACCCGGGACTCCACCTGGTTGGCGCATCGTACGAAGGGGTCGGCATCCCCGCGACTATTCGACGTTCACGCCGGGTCGTGACCCGGTTTTCCTGACATTTGACGATCTGTCGGCACCTACGGTTCACCCGTTCGCATGATGTCGGTCACACGCGACACGGTTCCGATACGCCCACCCGGTACCCTTCGCCGACCAAATGACAACAGGGTGTTTTCCGCGTCCGACGCGGCGCAGGGGCGGGACTTCGACCTGCTGCGCTGCCGGAGAGCACCGACGATCCGACCGAGCCCCGGCTCGAGGAGCTCCCGATGCCCCGACCTCTCCAATCTCTCGTCGTGGCGCTCGCGCTGACAGCGGTGGCGTGCACACCCGACGAGGTCGGCCATTTCATGGCCGTCACCGAGCCCACTCGTGCCGCCCTGAGCGCCGAGCAACTGCACGCTCTGCGCGGGTGCGAGTCGACTCACGACTACGCGGCAGTCTCCTCCAGCGGGCGCTACCGGGGCGCCTACCAGTTTTCCCAGGTCACCTGGGACGACGTCGCCGGCCGGCACTACCCGTGGCTCATCGGTCTCGACCCGGCGACCGCCGAGTTCTGGTGGCAAGACGCCATGGCCCGGGCCCTCTATGCCGAATCTGGCCGGGGTTCGTGGCCGGTGTGTGGTCGACGCATCTGAGAAACGTGCGCGGCGAGCCGGCGCTCCGTCGGCCATGATGCCGGGCATGACGATCGGGTCGCGGACCGCGCGTTGCAGCACCGCGAGCCGGTCGCGGCTCCCGGTTGGTGTCAAGTGCGTGGTTGCCGGCGTGGCGATCGTCGCCTCGGTGCCGCCTTGGGGCTGGTGGCCCCTCGCCTTCGTGGGGCTGGCTCTCGTCGATCACCTCGTCGCCACATCCGCGGGCTGGCGCTCTCGCTTCGCTCGCGGGGCCCTGGTCGCCGGTGCCTGGCTGTTGCCCGGAACGCTCTGGATGGTGGATTTCACGCCGGCCGGTTACGTGGTCGTGGCCGCCATCTACGCGGCCGGGCTCGGCGCGGTTCTGGCGGTCGTTCCTCCGACCCGGGGGCGAGCGATCGCCCTTCCCGGCGCGATCGTCGTGTTCGAGCTCTTTCGCTGGTACTGGCCCTTCGGTGGTGTCCCCCTCGCCACGATCCCGATGGGCCAGGTGGGTGGCCCCGTCGCCCCGGTGGCCCGGCTGCTCGGACCCGGCGCCATCGTCGCGGTCGTGGCCGTCATCGGCGTCGCCCTCGCCGCGGCGTGGCGCCGCCAGATCTGGGTCGGGACCGTTGCCGTCCTCGTCGCCCTCGTCACCGTGCTCGTGGCGAGTGTGTCCCCCTCCGGCCGCGTCACCGGCGAGATCGACGTAGCCGTGGTCCAAGGCGGCGGGCCGCAGCGCACCCGCGCCAACATCTGCGAGAACCGCACGGTGTTCGAGCGCCACCTCGCGGCGACCGATCTCGTCGAGACTCCGATCGACCTGGTCGTGTGGCCCGAGAACGTCGTCAACCCCGAGCTCGACGCGAACGCCGCGCAGGACCTATGCGCACGTCCGCTTCTCTCGGTGAGCGAGGCCGCCGACACGCTCTCGGACCTGGCTCGCCGGCTCGATGCCCACCTCGTGCCCGGGTGGTTCCACGATCTCGACGACGACGAGACCGTCAACTACTCCACCGCCGTCGATCCCGATGGTCGAGTCGTCGATCGCTACGACAAGGTCCGGCTGGTCCCGTTCGGCGAGTTCGTGCCTCTACGCTCACTGATCGAACCACTCGCTGGCGACGCACTGCCCAGCCACGACGTGCGACCGGGTACCGGTCCCGCCGTACTCGACACCCGGATCGGCGTCCTCGGCGTGTCGATCTCGTGGGAGATCTTCTTCGAGCACCGCTCTCGAGACGCCCTCGACCACGGCGCCGAGATCCTGCTCAATCCGACCAACGGGTCGAGCTACTGGCTCACGATCGTGCAGACCCAGCAGATCGCGTCGTCGCGTCTGCGCGCCATCGAGAGCGGGCGTTGGGTCCTCCAGGCCGCGCCGACTGGCTTCTCGGCGATCATCGACCCCGACGGCAACGTCGTCGCTCGCACCGACATCGGCGACCAGGCGGTGCTGCACGGCGTCGTCGAGTTGCGTCGCGGTCGAACGTGGGCAACCCGAGCCGGCGTGACGCCCGTTGCGCTGGTCGCGGCCGGGGCGATGCTCGCGGGCCGACTGCTGGCTCGACGCGCCGAGGCGCTGACCGCGGCGCAGCGGCAACGACCGATCGAGACGTCACCGGGTGTCGATGATCAGCGTGACCGGACCGTCGTTGACCAACTCGACGAGCATCTCGGCCCGGAACCGACCGGTGGCCACCGTCACGTCGAGTGAGCGCAGCCGGTCCACGACCGCAGCGACGAGCGGTTCGGCGACCTCGGGCGGGGCGGCCGCGATCCACGAGGGGCGTCGGCCCCGGGCGGTGTCGCCATAGAGGGTGAACTGGGATACCACCAACACCTCGCCGTGGGCGTCGAGCACCGAGCGATTCATCACTCCGGCGTCGTCGTCGAGCACCCGCAGGTGGGCGATCTTGTCGGCCAAGCGACCGGCGTGGGCGGTGTCGTCGTCGTGGGTCGCGCCGACGAGCACGCACAGACCCGCGCCTATCTCACCGACCGTGTTCCCATCGACGGTCACCCGGGCACGCGTGACCCGTTGGACGACCGCCCGCATCTTCACCCCAGCCCGGTCACGAGACCAGGGCCCGGTCCTTGGACACCTCGTCGAGGTCGGCGTACTCGTCTCCGGTGTCGACCCAATGTTCGAACTCGATCACTCCGATCTCGGTGAACCGGTCGCGGAGCCACCCGTCGCCGGCGTCGAGGAGACCGAGCTTGCGGCAATTCGGCACGATCTTCGAGAAGAGGAGCCGCTGGAAGATCCGCAGGTCGTCGGGCATGGCCAACACGTGCTCGACCATGGGCCGAACCGGAATGCCCACCCGGTCCCAGACCTCTTGTTGCAGGAATCGATCTCGCATGCGCAACGCGGCCTCGAAGGCAAACACCTGACGTTCGAGGATCTCGGCCTGCGTCAACCCGCTGTAGAAGTCCTGCAGGCTCAGCACGCCGAAGGCGACGTGGCGAGCCTCGTCGCTCATCACGTACCGGAGCAGCTTCTGGAGGAGCGGCTCGGTCGTCAGCTGATGCATGAAACCGAACGCGGCCAGGGCCAGCCCCTCGACCATGATCTGCATGCCGAGGTAGGTCATGTCCCAACGGCTGTCGGCGATGATGTCGTCGAGCAGCAATCGCAGGTGAGGGTTCACGGGGTAGCTGGTCGGCAGCTTGGTGCTCAGGTACTTGGCGAAGACCTCGACGTGGCGGGCCTCATCGACGACCTGGGTCGCGGCGTAGTACTTGGCGTCGATCCACGGCACCGTCTCGACGATCTTGGCCGTGCACATCAACGCGCCCTGCTCGCCATGGAGGAACTGGCTCAGCCTCCACGCCAGAGACTCGACGTTGACCTCGCGCCAGTCGTCCTCGCTCAGCATCCGAGCCGGCGAATCGGGATGCTCGGCAAAGTACTCGCGTTCGCCCGGCACGAGGACGTCGATCACCTTGTAGGGGTCTACGTCGATGCTCCAGTCGAGATCGGTCTCACCATTCCACTGGGACACCTTGGCCTTCTCGTACAGCTTCTCGAGCGCCGGTCGGGCCCCTTTGGTGTAGTCCCAGGTGAACACTGCGTCGGCGTTGTCGGCCACCGCATGTATCACCTCGTTCGGATCGGCATTGAACGTGGCGATGTCCATGATCCGGTCGACGTCGTTGGCGGATCCGACGAGGTCGGTCGGGGATCGGGTCATGGGTTACCTCCAAAGTCGGGCGGCACGGATGCCGCGACGAGCAAGCGGTCGATGACTTCGGACCACTCGTGTTGATCGGGCACCGGTAAGCCGAGGCCGGTCAGAGCATTCATGCCGATACCGATCGCGTGGCTCAGGCGGACGAGGGCGTCGGTCGACAGTGCGGGGTCGAAGCGGCCGTCGGCCTTGGCTTCGTCGACGAGCTTGGCGAGGTGAAGCTCTTCCGCCTCGAGCCGGCTGCGCAGCCGCTCGCCGAGCTCGGGGTCGCGCCGCGCCGCAACCACAGCCTCCATGACCATGGGCGTGTCGGGATTCGCCTCCCGAACGAGATGGGCACCGAGCGCCGCGAGGATGTCGGTGGCCGGTCGATCGTCGCGCTGGCCGCTCAGCAGTCGTCGAAACGCCGGCGGCAGGCAGCGGTCGGCGGCGGCGATCATCAGCTCCGCCTTGCCGCTGTAGCGGCTGTAGATCGCGCCGGTCGTCACGCCAGCACGTCGGGCGATCTCAGCGACGCCGGCGCGGTCGTAGCCGCGCTCGGCGAACACCGAGGCCGCGGCATCGAGCAGTCGCTCGGTGAGATCGGCGGGCTCGGTCTCCACGCCGTGATGATAACGGCTATTATCACCGCGAGTCAACAGTCCCCTCAATCGCCCGCGCCAGCCGGTCAGCCCGGGATCACCGACGCCAGCGGGACCATGGGTCGAGCGCCGAGATGGCCGATAACCTCGGCCGCCGCCGCCGAGGCGAGCTGGCCGCACACGGCGAGCGGCATGCCCCGCGCCATGCCGAACAAGAAGCCCGACGCGTACAGGTCGCCGGCGCCGGTCGTGTCGACAACCCTGGTCACCGTCGGCGCCACCTCGACCACCTCGTCGGGTGTAACCACGAGGGACCCGTGAGCGCTCAGGGTGATGCACGCCAACTCGACGTGGTCGCGCACGCGGCGGACCGCCTCGTCGAGGTCGTCGATCCGATAGAGCGAGAGGATCTCGGCACGGTTGGCGAACAGCAGGTTCACTCGATCGGCGATCAAGTCGAGCCACTCGTCGCGATGCCGGTCGACACAGAAGGGATCCGACAAGGTGAGTGAGACCATCCGACCGTGGTCGGCGCCGACATCCATGGCCAGGCGGATCGCCCGTTTGGCATCGTCGACGTCCCACAGATAGCCCTCGCAGTAGACGACGGCGCTCGCGGCGACCACATCTACATCGACGTCGGCCGGCGACAAAAACGCCGAAATCCCGAGGTACGTGTTCATCGTCCGATCCGCGTCAGGCGTGACCTGGATCAGGCACCGGGCCGTCGGCGGCCCCGACTCGGCGCGCGGACCAACGAAGTCGACACCGACGGCGCGAATGTCGTGAGCGAAGACCTCACCGAGCTGATCGTCGCGGACCTTGCCGACGTAGGCCGCCCGACCACCGAACGACGCCACGCCCGCGGCCGTGTTGGCCGCCGAACCACCCGACGTCTCGATGCCAGGCGGCATGGCGTCGTAGAGCTCGACGGCGCGATCGGCGTCGATCAGTGTCATCGTCCCCTTGTTGAGAGCATGGGTGGCGATGAACTCGTGCTCGACGCTGACGATCACATCGACGATCGCGTTACCGACGCCGACGACGTCGAATTCAGGCTCAACCACCCGTGCCTCCGGGTCCGAAGTGACCCCGAGACGCTAACGGCCTGCAACGACGTACCGAACGTCGTGTCGTGGACGTCGCGTACCGAAAGTTGAGCGTCAGCGAGTCGAGAGCTCGCGGCGGCGCCCTTCGGCGATCGCTCGCGTGAAGGAGTCATCGTCGACCTCGGCCAGCGCCCGGCTGACATCGGGCCAACGGATCTCGTTCGGCTGGTAATCGTGTCGATCTCTCGTATGTCGAACCATCATCTTCCGCGCTCCTCTGGTTGGCCTGTACTCCGCACTGTCATCCAACCAGGTCCGCGCGTTACAGCGTGTCACCTCCGGTGACGATCTGGTGTCGCTTCGATCGCGATTTTCAACCAGATGCGCCGCACTCATGTTCCGGGACCGGTCGCCGATGGAACATTTCATCCGCCTCGCAACCCTGCATACTCTTAACGCCCGATGAACGACTCTGGCCAGCATCGCCTATCGCTCCACGTCACGCCGAGCGCCTACCGGCTCGACATCGACGCCGACCTCTTGGCAGCTACGTTCACGGGCACCGTCGAAGTCGACGTCACGATCGTGGGTGAGACCAGCGAGCTTCGCTGCAACGCATGCGGGCTCGAGATCGGTGAAACGACCGTTCTGGTCGGCGGTCAGGCCCTCGCCGGCGCCGTCGCCTATCAACCCCTCTTCGAGACGATCGGGATCTCCGTCGCCACGCCCATCGGAGGCGCGGCGACGGTCCGGATCGCGTTCTCCGGTCGTCTCAACGACGAGCTGCGGGGCTTCTATCGAAGCACCTACATCGACGACGACGGGACCGAGCACACGCTCGGCGTCACCCAGATGGAGGCCAACTGGGCGCGCCGGGTGTTCCCGTGCTGGGACCAGCCGGACATGAAGGCCACGTTCGAGATCGGCCTCACGGTCGACGCCGACCACATGGTCGTCTCGAACACCGCTCCCCTCGGCGAGGAACCGACGGCTGCGGGGCGCCGGCACGTCCGCTTCGCGCCGACCATCCCGATGTCCACCTATCTCGTCGCCTGGGTGATCGGCCGTCTCGAGGCCAGCGACCCCATCGACGTCGAGGGCTTCCCCGTGCGAGTCGTGCACCGACCTGGGCAGTCGCACCTCGCGGGTTTCGCCCTCGATGTCGCCCGCTTCGCCATCCCGTGGTTCCAGCAGTACTACGGCATCCGCTACCCCGGCGACAAGATCGATCTGGTCGCCCTACCCGACTTCGCGAGCGGAGCCATGGAGAACCTCGGGTGCATCACCTTCCGTGAGGTGTTGCTGCTCGTCGACCCGGACCGGGCGAATCAGATCGACCTGCAAGAGGTCGCCGACGTCGTGAACCACGAGCTCGCCCACATGTGGTTCGGTGACCTGGTCACCATGCGCTGGTGGAACGGGCTATGGCTCAACGAAGCGTTCGCCACCTTCATGGAAACGGCGGCCACCGACGCGTTCAGGCCCGACTGGGACCGGTGGTCCAACTTCTCGCTCAGCAAGACGTCGGCTCTCGAGATTGACGGCCTGGCGAGCACCCGCCCCATCGAGTACCCGGTGGTCACGCCGGCGGACGCCGATGACATGTTCGACGTCTTGACATACCACAAGGGCAGCGCGGTGCTTCGCATGCTCGAGCAGTATCTCGGACCCGATCGGTTCCGTGAGGGCATCGGTTACTATCTCGAACGGCACTCGTTCTCCAACACCGACACCCACGACCTGTGGGATGCCCTCGAGCACGTCACCGGCGAGCCGGTACGACTCATCATGGACTCGTGGATCTTCCGTGGGGGCTACCCGTGCATCGAGATCGCGGCAATATCAGCCACGTCGCTGCGGCTGTCCCAGGTCCCGTTCGGCTACAGCAGCCAGTCCGGCGACGCTAGCTGGCTCGTTCCGGTGCGGCTCCGCGACGCCGAGGGCACCGTCACGAGTGTGCTCGTCGCCGACGAGCCGGTCACCGTCGTCTTGTCCGCACCGCTCGTCACCGCCAACGCCGGCGCATCGGGCTTCTACCGCTGCGTCACCCCCGGACCTCTCCTCGACCTGCTCGACCCCGTCGAGCGCTACGCCCTGCTGGACGACCAGGCCGCCATGACCCTCGCCGGTCGGGCCACGACCGCCTCGCTGCTCGACGTGGTCGATCGGTTGCGTCACGACGACGACCTCGTCGTCTGGCAGCGCATCCACTCGGTTCTCGAATCCGTCGGCCACCTGGTCGACGATCGGGCGCTGTGGAACCGATACGTGCGCCAGCTCGTCGGACCCGCCCTCGAAAGCCTCGGCCACCGAGGACGCAACGGGGAGAACGACCGCACCCGCGAGCGTCGGGCGGTGGTACTGACCCTCGCCGGAGCCGAAGGAGCCGACCCGGCGGTCATCGAGATGGCCCGCGAGGTGCTTCTCACCCCCGATGCCGACCCCGCGCTGTCAGCGGCCGCCATCACCATCGTCTCTCGAACCGGCGGTCCGGCCGAGTGGACCGACCTGCGCCGCCGAGTCGGCGAGGCCGAGAACCCCCAAGATGCCGAGCGTCTGCAACGGGCCCTGGCGCAGTTCCCCGACGAGGGACTCACGCTGCGGTTGTGCGAGCTGTGCCTCACCGACGAGGTGCGAAGCCAAGACGCCCCCTTCCTGCTCCGCCAAGCGCTCAGGAACCGTGATGGTGGCCCGGCAGCGTGGCGGTTCCTGACCGATCACTGGCCCGCCGTCGTCGAACGGCTACCACCGGTCACGATGCACCGGGTACTGGACGGGATCCGCTGGCTCTCCCAGCCTGGCGATGCGGTGGCGGTCGAGGCCTTCGTGGCGACGCACCCCCTCGAGGTCGGCGGACGACAGGTCACCCAGCACCTCGAACGACTACGCATCCACACCGACTGGCGAGCCCGCGCCGGGGTCGAGCTACCGGAGTACCTCGCCGCTCGCGCCGCGCCCGAGTTGGTTCAGGAGAACCGGACGGCGTAAGCGCCTCGGTCGTCGAGCAGAGTGACCGTGAGCGTCCGTGTGCCCGCCTCGTCGGTGGCGGTGCACGACACGGTTTCGTCGGCCTCGGGCACGATCAAGCCCGGTCCCGCGCACGACACGACGACGTCTCGGTCCAGGTCTTCGGTCAGCTGAGCAGCGAGATCGTCGGCGAGTTGCTCGACGACCAGGGGCGCCACGTCGATCGACACCGACACCGCTCCGTCACCATCGAGCTGGGTGACCGTTACGGCGATCGGATCGCCCGATAGCAGTGCCCGACATTGGGCAACAGAGCCCGCTGACCGCTCGATCTCATCGGGGCACACGACGTTGGTGACCACCTCAGGGTGGTCGGCGGCGATCAAACCGGGAAGACGGCCGGCGAGGTCGACCACGTCGATGTTCTCGCTGTCCCCACAGCCCGCGATCACGATCGGGACGAGAACCAATCCGGCCCGCACAGCCCCCCATCGACGCCGATGGCTCATGCGGCCTGCTCCGACGCCCAGACGAGCGCTTCATTCCACGACGTGCCCGAAACCAGCAGCTGGCGAACCTGCATGACGTGGCGGGGCCGGTTCATCCCGAGCCCAGCCCTGAGCCGGCCACCGCGACCATAGAGGGCGAGGAAGCGCCGTTCCTCGGTGCTGCCCACCACCACGCGGACCTCGTCGTCGGGTCCCGGGCGACCCGCCAGCTGGATCTTGCGGTCGTACTGGTCAGACCAGAAGTACGGGATCGGCGAGTACGGCTCGGCATCGGCATCGGCGGCGAGCAATCGGCGCGCCGCGTGACCGGCTTGCTCGACGGCGTTGTCCCAATGCTCCACGCGCATCATCTCGCCGCCGAACGCCGGGTTGGGCCACCGGGCGACGTCGCCCGCCGCGACGACGTGCGGGGCGGCCAAGCTGGTGAGGTCACACACGACACCATTGTCGATCGTCAGGCCCGAACCGGACAGCCACTCGACATTGGGCACCACTCCTATCCCGACCACGACCACGTCGGCGATCACCACCGAACCATCGTCGAGACGCAGTCCTTCGACCTGGTCGGTTCCGAGCACCTCGGAAACGCCAACCCCGAGGCGCACGTCGACGCCGTGGTCGCGGTGCAGATCCCCACAGACCGACCCCATCTCGTCGCCGAGTACCCGGCCGTGCGGAACCGGCAGCGCCTCGATCATGGTGACGTCGAGCCCGCGCTCGCGCGCCGTGGCCGCCACCTCGGCGCCGATGAAGCCTGCGCCCACGACGGCGACGCGCGACGGTCGAGCGTCGAAGGCGTCGCGGAGGGCCAGTGCGTCGTCGAGCGTCCGAAGACCGAAGACGCCGGCCCGGCCGTCGGTACCTGGCAGGGTCCGTAAGCGGGCTCCGGTCGCGATGACCAGACCCGAGTACTCCATGGTGCCCGGTGTCGACCCGCCGAAGTCGATCCGCCCCGAAGCGAGGTCGAGACCTGTGGCGGGAGTGCCGAGAATCGCTTCGACGCCCAGGTCACCGAGCCGGGCGTCGTCGACCAGTTCGACCCGGTCGGTATCCCACGACCCGGCCAGGACCTGCTTCGACAGCGGCGGGCGGTCATAGGGAAGACGATCCTCGGCTCCCAGCAAGACGATGGGGCCATCGTGGCCTGCTCGGCGCAGCTCTTCGACCGCCCGGAGACCCGCCAGCGAGGCTCCGACCACCACCACGGGCCCACCGGCCGACCGGAGCGACACCGCTCAGGGTGTGCGCCGGGCGCACGCGACCCGGCGACACCGGGTCCGGGTCGACAGGTGCACCAACGCCACGGGTGCAGCTCGAACCACCGACGCTTCCTGTTCCTGGTTCAATCTTCGACGAGCGAGATCGCCTGCTTCGGGCACCGTTGCACCGCCAGACGGACGTTGTCCCACAGTTCCTCGGGCGGATGCTCGTCGAGCAAGTACAGGAAGTCGTCGTCCCGCACCTCGAAGACCTGTGGGGCCAAACCCATGCATATGGCATTGCTCTCACACAGGTCGTAGTCGACGACAACTTTCATGGGGCCTCGCTTCTCGTGCGATCTCGAGTGGACATCGTAGGGGAATCAGAACTCGATGACCTGACGCACCACGTTGCCGTGGAGCATCTGCTCGACCCCGTCGTTGACCTGGTCGATCGAGATCCGGCGGGTGATCATGCCTTCGAGGTCGAGCTTGCCGTTCCTCCACAGGCGCAACAACTGGTGGAAGTCGGTGCGGGTGTCCGCTCCCCCGTAGTAGGACCCGACCAACGTCTTCTCGTTGAAGAACAGCTCGAACGCCGACAGGGCGAGCACCTCGTCCATCCGGCCGACGCCGACGATGCAGGTCGTGCCGCCGCGTCGGGTCGCGTCGTACGCCGCACGCATCACCGTCGGGTTGCCGATGCACTCGAGGGCGTAGTCGAAGCCGTCGCCGCCGGTCACGGTCAGCTTGGCATCGTCGAGCTGATCGGGTGTGACGGCGTGAGTGGCGCCGAAGTGCTTGGCCGTGGCGAGCTTGCCCGGATTCAGGTCGACCGCCACGATCTCGGCCGCTCCGGCGATGCGTGCGCCCTGGATCGCCGATACGCCCACGCCGCCGGCTCCGAACACGATGACGGACGATCCGGGTTTGACCTTGGCGGTGTTGATCGCCGCGCCAGCGCCGGTCATCACGGCGCAGCCGATGAGCGACGCCACATCGAGGGGGACGTCGCGGTCGATCTTGACGACGCCCTGCTCGGGCATCACGGTGTACTCGGCGAAGGTACCGGCGCCCGCCATCGATCCGAGCTCGACGCCGCCGCGGCGGAACTTCGGGCCCGACGGGGCGAACATCAGCGTCGTGCACAGGTTGGGCTGCTTGCGCCCGGTGCAGTAGAGGCACGTTCCGCACGGCGGGGACCACACGATGATGACGTGATCGCCCGATGCCACGGTGCTCACGCCGGAGCCAACGGACTCGACCACGCCCGCGCCCTCGTGGCCGAGCACCGCGGGAGCGGCGACCGGGATCGTGCCGTTCATGGCCGAAACATCGGAGTGGCAAAGCCCGGTGTGAGTGATGCGGACCAGCACCTGCCCGGGGCCGGGATCGACGACCTCGACGTCGTCGGCGACTTCGAGCTGCGGATCACCGACGTTGAGCAAGATGGCAGCGCGCATGCTGGGCGTTCCCGGTTGTCGATCAGGCACCGGACCACCCGGCGACCGCCGCAACTGTAGAGCGTGCGAGCCCCGGCGTCACACGTAGCGGTCGTGTCGCGGCCGGTCGTCCTCGAGCGTCGCGTACAACCACGTGTCGTGGAACCGTCCCCCGACGAGCAGGTCCGAGCGCAGCCGACCCTCTCGACGGAAGCCCGCCTTCTCCAGAACTCGCGTCGAGGCGTCGTTGTCGACGATGCACACGGCCCAGATTCGGTTCAGTCCGAGATCGCCGAACCCGAGATCGACCATCACGTCGACCGCGTCCGACGCCAGGCCGCGCCCCCACCGGTCTCGGCGCACGACGTAGCCGATCTCGGCGCGCCGATGCGCCGCGCTCTCGACGGTGAGCCCGACCGTCCCGACGAGCTCTCCGTCAGCTCGGTCGACGATCCCGAGCGTGAACACCCGCCGACCTCGTTGGCGTCGCTCGCGAACGATCTGGCGGACGTACCCGGCCGCCTCGTCGGGGGTGGTCGGTCCGAGGGGGATGCGGGCCACGGCGACGGGATCGCCCGTCCAGCGTTGCACGGCGGTGGCGTCACCCCGGGTCATTTCGCGCAGCTCTACCAACGATCCGCGGCCATGCACGACGCCATGATGCCAGCCCCACAACCGGCCGTGTTCAGCCCTCGGCGAGACTCGCCATCAAGGCGAGCTGCTCTGACGTGAACGCGCCGGCGACGTTCGATCGATTGGATGAACCCACCTGCCACGACGCGAAGCCCTCAGCGAAGTCTCCGGCCATCGTGTCGAAGTCGTAGGTCGAGCCGCTGGGCCACCACGGCACTTCGGGGGCGCCCCCTCTAGCCGAACGCCACGCGGCCCGGTCGGTCGCGTTGTTCAGTGACAAGTCGACCGCGTGACCGAACTCGTGTGCCATGACCCGCGCCACGTCGGCAGGGGTGTCCTCGGCGCGAACGTAGATCTCGATTCGGAGGCTGTCGGGAAAGGTCAGCCCGCGGACGGTCGACCGACCGGGAAGAAACGATATTTCCCATAGAGGGAGTCGGGTCTCGAAGTCGTACTGGATGAGCGCACGAGCCGCCGCGCCAATCTCCGCCGGTCCCCCTGATGATGCTGCCGGGTCGCTCACCGGTGACGCCTCGGCCGCCGGAGTGGCCTGCGTGGTCGTGGTCTCCTCCGGCGCGGCTGGCACGGCGTTGCTTGTCGGCGCAGCTGGCGCCGCGTTGCTTGCCGGCGCGGCCGACTGCTGGCCTCCCGGATCCGCCGGCGGCGGCAGGATGGGCGGGAAAGGTGGCACCGCAGAGAGCGGCGGCGGAGTGGCCGTGGGCAGGGAAACCGACGTCACAACCGCAGGCGTCGTCGTGCTTGGGACGACCGGCGTCACCTCGCCGGCGGGCCGGTCGACGACGACGCCGAGAACCTCGGTCTCGGCCCCCGCGGACCCCGAGCGCTGTCCGGCGGGCGGCCGCGCCGCGACCAGGAGCAGCATCAACGCGACGAGCGCCGCCCCCAGGAGGAACCCGGCGGCTGACGCCAACCGCGCGCGCAGCACCGACGACCGAGCCATGGGTACGGTGTCTAGCCAGGTGTCCGCAAGCCGTCACGGGCCGATCGGCCCACGACGTCTCGTTCAATTGACCGTGCCGGCCGCTACCCGCGGCCTCCTTTTCCGTTCCGACGGATCATCCGGCTACCGTCGCGCCCGAACGAACCCATCCCAGCCGGGGAGCCGCCGTGAGCGTGACCGACATCGACCTGTTCGACAAAGACGGATTCCAAGACCAGCGTCACCACGAGTGGCTGCGGGAGTTGCGCAACACCGAACCGGGCGTGCACTTCCTCGCCGAGCCCGACGGCCCTGGGTTCTGGGCTGTCACGAGGCACGAGCACATCCGCGAGGTGAGCCGCCACCCCGAGATCTACTCCAGCAACCGCGGCGGCACCCAGATCCAAGACAACGACGAGCCCGACAGTCAACTGCGGCGCGACAGCATCATGCTCGACATGGACTCACCGAAACACACCCGTTATCGCAAGCTCGTGAACAAGGGCTTCACGCCGCGCATGATCGGATTGCTCGACGACTACCTCGTGAACCGCACGCGGCGAATCGTCGACCGGGTGTGCGAGACGGGTGAGGCCGAGTTCGTCACCCAACTTTCGGCCGAGTTGCCGCTCCAAGCCATAGCCGAGATGCTCGGCATCCCGGTCGAGGACCGCACGAAGATCTTCGACTGGACCAACAAGATGATCGGCTCGGACGACCCGGACTTCACCCACGACCACTCCGAGGTCGACCAAGCGTTCGCCGAGCTCTACGAATACTCCCACCAGCTGCAGATGGAGCGGCGCGACTCGCCCGCCGACGACATCGTCACGACCCTGCTCGGAGCCGAGATCGACGGCGACGTCCTGACCGAGTTCGAGTTCGACATGTTCTTCCTGCTCCTGTGCGTGGCCGGTAACGAGACGACCCGCAACACGATCTCGTGGGGGATGCTCGAGTTCCTGCGGAACCCTGGCGAGTGGAACCGGTTCTGCGCCGATCCCGACGGCTCGATGAGCGGCATGGTCGAGGAGGTCCTCCGGTGGGCCAGCCCGGTTCTGCATTTCCGTCGCACCGCCACGTCCGATACCGAGCTCGGTGGCGTGAAGATCGCCGAGGGCGACAAGGTCGTGATGTGGTACATCAGTGGCAATCGCGACGAACGAGTCTTCGAGGATCCTTACCGATTCGACATCGGCCGGTCACCGAATGACCACATCGGGTTCGGCGGCGGCGGTCCTCACTTCTGCCTCGGCGCGAACCTGGCGCGCATGGAGATCCGGCTGATGTTCCGCGAGCTGGCGACACGACTACCGGACATGCGCCTCGTCGGCGAACCGTCATACCTGCGGTCCAACTTCATCGGCGGCATCAAGTCCCTCCCCGTAGCCTTCACGCCGACGCCGTCGACGAACACGTCGGAGATGGCCGGACTCGGGGTCGGCGACCGGTGGGGCGGTCAGGGTTACGGCCACTCCTGACGGCGCTCGCCGGCAGGCCTGCCCGGTGTCAGGCGCCGGCCAGGAAGCCTCCGACCCTGTCGCGGGGCCGACCGATGATGGCCCGATCCGCCCGCTTCAGTACCGGGCGCTGCAACAATCGAGGCTGTCTCACCAGGAGATCCACAACGGCCTCGGCGTTGCCGATGTAGGCGGCGGGATCGAGTCCGAGCTTCTGGAAGTGGCTGTCCTTCCGCACGAGGTCTTCGACCGGGTCCTCGAGCACCGCCACCAACGAGACCAGCTCGTCGCGCCCGGGTTTGGTCTTCATGTAGAGGTTGACATCGACCTCGACGCCCAGCTCGCTGGCGACCGCCAGCGCGTACTCGGACGTGCTTCAGTGGGGGTTGTGATAGACGGTGATCGCGGCCATCGAGCGCACCTCCAATATCGGAACGGGCCACTCACGCTAGCGTCGCGGAGAGGGTGATCATGGGCTTCTATGGCGACAGGATCTTGCCGCGCGTCGTGGACAAGCTGCTCGACAACGCTGAGGTCAGGGCGTGGCGCGAGCGCACGGTGGCGGGGCTTCAGGGCCGAGTCGTCGAGATCGGCTTCGGCTCCGGCCTCAACGTTCCCCTGTATCCCGACACCGTCGAGAGGGTCGAAGCGATCGAGCCCTCGGCGCTGGCTCGCCGGCTGGCCGGAGAGCGCATCGATGCTTCCCCCGTCGACATCGGGTTCTCCGGGCTCGACGGGGGGTCACTACCGCTCGACGATGCCAGTCTCGACGGCGCCCTGAGCACGTTCACCCTGTGCACGGTTCCTCATCCGGAGACAGCGCTGGCCGAGCTCCGTCGAGTCCTGAAGCGAGGAGCGCGGTTCCACCTGCTCGAACACGGCCTCGCACCCGACTCGCGAGTTCAGCGACGGCAGCGGCGTATCGATCGGGTTTGGCCCCACGTGGGCGGCGGCTGCCACCTGTCACGCGACACCCTGGCACTCGTGCGCAGTGCGGGGTTCGACGTAACCGAGGTGGAACAGCGATTCAACCGTGGTCCGAAGTCGTTCAGCTGGTTCACGCGCGCGGTCGTCGTCAACCCCTGACGCCGGGCGTCGTCAAAAGCCGCGCCAGACCGGCTCGCGCCGCTCGCGGAACGCCGCTATGCCCTCGGCCTGATCACGCGTCGAGTTGTTGGCCTCGACCATCCAAGCCTCGATCTCGACCATGGTGGCCCGGTCGGCGTCGAGCCCGCGGTTCACCATGAATTTCGTCATCATGTGCGCCCTGGTGGGCCCGGTTGCCAAGCGTTCGGCCCACTCCCGCGCGGCCGTCTCCAGCTCCGCAGCGGGAACCACCCGGTTGCACAGGCCGAGCTCGAGGGCTCGCGGCGCTGGCACATCCTCGGCGAAGAACATCAGCTCCTTGGCGCGATGCGGCCCGATCAGCTTTGGCACGAGCCAGGTTCCGAGCCCGTCAGGTACCAGTCCCCTGCGGGCGAACACCTCGATCAACCGCGCCGTGTCGGCCATGATCACCAGGTCACACGCCAGTGCGATGTGAGCCCCGACGCCGGCCGCAGTCCCGTTGACAGCCGCGATCACCGGTAGCTCGCAGTCCATGATCGCGGGGATCAGCTTGAGCTGACCTTCGAGCATCATCCGGCGCGGCTCGCCGACCGCCAACTCGGGAGCGTCGGCCGGTCGAGGGGCATAGACCCGATCCGTCGAGATGTCTGCACCCGGGCAGAACATCTTGGTGCCGCTGGCCGTCAGCACCACCGCCCGCGCTTCGAACGTTCCGTTCAATGCGTACAGCAGGTCGCGAATTCGGTCGCGGCACACCGGGGTCAACGCGTTGCCCCGCTCGGGCCGGTCGATCGTGATCCACGCCACGTCGTTCTCGATACGGAACCGGATCTGCTCGTCGAGCGGGCGGTCGTCAGCCATCAATCCCCCCTGATACGGGTGCACCCGTCGTGCCGTCGCAGTCTGGCCTAGGTTCGTTGGCGCCGGCCACGTCGACGGGACCAGAATCTCGCATGGTCGATC
>CAYMJU010000183.1:0-51413 GCA_964390555.1 uncultured Acidimicrobiales bacterium | reverse complement strand
CTGACGGTGAGATCGAGATGGCAGGTCGCAGGGGTGTTCAGGGCGTGATAGCTGAGCTGAGACAGCGCGTACTCGATGTCGTCGCGACTGGCCACGCCGGCGAACGCCCGGTGGTTGCCCGTCGGACCGCCACCCTGGGTCGACAGGTTCACCAGGAGCGCGGCGGCCCCGAGCGACGCCTCGATCGCCGCGGCCTGATCGTCCTCGAGGTTCGCTCCTGTCACCGCGGTCAGCAATGTGTGAACCGATGGGAGGGCCGCTCCGCCGAGGGTGGTGAACGCGCCTCCACGCAAGCTGAACGACCCGCACGACGAGGGGTCGACCTGCGCCTCGCGGACCCATGCCACCAGCAGCATCTCGTCGTCGGTCTCGCCGAGGCCGGGGTCGGTGAACGGCGCGCCGCAGTCGGTGAGGTTGCACATCTCGGGGTCGATCACGTCGACGACGCCGGGGGTGCCCACCGTGGGCGCCACCGGCGGATATGCGGTGGTCGTGGCGAGCGGAGCCACGAGCGGCGCCGCGGGCACGGTGATGGTCGGCGCGTCGTTGACGCCTTCGACCTTGATCTTGACCTCGGCGGTCACGTTGTCGGACCCGGCGCCCTGCGCGACGAGGATCGAAAGCGTGGGGAGTTGTCCGTCGTCGCTGTCCAGTTCCTCGTAGTCGATAGTCGGACAGGGGACCGTGCCGTCGGTTTGGCCGCAAGGCACGAGTTGCAGGTCGTCGAGCACGGCGTTGAGCTGGGCTTCGGTGCCGTTGAGGTGGAACAACACGCTGTCGTCGCCGTTGGGATCGGTGGCCTGGTCGACGATGGCGCCACCCGCGGCGACGATCACATCGACATCGGGGTTGGCATCGAGGTTGGTGATCACCGCGTCGATGGGGATGCGGAGCAGGCCGGCGTCGGCTCCGCCGAGGCTCATCTGCACGCGGGGGCAGTCGGTGATCGAGTAGCCATTCGCCGCGGACGTGTCGCACCCACCCGCGCCTTCGACGAGCGCCGTCACGCTGATCGCGCGCTCGTCGCCGGAGATCGGATCGATCCCAGCAAAGTCGAGCACCGTGTTGACCGAGGGGTACACGCGACCTGGCGCGGCGAGGACCGGCGGGACCGCCGATGCCGAGGTGGCGACCACGGCTACGAGCGTGCCGGCCGCAACCACCACCACGCCGAGCACACCGGCGCCCGCGCGCCGAAACCACGACCGGACTGACCCTCCACCTCGCATCCCCACGGAGTGGAGCTTTGCAGACAAAGCGTGGCGCGCGCCACGCAGAGTGAACGATCTAGAAGTAAATCATCCTCTTGGCGCGTTCCTCGACCTCGTCGATGGGGTCGGTCCAGGCACCGGTCGACAGGTACTTCCAGCCGCCGTCGCTGGCGACGAACACCACCACGCCGGTGTCGATCCTCTCGGCGACGCGGGCCGCGCCGGCCATGGCGGCACCAGTGGAGATGCCGGCGAACAACCCGCACTCGGCGGTGAGACGGCGCAACCACTCGATCGAGTCGCGCGGCCGCACGATGCGCTTGCCGTCGAGCAACTCGTAGCCACCCCACTTCTCGAACACCGGCGGAATGTAGCCCTCGTCCATGTTGCGCAGACCCTCTACGGTCTCGCCGATCGGCGGCTCGACGGCGTAGATCTTGACGTCGGGCTTGTGCTCTTTGAGGTAGGTGCCGACGCCCATCAGCGTGCCGCTGGTGCCTAGCCCGGCGACGAAGTGGGTGATGTCGGGGACATCGCGCAGGATCTCGGGACCGGTGCCCTCGTAGTGCGCCCGCGGGTTGGCCTCGTTGGCGTACTGGTAGAGAAAGCACCACTCGGGATGCTCGTCGGCGAGTTCGATGGCTCGACGCACGGCACCGTTGGAGCCCTCGGCCCCCGGTGACAACACGATCTCGGCGCCAAACAGCTCGAGCAGCTGGCGCCGCTCGATCGACACGTTCTCGGGGAGCACGATCGTGATCGGGTAGCCCTTGAGGCGGGCGATCATGGCCAGCGCGATGCCGGTGTTACCCGACGACGGCTCGATGATGCGCCGGCCCGGCCACAACGTGCCGTCGGCCTCGGCTTCGCCGATCATGGTCTTGGCGATGCGGTCCTTGACCGAGCCGGCCGGGTTCTGACCCTCGAGCTTGGCGAGAATTCTCACCGCGGGGTTGGGGCTGAGCTGGCTGACGTCGAGCATCGGCGTGTTCCCGATGAGATCGATGATCGAGCCGTGAATCATGGGGAGCCCCGAACGCCTCAGTGGCCAATGCCGAGTAAGTCAGTCGGGATTCTAGCGAGTCCCGACGACGACCGGCGACTCGGTGATGATGCCGCCGGCCTCGGTGTCGATCCGAAACGCGCGCAACGACGGCTCGGGGTGTTTGAGCGACACGATCACGAACCACCAGGACCCGAACGGGTCGAACCGGGCGGCGTCGGCCACGTCGGTAGGCGACGGGTACGCCGACGTGTGAGTGTGGCTGTGCATCACGCCGAGCACGGCCAACCCGGCAAGGTCCGCGGCCCGCTCGACGCGGAGTTGCTCCTGGCCGTCGAGCAAGTACAACTGCGTCGAGGCCGCCGCGTTGGTCATGGGCCAGAACTCGCTCACGACCGTCGGATCTCCCGGTGCGGGGTACACGCCGCCGAAGAGGCCGCACGCTTCGGCGGGCTGACCGCGCAGCGCGTGAGCGACCATGGCGGTGTGGACCGCCTCCGAGATCTCGATCGGAGGTGTCGGCGGGCTCACCGGGGCGAGCGTAGCGATACCCTGACTCTTCGCCATGGCCGAATCGCGTCCGAAGACGCCCAACAACAAGACGCCAACCAAGGCGGCCCCGCCGAAACCGGCGCCGCCCAAGATCGTGGCGACGAACCGGTCCGCTCGGCACGAGTACGACATCCTCGACGAGCTCGAGGCCGGACTGGTCCTGAAGGGCAGCGAGGTCAAGTCGCTGCGAGAGGCGCAGGTGCGCATCAACGAGTGCTACGCGTTCGTCGAGCGCGGCGAGATGTGGCTGTACGGCCTCCACATCGCGCCGTACACCAAGGCCACGAACGCCGCGTTCAGCCACGAGCCCGGCCGCCCCCGCAAGCTGCTCGTCCACCGCCACGAGATCGACCGGCTCAAAGCCCGACTCGACCGGGAGCGGCTGACCATCATCCCGCTGTCGCTGTACTTCAAGGACGGTAGGGCCAAGATCGAACTGGCCTTGGCCCGCGGCCGCAAGCTGCACGACAAGCGTCAGGTGATGGCCAAGCGCGACGCCGACCGCGAGGCGGCCCGAGCGATCGCGGCCGCGAGACGGGGCCGGTGACCCATGACCACGACGCCGCCCGTCCACGACCGTCTGGCCCGCTCGGTCCAATGCGCCGTCTGGCTCGCCGGGCTCGCAGGCATCATCGCCGTCGTCGTCGCAACCGTGCTCTCCGTGGTCGGCGACGAGGGCGACACCTCCTCCGGAGACGCCCACGCCGACCAGGCCACCCGGGAGGACGAGGCCACTCAGGACGGCGAGGCCACTCGGGAGGACGAGGCCGCGCTGGGGGGTGGGGCCGACCCCGACGACGACGCCGCGCCCGGCGACGACCCTGACCCGGAGGACGACGACAGCACCAACATCGAGGTCGCTGACGTTGACGAGCCCGGTGCCGTCCACCCCTCGCTCCCCGAGGGCGCCGAGGGTGAAATCGCCGAGCCAGCCGCGACGACGGCACTGGGAGCCCCGACGGTTACAGCGGGGACGGCGGGGCCGACAGTCACAACTCGACCGACCGGAACCGGGGGATCCGGGGGTGCGCCGTCCGCGACGACGACCACGACCACTTCGTCGACGATCACCCCATCGACGGTTCCGCCCGACGTCGGCACCGGCGACGTCCAGGTGACGCTCCTGTGGGCGGGCGACGCCGACGTGGACCTGCACGTGATCGACCCCGCCGGTGAGGAGCTCGACTACTCCACGCCGTTCTCGTCGTCGGGTGGCCAACTCGATCGAGACGAGATACCGGAGTGCGGCGAGACCGGCGACCACGCGGAGAACGTGTTCTGGCCGACGGGTGCCGCGCCACCCGGCCAGTACCAGGCCTACGTCCACTACTACGGCGGCTGCGGGACCGGGGCCAGCCAGACGGTGCAGTTGACGATCACGGTCCGCGGCACGGTGGTTTCAGAGCAAGTCTTCGCCCTGGTCCAAGAGGCCACGTCCGCCGTGGTGCGGTTTGCGGTTGGGTGATCGGCCGCCGCGAACCTCGGCGGGCGCTACCGGCGTCGCGAGCAGTGCGTCGCGAGTGCCTCGGCTTACAATGTCGGTTGCCGGTGGAGGCCGGTGCACTACCCAAGGGGCTGATCGGTTTCGACGTTGGGACCGGAAGTCGACGCGGGCGACCGGAGTTGCTCAGACTCCTTAAACGGGGCAACCACAAGAGACGCCAACACTGACGATCTCGCCCTCGCCGCCTGAGCAATCAGGTAGCTAAGGGTTCACAGCGACCGGGTGACCGGCACGCGGGGCCTGTCCATCGCAGCCCGTCAACAGAAGCGGTGGAGACAGCCGGGACAGACCGCTGACCGCGTGAAAGAACGCTGACGCCAGGGAAAGACCGGCGGCAGGTCCGCGAGGACCACCCGACCCGGCGAGGTGGCTGCCGCAAGCCACGAACTCGGGAATGGTCGTAGCTCGTTCGGTGACCGCCTGGCGGACGGGGGTTCGATTCCCCCCAGCTCCACTGTTTACTGGCCCGGCGATAATCCGCCGGGAGGGTCTACTGGCCCGGCGATGATCCGCCGGGCAGGTTTGCGACGGCGACGGTCAGTCCGAGGCGAGGACGTGATCGAGCAGGGCGAGCACGGTGCCCTTGACGGCGCCGCGGTCGCGGGCGTCGGTGGTCACGATCGGCACGTGAGCGCTCACGCCGAGCGCCGTGCGGACCTCCTCGACGCCGTGCAGCAGTTTGCCGTCGAAGCAGTTGACGGCAACCACGAACGGCAACATGCGCCGCTCGAGCCAGTCGACGGCGTCGAAGCAGTCGGCCAACCGCTGGGTGTCGACGAGGACCACCGCGCCGAGCGCCCCTTCGGCCAGGTCGTTCCACAGGTAACCGAACCGACCCTGTCCCGGTGTGCCGAACAAGTACAGCACGAGCGATCGATCGAGGGTCACCCGCCCGAAGTCGAACGCCACCGTCGTCGTGGTCTTGGTGAGCACCGAGCCGCGGTCATCTACGCCCACCGAGCGGTCGGTCATGGCCGCCTCGGTGTTGAGCGGTGGGATCTCGGACAGGGCGCCCACGAAGGTGGTCTTGCCCACAGCGAAACCACCGGCGACCAGGAGCTTGGCGGGCGTCGGCAGGTCGTCGCCGTCGTCGTGTTGGGGATCAGAGTGCATGGACAGCCTCGCGGACTCGGGTGACGAATGACTTGTCGATGGCCGACGCCGACGAGCTGCGCAGGTAGCCGTCGCTCACAGCATCGCCCGCCAGTACGAGCACCACGCCGAGCGGCAAGCCGGCGCGGTGGGCGATCTCCACCACCGACCGGGGCCGATTGGCCTCGGTCAGGATCATCACCAGTTCCGGGCTCAGCCGCTCGGCGATCGCCCGCCCGGCATCGGTGGCGACGAGGATCGACTCGAACCGGACCGCCGAGTTCGACGTGGTCGTGCGGCCGCCCGTGATGGCATACGGCCGGACGGTGGCATCGGCGGCGACCTCGACCTCCGGATCAGACGGCGACGGCCGCACCGCCGCCGCGTCCGACAGAAAGCCACGGACGACGGGCTCTTCGCCCCCAGAATTTGCTTGGTCTGTCACCGCAGGACGCTCCGCTTGAGCTCGGTCATGAGCGCCGGCGTCAGCGCCGCAGCGAGACGGGTCGCCGCGAGCGCCAACTCGTAGCCGATCAGGCCCAGATCGCACGGCTTGCCGGCGATCACACCCAGCGCCGAGCCCTGCCCGACCGGCGAGACGACCAGGAAGCCCGCGCTGGCGACCAGAACCACCTGTTCGGGCTGACCCACGCCGATGGCCGGTGCCGCACCCTCGCCGAGCGAGCGGAACCCGGCCACCACCGCGGCCAGATGCTCGGACCCGACCCGATCGAGCGTGTTCGACCGGGCCATCAGCAGACCGTCGGCCGACACGGCTAGCGCCGCCCGGACCGCCGGGACCCGCTCGACCAGGTCCTCCATCAACCAATGGACTTCCTTGGCGCTGGGGCTCAGCTCTGTAGTGCTCATTGGTCGCTCCTCTGTGCCGCGTCCTGGCCTTGCTGGAACGACCCGAGCGCACTGCCGATGCCCTGTGGGTCGAATCGTGGCGGTGCTGACGGGGAGCCGCTGTCGTCGTGATGGTTCGAGGCGCTCGCGGCGCGTTGAGGCAACGCCCCACCGCCGACCGGTATGGGCGCCTCCGCTCGCGACGGTACCGAACCTTCCTCGACAGCGAGCGTCTGCAAGCGGGCCATCACCGAACGCCGCCGCGCGTCGGACGAGTCGTCATCGACGGGCAGCGAGCTCGGCCCCGCGGTAGCCGGACGGACCTCGACGGGGCCATCCATGACGGTGATCCGTTCACCGAGCACCGACTCGGGGACCACGATCGTCGCCGCCACACCACCGCTCGGGGCCCGAGACAGGCGCACCTGCAGTCCGTGGCGGGCCGCGAGGCGCCCGACCACGAAGAACCCCATCGTGGCGAGCAACGCCTCGGCCACCGTGCCCTGGGCCCGGAAGCGCTCGTGAGCCTCGACCAGCTGCTCGTCGGTCATGCCGATGCCCTCGTCGACCACGGCCAGCTGGTAACCCAGACTCAGCGAGCGACCGTAAACCTTCACCGGCGCACCCGGCGGCGAGAAGGCGGCGCCGTTCTCGAGCAGCTCGGCGATCAGGTGCGACACGTCGGCGACAGCGACGCCGCGGATGGGGGCATCCTCGAGAGTCACGATCTCGATGCGCTCGAAGACCCCGATCTCCGAGACGGCCGACCGCACGACGTCGATCACCGGCACCGGCTGGGACCAGACCCGCAACGGCGGGGTGCCGGCCAGCACCAGCAGCGACTCGGCGTTGCGGCGCATGCGGGTCGTCAAGTGGTCGACCCGGTACAGGGCGCCAAGTCGCTCGGGATCGCGCTCGTCGGCCTCGAGCCTGGTCAGCTGCTCGAGCGACCGGCCGAGCAGACCGTGGTTGCGCCGACCGAGCTGGACGAACGAGTTCGTCGCGTCGCGCCGCAGTTGGGCCTGCTCGGTGGCCAGGCGCAAGGCGGTCGATTGGACCTCGGCGAAGGACTCGGCGAGCGACCGGATCTCGTCTCGGGTCCCCGGGATCTGGACCGGCGGGACGTCGACGGCCTCACCGCTCTGGCTCTGCTCCACCGCACGCGGCAGCCACTCGGCCGCCGTTTGGTGCGCCTGATGGCGAAGCGCGTCGAGGGGGCGACGGATGCTCCGGGTGATGACCACACCAGCCACGGCGATCACCGCGAGGATGACCGCACCGGCGATGCCGAGCAGCTGGAAGCGGTTCGACACGAGGTCGCTGGATTCGCCTTCCAGCACGACCTGGCGGGCCAGTCCGGCCGCCACCACCTGGTCGACGCCGGCGCGGTGTTCCACATAGAGGGGCTGGATCACGTCCGCGATCACCACCTCGGACGCCGCCTGGTCGGCGATCACCGGAAGGAGTTGGGTGTTGATGGCCACGAACAGCGCCCGACCCGCGCTGGCCGCCTGGCCGTTCATCACCTCGGCGATGTCGGGCAAGTCCTCGAGGTCGACGACCCAACGGGCGCTCGACGCCTCGAACTCGGCCTCCAACCGGTCGAGACGGTCCAGCAGTTCCTGCTGCTCGGCGCCGTCCGCACCGACGAGCTCGCGGGCGGTCAGGTAGGCCTCGATGAGGTAGTGCGGAGGCGGCAGCACGTCGGCGACCAGGTCCTCGGCCTCGATGATCTCCTCGTACTGGGCGCCGTTGATCTGCACGGCGCGGAACGTGGACACGATCACGAAGGCCAATGGGACGATGGCCACCAGCGGCACAACGATGGCTGCGGTGAGCTTGCCGCGAAGCGGGAGTCGGTCGGGCATGGATCACTCCTGAGGAGGTGGACCCCATCCGTATCGACACCGCGCCGCTTGAGCAGAAACTCAGGGGTTCAATCGGCCGGGTCGGGTGGCATCGTGACCCAGATCGACTCGCCGTCGTCGTGACACGGGTACACCGCGATGTCGGACTTGGCGTCGCGGCGACCGTGCAGGTTGAGCTTGGTGCCGCGGCCGTCGATGTCGAAGCGCCAGAAGTGGCTGAGGCACACCAGCTCCTCGCCGTCCACGGCACCGAGCCCACCGAGGTGCGACCAGTTGTGGGGGCATCTGGCCTCGAACACACAGGGCGTACCGCCATGGCTACGCCACACGACGAGGTCGACCCCGCCGACCGTCGCCTCCGTGACATCGCCAACACCCAGGCTGGAGGCGGCGACGGCTACACGTCGCGAGCCGTCAGGTCCGGTCACCGGCTCGGCACGTTGGCCTGCTCAGCCCCGATCGTCGTCGAATCGCCATGCCCGGTATGGACGACGGTCGACGCGGCGAGCACGAGAAGCCGCGACCGGATGCTGGCCACGATCAGGTCGTGGTCCGAGTACGACCGCCCGGTCGCCCCCGGTCCCCCGTTGAACAGCGTGTCGCCCGAGAACAGGATTCCCGCGGCCGCCAAGTGGAAGCAGCAGCCGCCCGGCGAGTGCCCGGGCGTGTGGACGACCGCCAGATCGGCGCCGGCGACCCGCAGCACCAGGCCATCGCTCAGCGGATCGTCGACACGGCGGTCCGGGTATACGACATCCCACAGCATGGTGTCGTCGGGGTGCAGCCAGATCGGCGCGTCGACGGCCTCGGCGAGCTCGGCGGCGGCATTGATGTGGTCGTTGTGACCGTGCGTGAGCAGCACCGCGCCGACCTTGCGGCCGCCGACCGCGGCGACGACTGGTCGGTGGTCGTGGGCCGCGTCGAGGATCACCACCTCGCGGTCGTCGCCAACGATCCAGATGTTGTTGTCGACCTGGAAATCCTCGCCGTCGAGGCTGAAGACCCCCGACGTGACGACCCGCTCGATCCGAACCACTAGATCACGACCACCGAGCGCAGGACCTCGCCCCGCTCCATGCGGTGGAACGCTTCTTCGACCTGGTCGAGAGCGATGGTCTCAGACACGAACCGGTCCAGATCGAAGCGGCCCTGGAGGTACAGCTCGGTGAGCATCGGGAAATCGCGGCTCGGCAGGCAATCGCCATACCACGACGGTTTGAGTGCACCGCCGCGGCCGAAGAACTCGATCATGGGGATGTCCGGGAAGCGCATCTCGGGATTGGGCACCCCGACCTGCACCACGGTGCCGGCCAAGTCGCGGGCGAAGAAGCATTGCTCGAGGACGGTCGGGTTGCCGACGGCCTCGATGCACACGTCGGCGCCGTTGCCGCCGGTGAGCGCCCTGATGGCCTCGACCGGGTCGGCGTCGCGGGCATTCACGGTGTGAGTGGCGCCGAAGTCCTTGGCCCATTCGAGCTTCTTGTTGTCGAGGTCGACGGCGATGATCGTCGACGCTCCCGACAAGCGGGCTCCGGCGATGGCCGCGTTGCCGACCCCGCCGCAGCCGAACACCGCGACCGCGTCGCCCTTGCCGACGTTGCCGGTGTACACCGCGGCCCCGAACCCGGCCATCACGCCACAGCCGAGCAGCCCGACCGCTTCGGCCCGGGCCGCCGGGTTCACCTTGGTCGCCTGGCCGGCCGCGACCAGCGTCTTCTCGGCGAAGGCCCCGATCCCGAGCGCCGGCGAGAGCGCCCGGCCGTCGAGGGTCATCTTCTGGGTGGCATTGAACGTGCTGAAGCACAGCCACGGCCGGCCCCGGCGACACGAGCGGCACTGGCCGCACACGGCGCGCCAGTTCAGCACGACGAAATCGCCCGGCGCGACGTCGGTCACGCCCTCGCCCACGGCTTCGACGGTGCCCGCGGCCTCGTGACCGAGCAGGAACGGGAAGTCGTCGTTGATGCCGCCCTCGCGGTAGTGCAGATCGGTGTGACACACCCCGCACGCCTTGACGGCGATCAGGGCTTCCCCCGGGCCGGGGTCGGGCACGACGATGGTCTCGACGCTCACCGGCTGCTTCTTCGCCGTCGCGACGACGGCGCGTACTTCGTGCGGCACCCCAGGCTCCTACGGTCAAGTGACGGGCCTGAGGTTACTTCGTCGTCAGCTGCCCGGGGGACCTACGGGGAACAACGGGCGCGGTGTCTCGTCGCAGTCGTCGCGCCCGTCGAGCAACGCCACATCGATCGGATCGGCCGACAGCACCAGGGTCTCGCAGGGCGGCAGGCCGGCTAGATCGGTGTACGCCAGCGGCTCGATCGGATTGCCGAACACGCGGATCTCGAAATGCAGGTGGGGGCCGGTGGAGTATCCGGTCGAGCCCACCCGCCCGATGATCTGCCCCCGCAGGACGGTGTCCCCGTAGCGCACGTCGATCCTTGACTGGTGGGCGTAGACGGTGCCGAACTGGCCACCATGATCGAGGACGACGACGTTGCCGAAGCCCTCTCGCAGCTCGGCCATCACCACCGTCCCGTCGGCGGCGGCCCGTATTGGCGAACCGTCGGGGGCGTCGAGATCGACGCCGTTGTGCATGCGAATTTCCTGGAAGATCGGGTGCATGCGCTGGCCGAAGTCCGAGACCACGCCGGCACCGGGCGTCGGGTGGGTGAAGACCGCTGTGTCACCGGGTTCCTGATCGCTCTGCCAGTCCTGCAGCGCCGCGGCAACCCCGTCGGAGTCGCGTTCGAGGGCGGTGAGCCGCCGCTGGTAGTCGTCGATCCGGGACTGGATCTCGACGAGCAGTTGCTCCTGGCGCGCGATCTCGACGCCGAGCAGGAACGTCTGGACCTCGAGGTCCTGGCGCAAGGCGACGAGCTCGTCGCGCAGCGCGGCCACAGCGTCGCGGTGGCGGGCAGCCTCGGACAGGGCCCGGGCCGCCAGTTCCTCCTGCACGGCGATCTCGGCTTCGAGCGCCCCGATCCGATCCACATTGTTCTGCTGGTCGACGAGAGTGACGTCGGCATACTCGGTCAGCGCGTTGGCGGCCGTCAGGTTGTCCTGGCCCAGTATGGCGGCGGTGACCTGATCGCCCGACCGCTCACCGACATAGGCGGCCACCGCCTGTTGACGCAGCAGATCGCGGGCCTCGGCCAATTCGGATCGTCGCATGGCCAGGTTCAACGTGGCGAGGTGGTGCTCGCTGGCCGCCGCCCGAGACGCCGCCAACGCCTGGATCAGGGCTTCCTCGGCCATGGCGAGGGCGTTGCGGGTGTCTTCGACCTGGGCCTCCAGCTCGGTGCGGATGGCGAGAGACTCCTCGTAGAGGGCGAGCGTCTCGGCCTCCTCGGCCACCGCTTCGTCGTAGGCCCGCCGGATCTCGCGCAACACCTCGCCCTCGTTCGCCGAGTCCTGGGCGACCCCGGGCGCGACCCCGACGAGCAGGGCCCCGAGCGCGCCGAGCCCGACCGCGACCGACCGACGACCAACTCCACCCGACATCTAAGGGGTATCGGCACCAACCGCCGTTTCCGTGAGCCCGCCCGCGGGATCGGCTGCTCGGGCGAACGCAGGGAGCCCGAACCGCTAGACGTCGAGGTGACGCGAGACGGCGAAACCGGCGCCGAGCATGCCGACCACGGCACCGCCGATGAAGACGCCCGCCGACACGTTGAACAGCTGAGTCGAGTCGGTGCTGAACCCGGCGAGCAGCTTGAGGTTGCTGGCGCTGTTGAACGAGTCGATCACGTAGGTGTCGAAGAACCGCAGGGCCAGCACGGCCAAGCCGCCGCCGATCACACCGTGGACCAGGCCTTCGAGCATGAACGGCACCCGTATGAACCAGTTGGTGGCGCCGACGAGCTTCATCACCTCGACCTCGTTGCTGCGAGCGCTGATCGCCACCGAGATCGTGATGAACATGAGGATCACCGCCACCACGACCAGCGCGATCGACACGCAGAGCAGCACGAAGCGGATGCGGTCCGAGACCTTCTGGATCTCCTTGATCGCTTCCTGCGAGGACACGACGCTACGCACGCCCGGCCGACCCTCGAACGTCGCGGCGAGGGCCTCGATGGAGTCGGCGTCGGGATCGACGGGAACCACCCGGTACGAGGGCGGCAGGTCTTCGGGCGTGATGGCCTCGAGCAAGGCCGGCTCGTCGCGGAACAGGTCCTGGAACTCCTCGAACGCCTCTTGCTGGTCGACGTAATTGGAGCTCTCGATCTCGGGGCTCTCGTCGAGGGCTTGGGCGATCGATGCATCCTGTTCGGGGGTGGCGTCGGGGTTCATCCACACGACGAACTCGATGCCACCCTCCCAACGCTGGGTAGCGTTGTCGACGGCGTAGCCGACCAGGAACGACGCTCCGAGCACGGCCATCGACAAGATGACGGTGAGGATCGATGCGATCGACTGGCCCCAGTTGCGGACCAGGTTCTGACCGGCCTCCTTGAGGAGGTACGTGACCTTGAACGCCATGGTTACTCGTACACGCCCTGGGCTTCGTCGCGGACGATGACGCCGCGGTCGAGCTCGATGACCCGCCGGCGCATGGTGTCGACGATGCCACGGTCGTGGGTGGCCATCACGACGGTCGTCCCGGTGCGGTTGATCCGGTCGAGCAGCCGCATGATGCCGACCGATGTCGCCGGGTCGAGGTTCCCGGTCGGCTCGTCGGCGAGCAGGATGAGCGGCCGGTTGACGAACGCCCGCGCGATCGACACCCGCTGCTGCTCACCGCCGGAGAGCTCGTGAGGGAAGTTGTCGACCTTGTTGGACAGGCCGACCAACTCGAGGATCGCCGGCACCTGCTTCTGGATGACGTGGCGGGGCCGCCCGATGACCTCGAGCGCGAAGCCGACATTTTCAGAGACTGTTCGTTTGGGCAGCAGCTTGAAGTCCTGGAAGACGTAGCCGATGTTCCGGCGAAGGTAGGGCACCTTCCACGAGCTGAGCCCGCCGATGTCCTTGCCAGCGACGAGGATGCGCCCCTTGTCGGGCATCTCCTCGCGGTTGAGCAGCCGGATGAAGGTCGACTTGCCCGAACCCGACGCGCCGACGAGGAACACGAATTCGCCCTTGGCGATGTCGACGGACGCCTCGCGCAGCGCGACGACGCTGCCCTTGTAGACCTTGGTTACCTGTTCGAGCTTGATCATCGAGAACGCCCGCGCCGATCGAGGAGGTAGACGGGGGACGGCCAGTCACGGTAGCAGCTCGATCGGCGATCACGGCGTCATGTGAACCCCGGGGTTCAGGCGGCCGAGGCGGCCATGAAACGCAGGTAGGCCTCGATGAAGTCCTCGATCTCGCCGTCGAGCACCGCGTCGATCGCCGACGTCTCGTACTCGGATCGCAGGTCCTTGACCATCTGGTACGGCGCCATCACGTAGGAGCGGATCTGGCTGCCGAACCCGACGCGGGCTGCCTTGCCGGTGATCCTGGCCAAGTCTTCCTCCCGCTTCTCCTGCTCTCGCTCGAGCAAGCGGGCGGCGAGCATCTGCATGGCCCGGTCCTTGTTCTGGTGCTGGCTGCGCTCGTTCTGGCACGACGTGACGATCCCGGTCGGCAGATGGGTTATCCGCACCGCCGAGTCGGTCACGTTCACGTGTTGGCCGCCGGCCCCAGATGACCGGTACGTGTCGATCCGCAGGTCACCCTCATCGATGTCGACCTCGTCGGTGACGGCCTCGAAGAACGGGGCGACGTGCATCGACGCAAAGGCCGTCTGGCGCTTGCCGTCTTTGTTGAACGGCGACATCCGCACCAGGCGGTGCACGCCGTGCTCGGCGCGAAGTCGGCCGTAGGCGTAGCGACCCCGCACCATCAAGTCGGCCGACGAGATGCCGGCTTCGGTGCCGGGATTGACCGCCAGCAGCTCGATGTCGAGCCCCCCGCGCTCGGCCCAACGCCGGTACATGCGCAACATCATCTCGGCCCAATCCTGGGCGTCGGTTCCCCCTTCGCCGGACTGGATACGGCACACGGCGTCGCGCTCGTCGTAGGCGCCGGTGAACAGGGCCCGGAGCTCGACCGCGTCGAGGCTTCGTTCGGCACCGTCGAGCAGATCCACGATCTCGGCTTCGAGGGAGTCGTCATCCTCTTCGGCGGCCAGCTCGGCGAGCGTCTCGACATCATCGATCCGGCGTTGCACGACGTCGCATGTAGCGAGATCGTCGTTGACCGCGGTGAGCTCGGTCGAGATGGCGCGCGCTCGCTCGGCATCGTCCCAGAGATCCGGCCGCGACATCTCGGCCTCGAGCTCGGGCTGGCGCCGCCGCAGCTCGTCGACCCTGAGAAACCGGTGAGCCTCGTCCAACCGCCCCCGCAGCGCGCCGATCCGCTCGGAAAAATCCTGCATGAACGGTCAGCTATCTTCCATGGCAGAGCTTGAACTTCTTGCCGCTCCCGCACGGGCAAGGCGCGTTGCGCGCTGTCTTCTCCCATTCGGACTTGACCACCGGGGCATTGGCCGGCGGCTCGACGACCTCAGCGGCCTCGACCACCGAGTCGCCCGGCGCCACCCCAGCAGCCGAGCGCATGGCAGCGGTGCCCTGCACCGGGCCATCGGGGGCGCTGTAGCTCACGTCGCGCACCGCAACGTCCTCAGCCGGCACCGGCGCGGCCTCGGCGGTTCCAGTGGTGATCTGGACGTGCATCACGTACTTGACGAAGTCCTGGGCGATCGAGGTCATGAGCTGCCCGAACATCTCGAAGCCTTCGCGCTGCCATTCGGTCGCCGGATCCTTCTGGCCCATGGCCCGAAGGTGGATGCCGTCGCGGAGGTGGTCCATCTCGAGAAGGTGCTCGCGCCACTTCTGGTCGATGATTCGCAGCATCAACTGGCGCTCGACCTGGCGCATGGCGTCGGGCCCGACGTCGGCCTCTTTGGCTTCGTAGTGCGACTGAGCCTCCGACATCAGGGTCTCGTACAGCTCGTCGGTGCCTCGCGCACCATCGAGCCGAGCGACGTCGATCGACGAGGGCCAGTAGGTCGCGGCGTCGGCAACCAGGCCGTCGAGGTCCCATTCCTCGCTGTGATCGCTGACGCAATAGGTCGAGACCAAGCCGTCGATCGCCTCGGACATGTACTCGATCGCCTCGTCGCGCAGGTCGGCCCCATCGAGGATCTGGTCGCGGCGTCGATAGATCACCTTGCGCTGCTCGTTCATCACCTCGTCGTACTTGAGGACGTTCTTGCGGACCTCGGCGTTCTTTTGCTCGACGGTGTTCTGGGCCCGCTCGATGGCCTTGGTCACCATCTTCGATTCGATCGGCACATCGTCGGGGAGACTCTTGCCCATCGCCCATTGGAGCGCACCGGTGGCGAACAGCCTCATGAGGTCGTCGTCGAGCGACAAGTAGAAGCGACTCTCGCCGGGGTCGCCCTGGCGGCCCGAACGGCCACGGAGCTGGTTGTCGATGCGCCGGCTCTCGTGCCGCTCGGTGCCGAGCACGTATACGCCACCGAGCTCGCGGACCTTGTCGCCCTCGGCCTGGCACTGGGCCTCGTGCTCGGTGACCAGCTCGGCCAGGCGGGCCTGGCCCTCAGCGGTGGCGGGGTCGAGGCCCTCGCCGCGAACGTCGCTCAGCGCCAGACCCTCGGGGTTGCCGCCGAGGAGGATGTCGACACCGCGACCGGCCATGTTGGTGGCAACAGTGACGGCGTGGAGCCGGCCGGCCTGGGCGACGATCTCGGCCTCGCGCGTGTGCTGCTTGGCATTGAGGACCGAGTGGGGTATCCCCCGCTTCTCGAGCAACCGGGCCAGCTTCTCGGACTTCTCGACCGAGACGGTGCCGACGAGAACCGGCTGGCCGGTGTCGTAGCGCTCGACAAGATCCTCGATGCACGCCGCGAACTTGGCATCCTCGGTCTTGTAGATCAGGTCGGACTGGTCGGCCCGTCCCGGGGGCCGGTTCGTGGGGATCGGCACGACCTGGAGGTCGTAGGTCGAGGCCAGTTCACTCGCTTCGGTAAGAGCGGTACCGGTCATGCCGGCCAATTTCTCGTACATGCGGAAGTAGTTCTGGAGGGTCACCGTGGCGAGGGTCTGGTTCTCCTCTTTGATCTTGGCACCCTCTTTGGCCTCGACCGCCTGGTGCAGGCCGTCGGACCAGCGGCGCCCCTCGAGGATGCGGCCGGTGAACTCATCGACGATCTTGACCTCGCCGCCCATCACCACATAGTCGCGGTCGCGCTTGTAGAGCTCCTTGGCCTTGAGGGCCACGTTGAGCTGGTGCACGAGGTTGGTCGAGGCCTGGTCGTAGAGGTTGTCTATCCCGAGCTGGGCTTCGACGGCGTGCACACCGTTCTCGGTGATGGCAACCTGGCGCTTCTCCTCGTCGACCTCGTAGTCGAGGTCGGTCGTGAGGCCCCGGACGATCCCGGCGAAGGTGTAGTACAGCTTGGCCGCGTCGGCCACCCGGCCGCTGATGATGAGCGGGGTGCGAGCCTCGTCGATGAGGATCGAGTCGACCTCATCGACGATGCAGTACACGTGACCCCGCTGGACCTGGCGATCGCGGCCGAGCGCCATGTTGTCGCGCAGGTAGTCGAATCCGAGCTCGTTGTTGGTCGCGTAGGTGATGTCGCACCCGTACTGCTCGCGCTTGTACTCCGCGCCCCGCTCGCCCGGTAAGACCAACCCGACCGACAAGCCGAGGAACCGGTGGATGCGACCCATCCACTCGGAGTCGCGGCGAGCCAGGTAGTCGTTGACCGTGCAGATGTGCATGCCCCGACCCGACAGACCATTGAGATAGGCCGGCAGCGTCGACACCAACGTCTTGCCTTCGCCGGTCTTCATCTCGGCTACCCAACCGAGGTGAAGGGCGGCGCCGCCCATCAACTGCACGTCGTAATGGCGTTGGCCGATCACCCTACGGGCGGCGTCGCGGGTGACGGCGAACGCCTCGACGAGGATGTCGTCGAGGGTCTCCCCCCTGTCGAGGCGCGCCCGGAACTCGCCGGTCTTGGCGCGGAGTTGATCGTCGGAGAGCCGCGTCATCTCGGGCTCGAGGGCGTTGATGTCGGGCACCAACGCCTGGAGCGCCTTGAGCTTGCGACCCTCGCCTGATCGCAGGATGCGGTCGAGGACTGCCATGGGACAATCAGCATACGGTGCCGGCTCGGCGACCCGGAGCCCTCCTACCGGACGTGACCGACCGCCGCGTGACCTACGAGCGTGACCGGTGGCCGGTGGAGCGCCGCCGTCAGGTCGCGTCGATCAAGCCGACATCGCCGTCGTCTCGCAGGTAGACGACGGCCGTGCGATTGGTTGTCTCGTTCTGGAACACGAAGAAGTCGTGACCGAGCATCTCCATCTTCAGCACCGCGTCGTCGACGGTCATGGGATCGAGCGAAAACGCCTTGGTCTTGACGATCCGAGGTCCGTCGGCGACCGCGATCTCCTCGTCGATGTCTCCCGCGTGCCGGATCGACTCGTGGTTGCCGTGCTGGCGGTGCCGGAGCTTGCTCTTGGCCTTGGCCCGGCGCAGTTGCTGCTCCAACCGATCGATCGCCCGGTCGAGGGCCGTCGTGGGATCGGGACCGCTCACCTTGCACCGCACATGGTGCCCGCCGCCCTCGAGGGTGACCTCGCACACGTCCTTGCTGTCGGTCAGCTTCGGGTTGCGCTCCTCGTCGAAGTGGACCTCGGCTCGCACCAGACCGTCGATGAATCGCTCGAGGTGGTTGATCTTCTCGCGTATCAGGGCGTCGAACGCCGGCGAGTGGTCGAGATGGCGGAAACTGATCCGAACGTCCACGGAACCTCCCTGGTCGGCGGTCGAGGTATGGCGCCGACCCGTTGGTGGTGATCGTAGAGCGTTGAGGCGAAGGCGAGTGCGTGAACCTCGACAGCACCGGCACGGGCCAGCTCGCGGGCCGCGGCGCGCATGGTCGACCCGGTCGTGATCACATCGTCGATGACGAGCACCGACCGTCCGGTCAGGTCGACCGTCGCCACCAGGCTGGGCCCCCGCAGCCGCTCGTGGCGCGACGCCCGGGTCTGGCGGTCGCGGTCGAGTCGGATCAGGCAACCCATGGCCGGCCGACCCGCCTGTTGCGCCACGATGCGCGCGATGTGCTCGGCGACATCGACCCCGCGGCTCCGGCGCCGGTCCGCCGTCGTCGGGATCCAGGTCACCAGGTCGATCCCCGGCGGCCGGAGGGCGGCCACCCGGTCGGCCGCGAACGACAAGGCGTCACGATGGTGGGCGAATTTGGCGGCTCGCACGATGGACCGGGCCGGGCCGCAGTACGCCACGGCGGCGGCGATCGACGAGAGCGGCGCGCCGAGCGATAGGGGCGGCGCCGGCGACAACCCCAGCCGGCAGCGCTCACAGGGAGCCGGACCAGCGCGCCCGCACGCTGGGCACCGCGTCGGGAAGATGAGATCGATCAGGGCCACGAGCCGACCCTACGGCGGCCCCGTGACAGTGCGTGGCCGATGTCGGTCAGGCGGGGGCTTCGGAGATCGACGCCGTCGCCGAACCGCCGGAGCACGACACCCGGATACGCGATTCGTGGGTGGCCGACTCGAACCGGATGTCGAGCCCGGACCCGGACTCGTTCTGCCGGACGCTGAATCCCGGTTCAGGGTCGAGGTCGACGACAGTGACGTTCTCACCGCTGCACGAGACCTGGGCGGATCCCCCATCGGAGCTGAAGTTGGCGTTCCCACCGCCCGACACGGTGGTCGTGCTCGTGGTCGACGTCGAGCCACCAGACCCGGGTGCGGGCACCGAGCCGGTTCCTGACCCCGTTCCGGAGTTGCCGGACCCGCCCGACGGTGTCGAAGTCGTCGTCGGAGACGAAGTGGCACTCGGCTGCGTCTCCGGCGGCGGGAGGGTCGGGAATGGGCTCGGGAGCGTGACCACCGTCGCCGATGCCGTGCCGGAGGGACTCGGCCCGCTGGCGAGGGTCGCCGGCCGCGGGCGGGTCGTGGTGCCGGTCACCGCCACGCTCAACGGAGGGGTCGACGCAGCGGCCGTCGACGTGGACTCGTCCGGCGCCGCGGCCACGGCGACCGCATCGGTCTCGAGCTCGGGTTCGGGTTCCGGCGCCCGCGTGGGCTCGGTCAGCCACACCGGTTCGGCTGTCTCGTCCGACGCCGGAAACGCCACCGCGGCGACCGTGACGGCCGCCACGAGCACCAGCACCACGGTGAGCAGCACGCCGAGGGTCGTGCCGAGGCGCCGAAGCCGCAGCGACAGCACCCGCCGGGGCCCGCTACCCAGCACATCACGCAGCGACACCCGGCGAGATCGCGACGCCGAGCGGGCGTTGCTCGTGTATACGACGTCGCGCCCGGGCGGTACGCCGGGATCCGTCGGTTGGGCGTCGCCGTCCATGCACTAGATGATGCCCGATCCGTTCGTCCAACCGATGTCGGACCTTGGTCGTAGTACCTCGGGCGCCTGGCGTCGCGCCCGATGCTGGGGGACAATGGCCTTCGTGCTCCCCTCCGGCCCTCGACGTCGCGTCGCTCCTCGGCGCTCGCGCGCCCAGCCACCCACGGGCGCGCCCCCGGCCGAATCCAACGCGATCATGGGCTCGGGCATCTCCGTCAGGGGGATGGTGTGGCGATTCACGATGGCCGGCCTCATCGCCATGTCGATCGTCGCCGTCGTGCTGGCGTTGATCAGCCGCAAGGTGAGCACGGAGCGGGCCATCGACGAGGCTCGCCAGGCTGCGGTCCTGACCGGCGAGGGGATCGTCGAACCGGCTCTCGACGACGCCATCCTCCGGCTCGATCCCGGAGCGATCGATGCCCTCGACGCGGTCGTGCGCCAATCGGTGCTGCGGGGCTCCTTGTTCCGGGTGAAGGTCTGGCGCGCCGACGGGACGATCGTCTACTCCGACGTCGCCGACCTGATCGGCGAGCGGTTCACGCCGGAGGAGGAGCAACTCGACGTGTTGCAACTCGGTGGCGTCGAGGCCGAGATCAGCGAGCTCGACCGGGACGAGAACCGGTTCGAGGTCGACCAGGGCCGCCTGCTCGAGGTCTACCTCCAGATCCGCTCGCCGAGCGGCCAGCCGCTCATCTACGAGACCTACTTCCGCTACGACGGCGTGAGCGAGGCCGGGACCGACGTGTGGCTCAGCTTCGCCCCGGCGAGCCTCGGAGCGCTGCTCCTGCTCCAGCTCATCCAGATCCCGCTCGCGTGGTCGCTCGCCCGGCGAGTACATCGAGGCGAGCAGGAACGGGTGCGCCTGTTGCGCAAAGCCATCGACAGCTCCGACGCCGAGCGACGGCGGATCGCCCGAGACCTCCACGATGGCGTCGTGCAGGACCTGACCGGTATCAGCTTCACCCTCGGCGCGGCCTCACGGCGCGCAGGAGACGGCGCCGATCCCGTGCTCGAGCCGTCGGCCCAGAAGGTTCGCGACACCGTGCAATCTCTGCGCTCGCTCCTCGTCGACATCTATCCGCCCAACCTGCTCGAGGAGGGGCTCCAGTCCGCCCTTTCCGACCTCATGGCGGGACTGCGGTCGCGCGGGATCGAGACCCACCTGAACATCGAGATGGGCGACCACGACCCCGACGCCGCCACGACGAACCTGTTCTACCGCGTCGCCCAGGAGGCCACGCGCAACGTGCTCGGTCACGCCGACGCGAACCGCGTCGGCGTCGATCTCGTGGCCACCCCCAGCGGTCTCCTGCTCACGATCGAAGACGATGGTCGCGGGTTCATGGCCGAGACGGCGCGGGCGGCGTTCGACGACGGTCACCTCGGGCTCCGTATCATCGGAGAGCTCGTCGCCGACGCCGACGGCGAGCTGCGCATCGAATCTGCGCCGCAGCGCGGCACCCGAGTGACCGTCAGGATGCCCATCACATGACCGATCGTCCCGACCGTCCCATTCGCGTCGTCGTCGTCGATGACCACATGGTCGTGCGCGCCGGGCTCGAGCAGTTGCTGGGCACGACGACCGACATCGAGTTCGCCGGATCGGCGGCCGATGGGGCCGACGCCGAAGCCGAGGTGGCCCGGGTGTCTCCCGATGTCGTGCTGATGGACCTGTCGATGCCCAACGTCGATGGGGTCGAGGCGACCCGGCGGCTGAAGGCCGCGCATCCCGAAGTGGCCGTCGTGGTGCTTACCTCGTTCAGCGAGCGATCACGGATCCTCGAGGCCCTCGACGCCGGGGCCGACGGCTACTTGCTGAAACACGCCGACCCCGACGCCATCATCGACGCGGTGCGGGCCGCCGCCCACGGCGGCGCCCCGCTCGACCCCCAAGCGGCCCGGGTGTTGCTCGACTCCAAGGTGGCGTCCATGGCCACCGCATCGAAATCTCCGCTCACCGACCGTGAGAGCGAGGTCCTCGCGCTCGTTCGCGACGGGCTGGCCAACAAGCAGATCGCCCGGCGGCTCGAGATCAGTGAACGCACCGTAAAGGCCCACCTCACCAACGTGTTCCAGCGCATTGGCGTGACCGATCGCACCCAGGCCGCCCTGTGGGCCGTCGATCACCTCGAGGCCTGACACGTCAGCTAGTGGCGCGGGCTCGTAGAGGGCGAGCCGATAGGCGAGCCCTAGCTTGCGAACCCCCGCGAGGTCTCACGTGCTGTTGAGGGCATTCTCCAGGTGGACGCGTGCCCGCTCGTCGCCGTCGGGCCGCAACGACCAGGCGGTCCTCGTCGCCTTGGCCAGACGCTTGTGCCGGCAGTACAAGTCGAGGCGGGCCTGGTCGATCGGGAGTCCTTCGGACTCGAATCCAGCGACGACCCGGTCACGTAGTGTGACCATGGCGACAGCGCGACGGCGTTCGAACTCGAGTTCCACGAGGAGGGTCGCCAGGTCGAGCTCGGGCTCTCCGGCGGCGTAGCGGTCGAAGTCGACCAGACCCAGTCGATCCTCGTCGATCAACCACTGGGCCGCGTGCGGTGCTCCGTGAACCGGGACAAGGCGCCGAGGCTCGATCGCTTCGTGGCCGAGGTCCAGCTCCGACACGACGGTATCGCAGGCCCCGGCGAGATCCGGCACGCGTCGCGCCAGGCGATCGACGGCCCGGCGGGTCCGAGCTTGCTGGTTCTGGGGACCGTCGACGCGCCGAGGGAGCAGCGGCGCACGGGCGAGCCGTCCGAGCGCGGCGCCCAAGCGCTCGATCAGCTCGGCGCCGTCGATGCCGAGCAGCGCCTCGTCCAGCGGCGAGCCCGGGACCAGCCCCTGCCACTGCGTGGTGGCCAGCTCGTCAGCGCCAAGCGGTTCGGCGACCGCAAACCCCAGGCCTCCGCCCCTCGCTTGGTTCCAGAGCGCCACCGCATCCTGGTGATAAGCGAGAGCGTCGGGGCACACCTTGGCGAAGCGTGGCCGGCCAGCCACCGAGCCCGACAGCGTGCACCGCTTACCGGGGCGATACCTGACGATGCGGGCGTCATCGAGCGCGGCCAACACGCCGGCTAGCCCGCCAATCCCGGGATCATCGACGGCACGACCCGTCGAGATCCACCCGATCTCCGACGAGTACCGGGCGCCCGGCGAGGCCGACTCGCGTACTCCGACCCGCAGCACCTCGATCGGGCCGCGCTCAGCCACCATGACCGCCCACGGGCTCTCGTCTGGGTAGAACCGCCCGAACGTGATGCGCCACGGGTGCTCGGCGTGCCCCGGCAGGCCAGCAAGGATGAGATCTCCGGCGTGCAGGGCGGCGAGCCGGGATCGGTAACGCTCGAACGGCGGCGCGCCGCTCGGTCGCTGCGCGTTGCTCATATCAGCTCCCGCATCATCACCGGCCGGACGTGAGCTCGGGTCCGCAGCACCGCGAGCAAATCGTCGAGCGCGGCTCGGTCGTCGTCATCCATCGCCGCGTGGTGCAACATGATCCCGACGGTCGAGTCGGTGGCGAACGACGTGGCGAGCCACTCTCCGATCGTCGATCGGGACCAACGCCGCCCATTCGTCTTGGCGAGCCAGTCGAGGGTGACGGGCAGCTCGCGGATCGCCAGGCCGTCGAGGGGCGCGGCACTCGAGTCTCGCGACAGGCACCGGAACCCGAGGTCAGCGAGCGCTCGGCCGGTGTCGCTCGTGCAGCGGTTCCACGGTGGCGTGAAGATCGAATCGACGGCGGGACCAAGCGCGGCACCCAGTACCACCCGCCCGCGGTCGATGTCCGCGAGCTGCTCGTCGTACGAGCGAGTGCGGCCGAACTCGCAGCGTCGGCCATCTACCTCGTGGTTCTCGTGCGCCAGCCCGTGCTGGTGTAGGCCGACGAGACCGGTCCGCGCCGCGCGTTCAAGCCACCGCGCGAGATCGGGGGTCAGCGCCGCTGGGATGACGGCGATGTCGAAGCCGACCGAGTGGCGATCGAAGACCGCGAGGAGCTCCCGGAGCGACGCGTCGTCCCAGCCGGCGTCGTCGTCGCGGAAGAAGACTCGGCGGTCGTCGCCCAGCGCGTCGAGCACGGCTTCCATAGGTGCCAGCCAACCGCCGGTCATGTCGCCACACCGGACAGCGGTTCGGATCCGAGCCCGACCAGATCGGCGATGATCCGCGCCGACGCGGCACGTCCGTCGAGGTCGAGGGTCATGTCGTTGGGCGTCGTGCCCGCGACATCGACGATCGCCGCCGCCAAGGCTTCGGGGGTAAGTTCGCGCGACGGCAGGTGACGTACCAGGCCCATCTCGTCAAGCCGTTCGGCCCGTCGCGTCTGCTCGTCCTCCTTGCCCTCGGCGTAAGGCACGACGATCGCCGGGGTGCGCGCCCGCAGAAGGTCCATCGTCGTGTTGTAGCCGGCCTGGCTGACCGACACTGCCGAGGTGGAAATCACCGCGGCCAGGTCCGGCACCGAGCGACGGATCTCGAGGAACTCCGACTCATCGGCCTGCGCTTGCAACCATTCCCAGTCGTCGTCGGGCAGGAACGGCCCGGCCACGACGAGCGTCGTGAGCCCGGCGCAGGAGAACACGGCCCGGTGGGCGGCGACCGCTGTGCGGACGAGCGGAGCACCGACGAGGCCTCCGCCCACAGATGCGACGACTCGACGCGTCCGCGTCGCGGGCGCCATCGACGCCAGCGAAGGAGGGGCGACGAAACCCGTGTAGTGCACCGGCACTCGAAGCGGTGTAGAGGGCCGGAACGACTCCTCGAGACGCGCGAACCGAGGATCGGAGTGGACGAGGATGGCGTCGAGCCGGCGGTTCGCGGCGAGGCATGCCCGCTCGTCGTGACGGGCTTGATCTCGCCGCTGGTTGACCAAGATGTCGCGGAGGCTGCATATCACCTTGGGTCGAGCCGGGCCCCGAGCGGCCACCGCGTCGAGCAGCGGTTCGAGCTCGAACGCGAACTTCTTGCGCCCGAAGGGGTAGAGCTCCACGATCACAGCTGCGGGGTCGTGTCGGTGGAGAGCGTCGAGGATGATGTCGACTCTGGCTTGTTGTGCTTCGGCGACGCTGTAGGCCGGGTCGTGACTCTTCAGCTCGTACCCGTCGTCGTGACCGAGCGGCGGCAGGTTCACCATCGCCACCCCGTCGGGAACCGTGGTGCCAGCCGGGAGCCGCCCGCCGTTGAGCACGACCACATCGAAGGTCGATGCGAGGCCGTCGGCGAGCGCTAGCGAACGCACCAGGTGACCGAGCCCAACGGAATGCTGGCAGTAGAAAAGTACGGTCGGGCGGCTCATCGGGTGGCCCCGGTCGTGAGATCGTGCCGGTCGAGGATCGTCTGACCGACTACCACGAGGTCATCGAGCGTCGCGATGGCGCCCCAGCGGGCCCGGTTGATCGTGCGCACGGCCTGCTCGACGAGCAGCGCGGCGGCTGTGTGCCACGCGACGTCGGCTCGCGACGGTGGCTCGAGAACCGTCCGATAGCCGCCGCGGAAGGCGTCGAGCAGTCGATCGACCCTCGCTATCGCCGCCTCGCGACCCGGCGCGGCGGCTCGGTGTAGTCGGGCGGCGAGGCTACCGAGGTCCGCCGATGCCGGACCGTGGCCGGCCTGATCGATGTCGATCAGCGCGATGGCGTCGGCACCGATTAGGCCGTTGCCCGGATGGCAGTCGCCGTGGAGATACACGTCCGAGGCGGCGGCCGGTCGGCTCGCCACCAAGGTCTTGGCGAGAAGGTGGGCCGAGTCGGCCAGATCGGGACGTGCCCAAGCGACGAGCGCCGCAGCAGTCGAGATCGGTCCGTCGTCGAGCCGGGCGAAGCGGCGCAGCTCCATCGGCGGATCGAGCGCGTGCATCGACGCGATGGCCACGCCGAGCCGCCCGAGGTGATCTGGGCCCGGTCGGGCGGCATCCCAGGAGCTCCCGCGCATGGGCTCAAGCGCCAGGTGATCACCGGATGCGCCGAGAACTCGAGGCGCCACGACGCCGCGCCGTTGGGCGGCGAGTCCCCGCGCCACACCGTCGTACCGGGCGGCCAGCGCGGGCACGTCGATGGATCCGGGGGCGTAGGTCTTCAGGAAGCCGACCGGGCCGTCGGCACCGTCGGCGCGCACCGTCAGGCTGCGCTCCGCGGCGTATTCGACCACGTCGGTCGCGACCCAGCCGGGCAACCCGAGACGGCCGCGCAGGACACCGTTCGGCTCGACGGTGTCGGCCAAGCCTCGGAGGCGGCGATCGGCCGGGAACGACCACCACACCGACCCACTCTCCGGCGAATGGAAGATGTGCGGCGAGTCGGCCGGTGCGGCGGCCACCGCTCGCTCGTACGCCCGGAGGCTGTCGGGGAACGTGCGAGTCGTCAGCACCCGATGCTCGCGGCCGCCGTCGCCGATCAGACCGACAGCGTAGGTCACCCGCAGGCTCTCCCCCTTGCGGTACTTGGCTCGTTGGACCCGCACGCAACCGATCTCGGCACCGTCGCGAGCGAGCGGAGAGCCGGCAAGCAAGCGTCGCACGACTGCGGCGTCGAGCAGATCGTCGCGGAACGGGATCGCCGCGTCGAACGGCACGCTGGTGGCGGCGGTCGCGGTCACGAGACCCCCCGGGGCCTCACGGTCGTGGTGAAGTCGACGTCGTCGCCTTCGACCTCGACGACCATCACCGGGGCCCGGTGCTTCACGCCGTAGCGCGGCGACACCCATCCGGGCTCGATCGACGCCCGGACCGGCCGCGCCAACCCCGCCCCGAGCGCCGACGCTCCGGCCTCGACGGAGATGACGGCGTCGGGGGTCGAGAGATTCACGCGGTCGCCGCTTCCCGTGAGGGTGACGGCGCCGGACGCCGTCGCGGGCAGGTGCCAGCGCAGCTGGTAGACGTGGCGTCCCGGCGCCCGAAGGTGGTCGCGCACCACCCAGCAGTCATCGCGGCGGAACCGCACCTCGCGGGTGTGCACCGCGTCGTAGCAGGGGCTGTGCGCTCGACCCACGACGATGTCGTCGGTCGCCGTCGTCTCGCGTCCGAGCAGGGCGGCGCTCGACGTGGTCCCCTTGGGTTTGCCCCGCCGGTAGGGGGTCTGGTCGAGCCCGTCGACCTGCACGGTGTTGTGGGCCGCCGTCCCCTTGAACCAGCGTCGCAAGCCGTCGGGTCCCTCGGCATAGGTGTAGCGCCCCGGGTCGACCGCGATCGGACGGCCCTCGGCGAACAATTCGACCGACAGGTGGTCGTAGTGGCCGTGCCCTCCCTCACCGAGGGGTCCCACGTCGAATAGCGCCCACCACTCGCGCTCGAAGGTTCGTGTGCCCACTCCCCAACCGCTGCGCTGAACGACGTACCCGCCGTCGGGGAAGGTGAGGTGGTCGTCGTTCGGCGGGATGCCGCTCGCCCCGCCGCTCGATGCCCACAACAGGTCGGCACGGCCCAGCACTCGAGACGCCAGTCGCAGCAGTGGTCGGAAGTCGGCCTGGTCCGCGTCGGACACCGCCGGGGTGATGCCGTCGGGGCGCTGCCAGTGCATGGCGACCGTCGCCGCCCGATCGACGGCCTCGATCAGCGCGGGGGGGACCGCCACATCGGCCTTCCGGGCGTTGACGATCGCGCCGACGAGCGACCGGAGGACGATCCCGTGATAGTCGGTCGAGCGCTCGCAATGGACACCGTCGGGTCCGATGTCGGTCGCGGCGTTCTCGGCGAGGAGGCCCAGGCCCTCTCGGGTACGGGCATCGTCGCGCGTGGCCAGGCCGACGAGGAACAGCGTGTACACCTCGAGCGTGCGGTGGTTGCGAGCCGCGGTCAGGTGCTCGGCGAGGTGATCGGTGTCCTCGACGATTCGACGCCGAAGGCGGTCGGCGAGGTCGCCCCGCAAGCCCGAGAACCCGGGGCTCCCGGCGAAGCGCTGCCACGCGTACAACCAGTTCTGCACCCGGCGGGCCGAGACGTCTGACGAGTCGTGGCCCACCGGCACCTGGGCGCAGAACGAGTCGACCAGGTCCTCCCACGTCGTCAGGTAGCGGACATCACCCGTGGTCGCGAACGCATCGGCGAGGTCGAGTCCCTCGTACAGCTTCACCCACTCGATCCTCCATTCCTCGTCGGAGCAGGCCTGGTCGAGCCAGTTCGGGGTGCGCGACAGATCGAGGGTTGAACCGCTGTGGGTGAAGCGTCCCTCGACGGCGTCATCCGCGACGGTGAGATCGCGGTGGAGGCCATCGATGACGCAGAACACCGGTGAGAACGTCGCGGCCACCGTCATCGGGTACTCGTTCCCGCCGACGAGAAACGTGCCGGCCGAAAACGTGGGGCCCGAAAGCGTGCGGCCCGGAAGCGTGAGGCCAGGTCTCGGGCGAGCAGATCGCCGTCGAAGTGGTCGCGGATCGACTGCCGGCCGGCTGCGCTCAGGCTGGCGGAGAGGTCGGGATCCTTGGCGATCCGCAGGAGGGCGTCGGCGAGCGCCGACGGATCTTCGGGCTCGACGAGCAACCCGTTCTCGCCGTCGACGACGAGCTCGGGGATGCCCGATACGCGCGTCGACACCACCGGCAAGCCCGAGGCCATCGCCTCGACCAGCACGTTGGGGATGCCGTCACGGTCGCCGTCGTCGTCGACCCGACACGCGAGCGCGAACACCGACGAGTTCCGGTAGATCGCGAGCAGCTCACGCTGGCTACACGTGCCGACGAGATCGACGTCGTCCGCCAGGCCGAGCTCGGCGATCTGGTGAACCAGCCGGTCACGCTCGCTGCCCGACTCGCCGGCGATGGCGAGCTCGACGACCACCCCGCGCCCTTTGAGCTGGGCCACCGCGGCGAGGAGCACGTCGAAACCCTTCTTCGGGACCATCCGACCGACGCTGACGATGCGCATGTGCTCGGGGGCGCGAGCGGGCGGCGCGTCGGCGAGCAGGCGCTCGAAGTCGGCGTTCAAACCGTGGTACGCGAGGTGTACGTCGCCGGCGGGAGCCACCGAGCGGAGGTGCTCCAGGTTGGCTCGCGTGCACGTGAGCACGAACTCGGCGGCGGCAGCCTTGCGGTCGAGCAGACCGGCCGGGTTGAGCGACTCGCGGTAGATGTCCTTGGCATGACCGGTGAACGAGAACGGCATGCCGGTCATCCGGCTCGCCAACCAGGCGACGGTCGTGGTGCCGTGGGCGAAATGGGCGTGGAGGTGCGTCACGTCTCCGGCCCGATCCAGCTCGTCGACCAGGGCTACGGCGAGCAGCCACTCCTTCAGGTAGATCGATTTGGGACGGATCCCGGTGCGAGCCCGGAACGACTGGGCGAGCGCCGATGCGATCGAGCGGGCCACGCCGATCGGATGGCGACGCACAGCTCGCCGCATGGCGCCCCGGAACGGACCGACGTTGTCCCGGAGCCAACGGTGAACCGTCGACGATCCGAGCGACGTCGTTTCGGGGAGATATCTGGGCTGGGCGGCGATCCGATCGACGACCTCGTGGTGGAGACCTTCGTCGCGCGGCTTGCAGACGTACAGCCGCAGCGGCACCCCGAGCTGCTCCAGCCTCCAGATCTCGCTGGCGATGAAGAGCTCGGAGATGCGCGGGTAGCCCTTGAGAACATAGGCGACCACGGCCGGGCGATCGGACGGCTCAGCCACGGGCGAGCACTCCGGCGGCGGTCCGGGCCGGCGCCGGCTGGTAGGCGCGAGCGATTAGGCCACAGAACTGCGCCGCGCAGCCCTGAAGGGCGAAACTCTCCAGCGCGACGGCACGGGCGCAATCCCCTAGCCGACGACGAAGGGCGGTCTCACCGGCGAGAGAGTCGATCGCCACCGCCAGGGCCGCATCGTCGCCGGGCGGAACGAGCAGACCGCCGACACCGGACTCGATCGCGGTCGGGATGGCCGCCACCGCGCTGGCGACGATCGCGCAACCCGTCGCCATCGCTTCGAGCACGACATTGGGGAGCCCGTCGCGATCGCCGCGGGAGTCGACGATCGACGGGACGACGACGACGTCGGCCTCGCGGTAGATGTCGGGCAAGACGTCGTGATCGACGCTACCGAGGAACGTGACGCGCCCGTCGAGCCCGAGCCGACCCACGAGGTCGCAGAGATCGTCACGGAGTGGTCCGTCGCCGACGAGCGTCAATCTCACCGACGGGTCGAGCCGCGCCAGCGCCGCGAGCAACACGGGGAAACCCTTTTTCTCCACGAGCCGACCGACCGCGAGGAGCCGCATGCCCTCATGGCGTCGCGGGTTCGGCCCGGGCTGGAAACGGTCGGTGTCCACCCCGTGCGGCACGAGAACCGGGTCGAGGCCCGCACGCGACAACGTTGCGGCCACCTCGGGATTGCAGGCGACGACCGTTCGGGCGGCCCGACCGCGGTCGAGCAGCTCGTCGGGCTCGACCTTGCGAGCGTCGAGAGCATGGGAGCTGAAACCGAAGGGGACGTCGAGGATGCGGGCCGACTCTCGGGCCACCTCGGCTGGGGCATGCGCGAAGTATCCATGCACGCCCGTTAGCCCGAGACCGCCCCGCGCCGCGTGGTCGGCGAGCGCTCGCCCCTGCACAGCCGGCGCGCCCGGCGGCAACACCGTCACGAGCTCCTCGAGAGTGCGGTTGGCCGGTTGACGCGCCGCGCCCTCGGCCTGCTTGGTCGCGTAGATCGCCGCGAGCAACCCCCGGTCGCGCAGCGCGAGGAGCTCGTTGAGGGCAAATGTCTCGGATAACCGGGGCCAACCCGAAACCACCACGGCGACCCGGGCCCCCGGGAGGTAGCTTCCCGGACCTGATGCGTTCATGGCCGATCCCCTCCGACCCCACCCTGCCCGGGAGCGAATCGGCGTTCGACGCCACGGCGGTGACCGCGCTGGTCCGGGACCGGACCGGCTTCGCCATCGACCACGTGCGGCTGCGGTACCTCGATTACGCGCCCGGTCACCGGTTCCTCGCCCGGTGGCGCGGGCAGATCGAGGGCCAGACCCGCGAGTTCGTCGTCTCCTACGGTTGGCAGCCCGGCGGCGAGGTCCGCGTCGATTGGTTCCCGGATGATCCCGGGCTCGCCGCTTTGCCCGACCTGACTGGCGAGCTTCTGGCCTGGGTTCCGTTCCAGCGGGCCGTCGTGCGCGGCGTCGAGTCCGTCTGCAAGGTGTACAGCGACCGGCGAGAACTCGAGCGGTGCGTTGATGCACTCCGTCTGCTCGACGGTGTTGTCGCGCACCCGGCGGTCCGGCGTGTCGACCGCGACCGCCACGTCGTCGAGCTCGACCTGGTGCCCGGTCGGGGCCTCGGAGGGTCCGACGCCCTCGACGCCGCGCCCGCGGCCGGGCAGATCCTCCGCCGGCTCCAGCAGTCCGACGTCGGGCCGGCCGCGACGCTCGGCGCGCGCGACCTGATGGCCCAATGTCGCCCGGTCGTCGAGCTCGTGGCGCACGCCCGACCCGACCTGGCGGAGCGAGCCCGCGACGCGCTCGGTGAGCTCGGCGCCCGCCGCCCCGCCGACGGTCACGCGGTGGTGTGCCACGGCGACTTCAACGTCGGGCAACTGGTAGCCGGTACCGGCTCGGTCCCGGTCGTAGTCGACTGGGACACCTTGTGCACGGCGGCGGCGGCCCTCGACGTCGCCGCGTGGGCCGCCAACCTGGTGAGCGGGCGCCCCGACGACGAGGCCCGAGCGCAGGCGGCACTCGACCGCCTGCTCGCGGGGTACGGACCGGCGCCCGAAGCGCTCGACTGGTACCTGTCGGCGACCTGTCTGCGACGCCTCGACCGGGCGGTGCGCCGGGCCAAGCACGACTGGCCGACGCGCACCGAGCGGATCCTCGAGGCCAGCCGCAACTTCCTCGACTGACGTGGGTGGGACGATCAGACCGCTCACGACGCGGCCAGCGCAAGCAGGTTCTCGGCGTCGTGGCGGCGGCGCAGCACCCACCCGTACGAGGACCGGATGCCGAGATCCAAGTCGACCTCGGGCTGCCAACCGAGCCGCCGCCGCGCCTCGGTCGTATCGGCCCCGGTGCGCTGAACATCACCAAGCTGAGGCGACGACGACAGCACCGCGAGCGCTGTGCCTGCGAGGCCCTCGATGATCGAGATGACCTCGCGCATGGTGGCCTCGTGGCCGCCTCCGACGTTCACCACCGGCGGGGCGTCGGCGGTCGCCGCCCGAACCGTCGCGTCGACCGCGTCGGTGACGTAGGTGAAGTCGCGCGACTGGGTTCCGTCGCCGTGCAGGGTGAACGGCGTTGCGTTGACGGCGAGTTCGCAGAGCCGCCGGATCGCCATGTCGGGGCGCTGGCGCGGGCCGTACACCGTGAAGTAGCGCAGCCCGACCGAACGGAGGCCGTGGGCCGTGTACGTCGCGGCCAGCGACTCGCAGGTGGCCTTCGTCACGCCGTACGGCGATCGCGGCCACAAGCGGGTCGTCTCGGCGCACGGGTAGCGCTCGGCGTCGCCGTACACCGACGACGACGACGCGTAGACCACACGGTCGCACCGCGCCTCGAGCGCCGCCTCGAACACTCGCTGGGTGGCGATCACGTTGTCGTGGACGTAGCGATCGAACCCGCTCCCGAAGCTGCCGCGAACCCCCGGTTGCGCCGCGAGGTGGAAGACCACGGGCCGATCCACCAGCAGCCGAGCGAGGTCGAGCGTCGCCAGATCCCCGGCGACGAGGTCGAAACGCGGCTCGAACCTCAGACCGTCGAGGTTCGCGGCCTTGTCCAGCGGTGAGTAGTAGTCGGTGAACGCGTCGACACCCGTCACTCGCCATCCGTCGGCGATGAGGCGTTCGGACAGGTGCGAACCGATGAAGCCGGCACAGCCGGTGACGAGTGCTTTCACCCCCGTCACGCTCGGACCACCGATGGGCGCGAGGCAAGTGGACTTCGGTGCTAGCCCATCGGCCCCCTCGCGTCCGATGGTCGTAGCACGATTGTGCAGCTTGCGGATACCGGCCGAGCGGCTCATCGTGAAGTGACCCCTATGGCGACCTACCTGTTCTCCTCCCACGACGGCTTCGGCCTCGGCCACATCCGGCGCAATTCGCTGATCGCCCGGGCCCTCCTCGCCATCGAACCCGAGGCGAACGTGGCGCTGGTGACCGGAACCGACGCTCGCCTGGCGTGGCTCGACGACCCGCGACTCCGCGTCGTCAACGTCCCGCCGCTCCTGAAGGACGAGTCCGGGGCATACCGATCACAGCGGCTGACGTTCGAGGACGCGATCAAGCGGCGGGGCGAGATCTTCGCCCGCACCGTCGAGGAGCTCCGTCCCGACGTGGTGCTCGTCGACCGTCACCCCTTCGGCACGGCCGGCGAGCTGCGCTCGGGCCTGGTCCGGGCCCGGGACATGGGATCGACCGTGTTGCTCGGACTCCGCGACATCCTCGACGAACCGGCTGCGGTGGCCGCGGAGCTGGCCGGCGCCGGTTGGGCGGGTGTCGGCGACCTCTACGACGAGGCCTTGGTGTACGGAAGCCCGGTCATGTGCGATCACCGGCTGGAGTACGGGATCCCGTTGCCACTGCGGTACTGCGGCTGGGTGACCTCCCACGCTCGACCGGTCCCGATCGACCCGGACCTGCTCGTGATCGCGAGCGGGGGCGGCGCCGACGGCCACGACGTCACCCGGCTCGGGATCGAGGCACTGATCGGCCGCCCCGATCGGCGGGGACGCATCGTCGCGGGACCCTACGCCGCCGATGGCGATCTGGCCGCCGGCATCGCCCGCCTCGGTTCCCGGCTCACCTACCGCCCCGAACCCGACGGCTGCACGCCGGTGTTCGCCGGCGCCGGGGCCGCCTTGATCATGGGCGGGTACAACACCACGTTCGAGGCGCTCGCCGGCGGAACGCGGCCGATCATCGTGCCCCGCCGCGAGCCCCGGCGCGAGCAGGTGATCCGGGCCAGCCGCCTCGCCGCCCTGGGTCTCGCCGACGTCGTCGATGCCGGCGTCGCCGGCGAAGAGGTCACCTGGCTGCTCGACCGACCGCGTCGCTTGCCCCCCGGGGCGGCCGACGCCGCAGCCATCTACCTGACGGGCGCCGAGACTGCGGCCGGTGCGCTCACCGGCGCTCGAGTGGGCGCACGGTGAGGAGCCTGGTCGCTGCGCTTCGGCACTTCGTCCGCCCCTACCGGCGAGCCCTGGTAGTCGGGATCGTGCTCACCCTCGTCGAGGTCGGTGCCGGTCTGGCCCAACCGTGGCCCATGAAGGTGATCGTCGACCGGGTCCTCACCGCCGACGACAACCGCGATGCCCAGGCGCTGCTCGCCGCGTGCATCGCGGCCCTGCTGGCCATCGTCGCGACCGGCGCCCTCGCCGATTACTGGTCCAAGCGGCTGCTCAGCGCATCGGGTCTGTGGATCGCCAACGACCTCCGACAGGCCACGTTCAGCCACCTCCACCGGTTGTCGCTCGGCTTCCACAGCCGCAACCAGGTCGGTGACTTGTCGACTCGGGTCACCACTGACGTCGACAAGACCCAGGAACTTCTCGTCCAGACGTTCGCGACGCTCGGGCCCAACGTGTTGATGGTCGTGGGCATGTTCGTCGTGATGTTGTTCGTCAACCCGGGGCTGACGCTCGTGGCGCTCGTGGCCAGCCCGTTGATGGTCGTCACGATCGTCGTGTCCACCCGGCGGCTGCGGCTCACGGCCCGACGAGCCCGCAAGGCCCAGGGTCACGTCGCGGCCGCCACGACCGAGAGCTTGGCCGCGATCCACCTCGTCCAGGCCTTTGCGTTGGAGCCCCAGCAACGCCAGGCCTTCGGCGCCCTCAACCAGGCGAGCCTTGCCGAGAGCCTTGAAGCGGCGCGCTTGCAGGCCCGCTTCAGTCCCTTCGTCGATCTCACCAGCGCCTTGTCGAGTGCGGCTGTGCTGTGGTTCGGCATCGGCCAGGTTCGAGCGGGCGACCTGAAACTGGGCACGCTGCTCGTGTTCGTCAGCTACCTCGGGTCGCTGTACCGGCCGGTCAAGGCCATCACCAAGCTCGCCGGCACGATCGGTCAGGGTGCCGCGTCGGCCGAGCGAGTGCACGAGCTCTTGAACGAGGTGCCCGACGTGCGCGAGTCGCCGAGCGCTGTCATCGCGCCGCGTTTCTGGGGCGACATCGAGTTCCGGGCTGTGTCGTTCTCCTACGGGCGGGAGCCGGTGCTGTCCAATCTCGACCTGCGTCTACGCGAAGGCGAGACCGTGGCGTTGGTGGGACGAACCGGCGCGGGCAAGAGCACCGTCGCCTCACTGCTCGCTCGCCTGATCGACCCACAGGCCGGGCAGGTGCTGCTCGACGGGACCGACATCCGATCGTTCACCTTGGCGTCACTTCGGGCGCAGATCTCGTTCGTTCTCCAAGACACCCTGCTCATGCGCGGCACGTTGCGCGACAACATCGCGTGGGGTCGACCGGGCGCGACCGAACACGAGATCCAGCGGGCCGCCGCCCTCGCCCTCGTCCGCGAGTTCTCGTGCAAGCTGCCGCTCGGGCTCGACACGCCGATCGGCGAGCGGGGCGTCGATCTGTCGGGCGGTCAGCGCCAACGCGTGGCCATCGCCCGGGCGATCCTTCGCGACGCCCCGATCCTCGTGCTCGACGAGCCGACGAGCGCGCTCGATGCCACGTCGGAGCAACAGGTCGTCGAGGCGTTCCACAACCTCCCGTCGTCGCGAACCCGGCTCGTCATAGCCCACCGACTGACCACCGTGCGCGACGCCGACAGGATCTGCGTTCTCGACCAGGGCCGGATCGTCGAGGAAGGTGGCCACGCGGCTTTGCTCGCGTACGGTGGCCAGTACGCCGCCTTCAGCGGTGCCGGCACTCGCTGACGCGCCCGCCCTCCAAGCTCAGTACTTGTACTGGTCGCTCTTGTACGGGCCTTCGACGGGTACCCCGAGGTAGTCGGCCTGTTCTTTGGACAGCTCGGTCAGGCGCACGTTGAGTGCACCGATGTGGAGCCGGGCGACCTTCTCGTCGAGGTACTTCGGCAAGGTGACGACGTCGATGCCGTAGGACTCGGCCTTTCGGTGCAGGTCGATCTGGGCCAGCACCTGGTTCGAGAAGCTGGCCGACATCACGAAGCTCGGGTGGCCGGTGGCGTTGCCGAGGTTCAGCAGCCGACCTTCAGACAGCACGATCACCGAGTGGCCGTCGGGGAACACGAACTCGTCGACCTGGGGCTTGATGGTGACGCGCTGCACATCGGACATGCGGGTCAGTCCCGCCATGTCGATCTCGTTGTCGAAGTGCCCGATGTTGCCGACCACGGCGTTGTGCTTCATCCGGGCCATGTGGTCGGCCGTGATGATGCCCTTGTTGCCGGTCGCGGTGATGAAGATGTCGACCTCGTCGAGAACCCGCTCGAGGGTGGTCACCTGGTATCCCTCCATCGCGGCCTGGAGCGCGCAGATGGGGTCGACCTCGGTGATTATGACCCGAGCCCCTTGGCCGCGCAACGCGTCGGCGCAGCCCTTGCCCACGTCGCCGAAGCCGGCGACGAGCGCTACCTTGCCGCCGATCAAGATGTCGGTGGCCCGGTTGATTCCGTCGAGCACCGAGTGGCGGCAGCCGTACTTGTTGTCGAACTTCGACTTGGTGACCGAGTCGTTCACGTTGATCGCGGGGAACAGCAGCTCGCCACGGTCGCGCATCTGGTACAGCCGGTGGACGCCGGTGGTCGTCTCCTCGGACACGCCCCGGATACCGGGCGCCGTGCGGCCCCAGAACCCGGGGTTCTCCTCGGCCATGCCGGTCAGGCACGACACGAACTCCTGCCAATCCTCGGGGTCGTCCTCGGTGGTCTCGGGCCAGGCCCCGGCCTGCTCCCATTCGAGGCCCTTGTGGACCATCATCGTGGCGTCGCCGCCGTCGTCGAGGATCAGGTTCGGCCCGCCGCCGTCGGGCCATTCGAGGACTTGGCGGGTGCACCACCAGTACTCCTCGAGCGTCTCACCCTTCCAGGCGTACACCGGTACACCCCGCGGGTTGTCGACCGTGCCGAGCGGGCCGACGGCGACGGCGGCCGCCGCTTCGTCCTGGGTCGAGAAGATGTTGCACGACACCCAGCGCACCTCGGCGCCGAGCTCGACGAGGGTCTCGATCAGCACCGCGGTCTGGATAGTCATGTGCAGCGAGCCGGTGACGCGCGCCCCGGCCAGGGGCCGCTCGTCGGCGAACTCGGCGCGAATCGCCATCAGGCCGGGCATCTCGTGCTCGGCGAGCTCGATCTGCTTGCGGCCGTACGAGGCCAGCGACAGATCGGCGACTTTGAAATCGGTGAAGGACATCAGCGCTCCGTTTCAGGTTCGAATGTGGGACCGATGCCGTCGGCGGCGGCCTTGGCCACCAGACGGTCATGTTCGGCGGCGTCGACGGTCTCGGACTCGTCGATGAGCATGTTCGGAATGTCGTCCTCGATGCGGTAGCGGCGCCTGAGTCGCGGGTTGTAGAGGGTCGACTCGTCCTCGAAGTAGAGAAGCGGGCCCTTGTCGTCAGGGCAGGCGAGGATGTCGAGGAGGATGGGATCGAGGGCCATGGCGGTCGTCTCCGGCAATCAGGCAGTTACAGGGTCGGGGGGTCAGTCGGCGAGCAGCGCACGGATCTCGGCCACCCGGCGGTCGCACGACTCGCGGTCGGGCGCTTCGAGGTTGAGGCGCAGGAGCGGTTCGGTGTTCGACGGGCGCAGATTGAACCACCAGTCGCCGTGATCGACGGTGAGGCCGTCGACTCGGTCCTGAGCCGCTCCGGCGTGCGCGGCCGAGACCCGCTCGATCACCGCGCGCTGGTCGCCCACCACGGTGTTGATCTCGCCCGACGCCGCGTAGCGGTCGAGCGGCGCCACCAGCGCTGAGAGCGGCTGACCGCTCACCGACATGGCGTGCAAGACGAACATGGCGGCGATGATCCCCGAGTCGGCCCGGAAATTGTCCCGGAAGTAGTAGTGGCCCGAATGCTCGCCGCCGAATGCGGCGCCGGTCTCGGCCATCACCGCCTTGATGAACGAATGCCCGACCCGGGTGCGAACCGGGATACCACCGTTCTCGGTCACGACCTCGGCCACGGACTTCGAGCAGATCAGGTTGTGGATGATCGTGGCACCCGGATCGCGCTGGAGGATGCCGCGGGCGACCAGCGCGGTGGTGAGCGACCCCGAGACGCCCTGAGCCAGCTCGTCGACGAGGAACACTCGATCGGCGTCGCCGTCGAACGCCAGGCCCACGTCCGCGCCGAACTCGAGGACACGAGCTTGCAGGTCGCGGATGTTCTCGGGCTGGATCGGATCGGCGGGGTGGTTGGGGAACGTTCCGTCGAGCTCGGCGAACAGGTAGTCGACCTCGAAGGGCAACCCGGCGAGCACCGCCGGGACTACCGCTCCGCCCATGCCATTCGCGGTGTCGACGACGACCTTGAGGGGCCGGAGCTGCGATACGTCGACGAAGGAATGAACGTGGGCGGCGAACTCGGCGAGCAGGTCACGGTCGGACACGTCGCCCAACCGGTCGGCGACGGGCACGCCCGACGCCGTCAACGCCTTGATCTCGGCCAGACCGGACTCGGAGCCGATCGGCTTGGCGTGGCTCAGGCACATCTTGATGCCGTTGTACTGAGCCGGATTGTGCGACGCCGTGAACATGGCGCCGGGCAGCCCCAACCGGCCCGAGGCGAAATACAGCAGGTCGGTCGATACCAGGCCGATGCGCACCACGTCGAGCCCCTGACCGGTGACCCCATCGACGAACGCGTCGACCAGCTCTACCCCGCTCGGTCGCATGTCGCGACCGACCACGACGGCCGTCGCTCCATCGGAGCTGGCGGCGAATCGCGCGAACGCGGCCCCGATGGCGCGACACGCGGGAACATCGATCTGGTCGGGGTAGGTACCGCGGATGTCGTACGCCTTGAAGATGGCATCGAGGTCGGACACGGCACACGAGGCTACCGCTGGTTGTTCGGCGAACGACTGTTGCCGCGGCCCCCGAGCACTAGAGGTTTGGGCGGGTATAGGCGCCGGCGCGGCCCCAGCGGCGGATGCGTACCAGGTCGGCGAGCAGCCGGACGGCGTCGCGGACCACCCGCACCGTCGACCGATCCGAGTTGGCGACGGTGACCGGCAGCTCGGTCAGGCTCAGCTCGAAGCGTTCGACGAGATGGAACAGCTCGACGTCGAAAGCGAAACCGTCGACCCGCATCTGGGCGAACAGGGCCTGCCCGACATCGCGCCGCAGGGCCTTGATGCCGCACTGAGTGTCGCGGTACTGGCCGACGAGCAGTACATGGGTGGCCAGGTTGATGACCCGGCTGCCGACCTCGCGCAGGCGGCGAGCCGGCACGGTGGTGGTCGTGGCGGCGTGGTGGCGGCTCCCCACGGCGACATCCCAACCCGACTCGACAGCGGTCAAGAACGCGACCAGCTCGACCGGCTCGTAGGACAGATCGGCATCGGTGAACGCGACCACCCGGCCCGACGCCGCCGCGACACCAGCGCGCAACGCCGCGCCCTTGCCCCGGTTGCGAGGTTGCGTGACCACGATGTCCGCACCCGCTCGCTCGGCGGCGCCGGCGGTGTCGTCATCGGACCCGTCATCGACCACCACGATCTCGACACCGTCCGGTGCCACGTGCCGCGCCAACTCGCCACGAAGGCGCGCGACGGTCGTGGCGATCCGATCGGCCTCGCGATACGCCGGCACGACCACCGACAGCCTCGGTCCTCCCGTTACCGGGGGACGGCCGGCGGCCTCACCTTGGTGACGGCGGATCCGACGGAACAGGAACGCCCGGTGAGCGAGCAGCCGAACACCGGCCGCGGCTCCGACGGCCACGATCTTGGCCGCCGCATCGGGCCAGGCGATCGACGCGGCACCGAGCACAGCCAAGTCGATCGCTCCGGCCACGATGGCGCTGATCGCGAACGCCTCGGGATAGCGGATCCATCGGGTCGCCGGATCATCACGCAAGGTGACCCAACGGTGAAGCAAGAGAGATAGCCCGGCCGCCACGACCAAGGCGGCAACATCGGCGGGCACGAGCGCCACGCCCATACCGCGCAGGGCGACGAACCCCACGACATCGACGGCGGTCGCGAGCGCGCCTACGGCGGCGTAACGCCCGAGCCAGCCGGCGCGTCGGACCACGAACGGACTCCGAACCTTCACCTACTGGCGCAGGTTCTCGGCGTCGACGGCCTCGGGCTCAGCGGCCTCGGGGTCGACGGCCTCGGGCTCGGCGCCGCACAGCTCGACGGTTCCGGGCGCGAGCTCGGCCGTGGCGGCCGCCCGCGCGGCAGCCCTCGACTCCTTTGACGCCCGGAGCATCGACGCCAGTTCGTCGCCGTAGCCGACGACGTCTACGCCGGGGCCCCCGACGCGGAACGGACGCCGGAACAGCATCACCAGCAGCACGATGCCGCCCGCCGTGAGCGCCAGCCCCGCCCAGTCGACCCACGTGCGCCCGTACGACAGCTCGACATGGTTCTCGGTCGGTATCACGACCATCAAGTTGGGCGCCACGCGGTACGGGCCGTCGGCACCAGCGACGTCCCAGTTCGGGAAGTACGACATGCGGACGAGCACCGGCACACCGACCCGATCGACGTCGAACTCGATCGTGTCGTTGTCGACCGAGATGCCCGACACCACGACGTCGGGGAGGGGACGGACCGCAGGAACGTCGAGCCGGCTGTCGATCTCGCCGTCGATGCCCTCGTCGGCCACGCCGATCCGCTGCCATTCGGCCGGGCCCCGTTGGGTGAACGGCACCGTCCATCGGGAGCGATCGAGGAACCATGGAACCGCGACCTCGTTCCACTCGGATTGGTGATCGTCGACTCCCTCGATCACCGCTGGCTCGTTCGCCAGCGGTACCACGAGCGCGCTGTCGGCGACCTGGTAGACGTGCCAGGGCCCGGTGACGGCCACTTCGGTCAGATCGAGATGGCGGGCGGCGGCATCGACCGCCGTCTCCGAGAACGCCATGTAGTAGCGCACCCCGAGCATCTGCAGATGCGAGACGCCGAGGTCGATGTCGAAATCGCCGTAGGGCAGGTTGCGCATCGGCCGCGACGGTCCACCGACGAACGTGCCGTCACTCTCGGGGTCGAGCGACGGCCCCGACAGCTCGGACTGCACCAAGAAGTGGTACGGCACCGTGGCCGACGCCTCGAAGAACAGACCCTCCATCGAACCGATGCAGCCGTCGGTGAAATGCGGGAGCAGCATCGGGACCATCGTGCTGCCGTAACGACTCAGCTCGCCGCTGAACTCCCACATCGACTGCCCGCAGCCGTGCTCGGCGCCGACTCGAGCCATGGTCGTGGCGAATCCGTAGAACTCCGGGTACTGGTCGGGGTTGGCCTTGCCTTCGATCCCGCTGAAGTTCCATCGGGCCCAACCCGGTACGAAGTTGTTGTGCTGGGCGTCGATCCCGGCGAACTCGAAGTGACCCTCGGCGTTGCGGTCGGCGAAGGGCACCGCTCCCATCGGTAGGCCGACGGCGAGCCACACCAAGCCGAGTGCCACGATCGGCCCGGACAACGACACCACACGGCGGGCGATGTCGGGGTCCGACCGTGGGCCGGCGCGCCGAACCGCCCAGGCCAACCCGCGGGTCAGCTCGGAGATCGCGACCGCGGCGAGCAGGTACAGGCACAGGTAGTAGAAGGGCAGGATGCGGGCGTTCCAGAGTCGTCCCTCGGGCAGGGCCTGGAAGGCGACGGCGAGCCCGGTGGCGCAGATCCCGAGCACGATCCCGAGCCGGCGTCGCAGCACCACTGACACGACGAAACCGGCGATGGCGACTGCGATCACCCACTCGAGTGGCGGGTAGTCCTGCAGAAATGTGGGGTTCAGGTTCTCGCGGGTCCAGAGATAGTCGCGGTAGCGGTTGATCTTCTCCCACCCCATGTTGTTGAGGTAGTCGTGACGAAGAAAAAATGGCACCAGCCAGAACGCCGACAACAGCCCCCCAACGCCAGCGACCGACACGAGGTACCAGAGCCGGCGCCAGCTCAGGTGCAGGAACACGATCACCGCCGTGGCCCCCACCGCGAACACGAGGGGGATCACGTGGCACAGCGCGGTGAGCCCGAGCAGCAGCGCCGCCGGTCCCCGTCCCCGACCGGTCTCGATGCCGCGGATCAACAGCGCCAAGTAGAACAAGGCGAAGCTCAAGCTGATGGCGAATGAGAACTCGCCGGCCATGGTCGACGCGGCGTTGCCGCCGTAGATGTTGAACGACGTGTCGAACACGAAGAACAGCGACCCGAGCGACAACAGCGCTGGACCAGGGAACGGCAGCCCCGCGAAGCGGCCGAGCGTGTAGGCCGCGGCGGGGAGCGCGACCACCCCGCTCACGGCGACCAGCTTGAACGCCACGCCGTAGGGAATGCCGATCGACAACACGACGATGATCGAGGCCACCCCGATCACCCACGGGCGCCAGCGCGCCAGGCGGTCGTCGCGGTAGCTGAGCCAGACGGCACCGAGCGCTGACAGCACGCACAGCACGGCCGGGAACGGTTCGAGCCCGACGTTCAAGGCGACGACGAACAGCGCCGGCACGACGAAGTAGAACTGGTACGCCGGAAAGCCGGCGTACCAGTCCGTCGTCCACCCCGAGAGCCGCCAGTCGGGCAACAGGTGGTCACGGAGAAACGCTGGTCCCCAGACGTGCGCGCCCATGTCGCCGCCGGTCGGGACGTTGTCCTCGAAGATCAGCCCATTTGGGTTGAGCTGATGGAAGACGAAGTACGTGGCGAAGGTGACGATCGCGAAGGTGATCCACTCCTCGGGGGAACGCAAGAGCAGCCGTTCCCACCGCGAGGGCATCTGCGCATCGTCGTCGAACCAATCGGCTTCGCCGTCTCGTGGCTCGTCGACGACGCCATCCTCGGCCTCGGCGACCTCCGAGACTTGGTCGGCGGGCGGGTCCAGGTGTGTGAGGTCGTCCGGGCGCGGCTCGACGATCGTGGCGTCCACGGCGACCATGGTGGCAGGCGCGGCGACGAACGCCACGTCATGGAGCGCTCAATCTCAGATCAGGCGACGCCCCGGCAGCAGGTCGCGCACGGCGTGGACGTCAGCGAGCACCCGGCGCCGCTCGCACGGCTCGCCGTCGAGCTCCCAGTGCCGCTGGTCGCAGTGGCCGCACGACCAGAGCCGATGACCGAGCATCGAACCCAGGTCCAATGCGACCATACGCCGCCGGCAGATCGGACACGGCGAGTGCTCGCTTGCCGCGTTCAGCGGACGAAGGGCATGTCGCATCGTCGGTATCGGGATCCCTCGGCTCACCGACTGGTTTTCGACTCGAACCACCAGCGCTCTTGATGGGTCGGGCGAATCCACCGCAGGGGCCACACGGCCCAAACGAGCTCGCCGGTTAACCGGCTGCGGCGTAGGGCGCCCGCTCGAGGCGCAGATCGCGGCGCGACCATCCGACGGGCACGCTCAGGCGGTCGGCGTGGCGAGGACACAGATCGTGGGTGGCCGGATGCCCCTCGGCGTGCAACGGCTCGATCCAGACCACACGCGTCGCGTAGTCGTAGGAGAGCGTCGCGACAGCGGCCGCCGGGCAGCCGGGACGAGCGCATCGACGGGTCATGACGGCAACGCTAACCAACGGGTGACCCCATCACGTGGATGCCGGCCGATCAACGGTCCCCGCCCCTACGATGAACGCCATGGCACCCCCTCCCCCGCCGCCGCCTCCGCCTCCGCGCAATCGGTCGTCGCGCCCCGCGCGGTCGGGTCGAGAAGCGGCGACCGGCTTCCCGCGCTGGATGATCTGGGTCCTGTTGGCCCTCGTGGTCGGGCTGTTCCTCGTGCCGAACCTGGTGCCGGGCAACGACCGCGAAGAGATCGCCTACAACGTGTTCGTCGCCCGGGTCGAAGACGGTGAGATCGAAGAGATCGAGATCAAGAACGACACCGGCCGCATCACCGGCACCGATGTCGACGGCGACGAGTTCGTGACCACGGGACCGCTCCAACTCCCCGACGAGCAGTTTCAATTCCTGCAGTCGAACATCGACAAAGTCGAGTGGAACACCCCGCAGCCGAGCTTCCTCGAATCGTGGTTACCACTGCTGATCCCGGTGTTCTTGTTGATCGGCTTCTTCGTGTGGATGCAGCGGCGGGCCCAGGGGCAGATGAGCGGGATCATGTCGATCGGTCGCTCGCGCGCCAAGGCCTACGCGACCGAACGCCCCGGCACCACTTTCGCCGACGTCGCCGGCTACCAGGGCGTGAAACTGGAGATCACCGAGGTCGTCGACTTCCTCAAGCATCCCAGCCGGTTCAACGAGATCGGGGCGCGCATCCCCAAGGGCATTCTCCTCGTGGGCCCGCCCGGCACCGGCAAGACCCTCATCGCCCGGGCCGTGGCCGGCGAGGCCGGCGTGCCGTTCCTGTCGGTCACCGGCTCTGACTTCATGGAGATGTTCGTAGGCGTCGGTGCCAGCCGGGTGCGAGACCTGTTCGACTCGGCCCGCAAGCTCGGGCGGGCCATCATCTTCATCGACGAGATCGACTCGATCGGTCGCAAGCGCGGCGCGGGGCTCGGCGGCGGTCACGACGAGCGCGAGCAGACGCTCAATCAGATGTTGTCCGAGATGGACGGGTTCGAGGCCACCGAGGGCATCGTGATGATGGCGGCCACCAACCGGCCCGACATCCTCGATTCAGCCCTCTTGCGGCCCGGGCGTTTCGACCGCCAGGTCGTGGTGCCGTTGCCGGAGCTGAGCGACCGGGTCGAGATCTTGAAGGTCCATTTCAAGGGCAAGCGTGTCGACCCCGACGTCGATCTCAACGTGATGGCCCGCGGTACGCCGGGCATGAGCGGCGCCGACCTGGCCAACCTCATCAACGAGGCGGCGTTGTTCGCCGTGCGCGAGGGCGCCGACACCATCCACATGCATCACGTCGATGCCGCCCGCGACCGCGTGATCATGGGCCAAAAGCGCGAGTCGCTGGCCCTGTCCGACCACGAGAAGGAGGCCGTCGCCTACCACGAGGCCGGCCATGCCATCTGCGCCGCCGTGTTGCCCACCGCGGACCCGCTCCACAAGGTGACGATCATCCCGAGCGGCATGGCTCTCGGCGTCACCATGCAGCTCCCGATGGAGGAGAAGCACATCTACCGGCAGGACTACATCGAGGACTCCCTCGTCGTTCGGATGGGTGGGCGTATCGCCGAGGCGCTGGTGTTCGGTGTGGTGTCGACGGGGGCCAACAACGACTTGGTCGGCGCCACCGAGCTGGCCCGCAAGATGGTCCGTGAGTGGGGCATGAGCGAGCGCATCGGGCCCATGGCCTGGGGCTCTCAGAACCAGGTGTTCCTCGGCGACGATCTGCTGCATTCCCGCGACTACAGCGACGAGACCGCCCGAGTCATCGACATCGAGGTCGAGCGCATCCTGCGTGGCCAGGAGGACCGTTGCCGCCAAGTGCTCCTCGACGAGCGCAACGGGCTCGACTTGGTGGCGCGGGCCTTGCTCGAGCACGAGACCATCGACGGCGCCGAGGTCTCCCGCCTGATCGACGTCGGTCGCCAGACCCGATCGGCCGCATCACCGGAAGCGATGCTCGAGCCGACTCGCGTTCCGGCCGACTGAACCACCCACATGGAGCGCTTGCTCGTTCGCCTCGCCCACCGCCTCGGGTCCTGAGTGGAGCGGCTGCTCGTCGTGGCCGTGGTGGTCGCAGGAGCGCTCGTCGTGGCCGCCGTCGCCCGGCGTCGAGCCACCGTCGCCGTCCGGTCCGGCGTCTCGGTACCCCGCCATGTCCATCGCCACGAGCTCGCCGGTCCCGACGCACCGTGGCTGGTGCTGGCGTTCACGTCATCTACGTGCCGCACGTGCGCCGACGTGATCGACCAGGTCCACGCGTTGGCCAGTGCCGGCGTCGCGGTGATGATCGCCGACGAGCACACCGATGCCGCCATCCACCGTCGCTACGGCATCGACTCGGTGCCCATCGTCGTCATCGCCGACGCCGACGGGGCCATTCGGGAATCGTTCGTGGGTCCCGCCCGTCCGGGCCGAATACGCGACGCGCTCGATGGCCTGACAGGTTGATCGGGTCGCGATTCCTGGGGAGCTCGGGCCCAATCAGAACTGCGGCCCGGGGATCGGGACCAGCGCCCGTGCCGACGGGACCGCAGGTACCAGAGATCGGGTTCCGAGCCCCAGCTGGTCGAGCTCCGCGGCCAACCCCCGCGACGCGTCGATGACCACGACGAACGAGCCCGAGCCCAGCTCGTCGAGCGCGACTACGAGGCGCCGGCCCGGTTCCACTGTGAACGTGTGCTGTTCGGGTGGGCCGTCGCCGAAGACCGTCAGCACGAAGTCGGCGGCACCCTCGAAGCTGGGATTGATGATCGCCAGCTGCGAGCCCTGTCCCTCGCTGGCACGGGCGACGGTGAGGATGAGATGGGTGGCGAGCGTCGAGACCCCGTGGGTGACCGCGACTCCAGGCACGACCTCCGACGCGGTGCCATCGGGTTGCTCGATGGGGCGCGGGGATTCGGTAGTGGTCGTGGTGCTCGTGGTGGTGCTCGTCGATGTCGTCGGTGCGACCGTGGTCGTCTCGTTCGGATCGACCGAACTCGTGGTGGCCTCGGGATCGGTCGTCGTGGTCGGCGGCACCGTAGTGGTGGTGGTGGTCGTCGTCGTCGGGGGCGGCGGCTCCTCGAGTTCGCGCACGGTGTCGATCCGGCTCACGGCGACCCCTACACCGTTGACCGACCGCACGATCAACGAGAACCCCTCGACTTCGGCCATCCGGGGCTCGCGGTCGAGATCCACGGCCACTGCCTGGCGGGGCAGGATCGACAACTGGAAAGGCTCGACGGGGATTTCGGGGTCGTCGGTGACGACCTCGACGTCGACCTCGGCGACGGACTGGCCGGGGTTGTAGACCACCACACGCGACTCGACTTGATCGCCGAGACGGCCCGTCGGCAGCACCCATGTCTCGGCCACATCGCTCACTGGAGCACCGATGACGAGGCCCCGGAGACCGTCGGTGTCGCCAGGTTCGAGGTCCTGGATCCGTTCGACCAGCACTCGACCGCTGCGTACGACGACCGTGGTCGACACCCGCTCGGCGACGGTGATCGGTCCGCCTAGATCGAGGCTGTCCTCGCCGATCTCACCCTCCTCGAGGAGTTGCGCGGCGTCGGGCGCCGCCGTGCCGCCAACCGGCATCGCCAGGACCGACCTCGCCGGGACGACGACACTTTGGAAGTCCCGAGGTTCGCGCACGCCGTTCTCGGTCACGAACGACACGTCGACCACCGCGTCCTCCGGGAACGGGTTGAACAGCACAAGGGTCAGCGTGGCACCGAGCACGGTGGTCCCCCACGGCTCGTACCAGGTGTCGGTACCGCGATCGATGCACGGCTCGAAGTCGACGCCGTTCGCGCCGAACACGTTGTGGGTGACGATCGTCTCGCCACCCTCGAGTTCGACCGCGGCGGCCGAGTGGATCCCCCCGGTCAACAGACCGCCCAAGGCCTCGGTGACGAGCGCACCGGGCGCGACGGTGATGTCGGCGACCACCGGGTCCGGTGCCGGTTCACCGCCGACCCCGTCGGTGAACACGGTGATCGTGCCGACGGCCGGCGTGGTGCCCACGTTCGCGATCGACACCTCGTGACCGTCGAGCTGGCGTCCGGCAACGCAGAACCACGACACCGGCCGGTCGAATTGCACCGAGGCGAGCGAGCCCGGCAGGCGGGTCTCGATGGCGCGATCGGGCTCGGGGCGGTGGTCGCGGTCGTACCACACGGCACCGAGGATCGCCGCGGGCACGAGGAGCGCGGCCGGGAAGCGTCGCGGCCTCATCGGTGACGCCTCGATCCCGAGCGGAGCCGGGAGGCACCGAGCACCGCGACCACCCACGCGACGGCCTGGAGCAGAGCGGCGGTGCGATGCCTACTCGTCGGCTCGTACGTCAACGACCCGTCGCCACCCTCGCCCACGACGAAGAGCATGCCGGAGGTCCCGAGCGGACTCATGGTGGAGCGTTCACCGGCCACCGTGAGCGCCCAGCTTTCGTCGGGAGCGTAGGCCACGTACACCTCGTGGTCGCCGAGCACGACGCCGTCGAATCGACGAGCTCCGGAGGCGTCGGCGAGGACCGGCAGGAACCGTGCCATGTCGTCGACGCCACCGAGGGTGACCGATGCGACACCTTCGGCGAGCGGCGCCGCGGACCTGATCGGCAACCACACCGCGTTCTCGTAGACGTCGAGGGCCAAGTTGACCCCATCGACCCGGCGCAGGTCGAGCTGCTCGGAGAGCCCGTCGGTGACCTCGTCGGGGACCGGTCGTTCGATCTCGCCGAACGGCTCCGGCGCCAAGCGGTTGACCAGCACGACGTAGCGCACGCCGAACGGTGCCAGAAGCGCTCCCAGCCGGTTGGTGTCGCCGTCGATCACGGTGCTCAGCGCCCGCCGGAGCTCGTCGATCCCGGCTGACGGCTCGTCGACCCACCGGTGGGCGATCGTCGGGGGACCGTCGTCGCTCACCGCGATGGCGAGATCACCAACGAGCGGCCAGCCCGCCGCAGGCAGCACCTCGGGATCACCCACCCACAGAGTGCGGAACGACGCGTCGCCGCCATCGCCGGCGGTGGCCTCCGCGGCGACCCTCGGGTCGGCGGGGTCCAACAGGGAGAACGAGTTCCGGAAGTCCGAGCGGGGAAGCTCCCAACGACCGTCGAGCGAAGCCGCGGCCACCGGAGCCGCGGCGACCACGAAGGCGGCGAGGGCGCAGGCCGCCATCGCGCGCCGCCAACTCCAGCGGGCCGACCCGAGGTCGACGTCGAACGCCGCGACTCCCATCCCGGTCGCCGTCGCCAGGCCTGCGGCGGCTACGGCGAGCAGCGCCTCGGGGGGAGGTAGGGCCACATCGAGCAGTCCCCACTCACCCGCCCACAGCGCGGCCCACGCCGCAAGGGCGATCGCCCACCCTCTGATCGCCCACGTCAGGCGTACGTCGCGAGCCACGACGAGCGGAAGCGCCGGCGGTACGAGCAACAGCCAGGCGGCCGGACCGCCGCCGATGGGTCCGGTGTCGAAGCGGAGGAGGTCGCCGAGCGGCTCGGTCCCGGGCTCGCCGGAACCCACCAGACCGACCGAGGCCCAGTCCCCGCCCCCGCTCGTGAGATCGAGCAACCACGGCAGGTGAAGCACCGCGGCAACCCCAGCGCCTCCGACGGTCACGGTGAACAAACGGTGGACCCGACCAGGCGAGCCGGCGGCGACACCGCCGGTCACGAGCCCGGCCAGCACGAGGACCGGCACGACCGCGAGGAACGGCGACAGAGCTGCGGCGCTGGCCATCGTGAGGCCGAGCGACAAGATCAGCTGGCCCCAACCAAAGCGTCCGGTCGCACCCCGCGCCTCGTCGACCCCCCACGAACGGGGACCGAGCGCCCTCATCATGCGGGCGAGAATCCACGGCGCAGCCGCGTACGCGACGAGACCGGTCAGGTTGGCTCGGGCCAGCGAGTTGAACGCGACCGGGGTGGCGGCGTACATCGAGACCGCGCCGATGCGCGCCCGCCTCGACCCGATGGGAGCCAGCATCCGCCAGGCGCCGACCAGCCCTACCGGCAGCAGTCCGAGGACCAGCGCCCGCCGCGCCAAGTCGGTGGCACCGAACAAGGCCAGCCCGAGAACACCGAGGAAGGCCTCGGCGATCGGCGAGCCGCCCGCGTCGCCGAGTCCCACCGGGCGCCAGCCGGACCACCAGTGAGACACCATCTGGCGCGCCGAGTCGGGAAAGGCGGCCAACTCGCCTACCGCGGGAACCTCGCCGAGCAGATGGCGCGATCCGAGGAGGTACAGCGAGATGATGCCGATCCACACCATGGCCGCGTTGCGCACCGGGGTGTCCGAGAGGCCATCGCTCAGCGCTCGGCGCGTGGATTCGACGAAGCCACCCTGCTCGTCGATTCGCAACAGCCGGCGCACGCCCCGGTTGAGCTGGGCACTGCCGTGAAGCTGGAGAGCCCGGATCTCGCTGTCCTCGAGGCGGCGGATGGCAGCCAACGCTCGGCGCCGGCGAGCGATCTGTCGCCCTCGCCGAAGGTTCCACGGCCACGCGCCAAGCACGGCCCGGGCCCTCGTTGGGTGCAGCGTGACCGCCGCCACGACCACCTCGACCAGGGTGAGTAGCGCCAATTGCGGCAGCACCCGCAGCCGGTGCAACCAGTTGTAGTTGCACAGCACCATGCGGAGCCGGTGACGGGCCTCGGTGATCCGGGTGTCATCGACCCGCCGTCGCCGGACCAGGCCGGCGCGGTGCCTGACCACCGCATCGGGCGCCACCACGACCCGGGCGCCGGCTACCTGCGCCCGCCAGCACAGGTCGACGTCTTCGCCCCGGAACGTCATCACCTCGTCGAACCCGCCCAGGGTCGCGAACATGTCGGCCCGCACGAGCATGCACGCGGCGGGGACGGCGAACACGTCCCGGACGGCGTCGTGCTGCTCCTGATCGACCTCGCCGGGCTCCACGACGGGGTCGACCACCCCGAACTTGTCGGCCTCCCACCCGACCTCGAGCAGCAACGTCGGGTCGTTCCATCGCACCAGCTTGGGCCCGACGATGGCGGCGTTGGACTGCCCGGCCTCGGCGACCAGAGTCGCGATGGCATCGTTGCGCAGCGCCACGTCGTCGTGACAGATCAGCAGGTACGCCGGTGAACCGCACTCGGTCTCGAGGATGAAATTCGCGGCCGGCGCGAACCCGCTCGCCCCCGCCACGGACACGACGGTCGCGTCGGGCAGAGCCTCGTGAACCCAGCGGGCCAAGCTGTCGGCCAGATCTCCCGCACCCGGGACGGCCTCCGCCGAGGCATCGTCGGTCGCCGTCGCTGCTCCGTCCGCCTCGGCGGGCTCCGATTCCGGACCACGATCGATCGCGGTGGGCTCGCCGAGGTGCCCGACGTCGCCATCGTCCCCGATGTCGCTGTCGAGGTCGCCGTCAGCCCAGCCGTCCCCCTCGTCGCCGTCCCCCAAGTTGTCGTCGCCCCAGTCGTCGTCGCCCCAGTTCTGGTCCAGCGTCGCGGACTCGGCGGTGACCTCGGCCGCCAGCGCGTGGCGGGCCCGGCGCTCGGCATCGCGCCCGGCGACGGGGGCACCCGACGAGTCGATCACGACCACGTCGAGCGCCGCGTAGGTCTGGGCGCCCAAGCTGGCCAGCGTCTCGTCGAACCACGGGCCCGGTTCGTGGGCCACCACCACCGCCACGACCCTCGGCGCGACAGGGCGCTGGCGCTCGGGCACCCGACGACGGCGCGGGTTCCGTGGCGCGCCTTCGAGGCGCGGTAAAGGGGTGGGGTCAACCTCCACGATCCGGGAAGGCTACTGCCGCATCCAAGCGGACGATCGGCGCGGTAGCGTCGCTTGGTGCAGGACCACCGGCGTCGAACCGCCGTCCGATCAGGAGCAGTCGCGTGCGGGCGTTCGTGACTGGGGCCCAAGGATTCGTAGGGCGCCACTTGGTCGATCACCTCGATGCCTGCGGCGACGACGTGGTGACGACCGATCGAGCGGCTGGCGGGCCCGACATCACCGATGTCGATGCCATAGGTGCGTTGCTCGCTGCGTGCCGGCCCGACGCCGTCATTCACCTGGCGGCCCAGAGCGACGTAGGCGGATCGTGGGAGTCCGTCGACGAGACGTTCCGCATCAATCTGGGCGGCACCCGCGCGGTGCTCGAAGCGAGCCGACGCGCCTCGATCGACCGCGTGCTCGTGGTCACCAGCGCCGACATCTACGGACGCGTTCATCCCGACGAGCTACCGATCGACGAGAACGCTCAACTGCGACCGGTCAGCCCCTACGCGGCGAGCAAGGCCGCAGCCGACATCGTCGCCTTGCACGCCCACCTCGCCTACGGCAGCGCAGTGATCAGAGCTCGCTCGTTCAACCATCTCGGCCCCGGCCAGAGCACCCGCTTCGTCGGTTCCGCCATCGCCGACCGCATCGCCCGCAACGAGCTCACCAGCACCCGTTCGATTCCGGTGGGCAACCTC